>CAVKKO010000126.1:0-5490 GCA_963656905.1 Bacteroidaceae bacterium | reverse complement strand
TGCGGAGGTTAGCAATAGGTGTAGATAAAAGTAGCTTTCAGAGCACAGACAATCTGATCGGCAGTCTGCGATCATCACTATGGAGACTTGTAAAACTGCTCAATAATATTCAGGAAAAATCCTCAATAAAATATGAGAAAACACATCAATCATAGACTGTGTTATATCCTATCGATCCGATGTGCCTGACATGGTTGTCGCATCTCCGGGATACCCTCGTCTCATGGCCCCCATCATCCAGGATTGCCTTCGCTCATTCGGTTGTGTCAACATCCGTGGCCCGAAGGGCTGCGGGAAGACCCGGATGTGCAGGGAGCTGTGCAACAGCGAGATCCTGCTCGAGGGCAACAATGCCGAATTGGCATCATTGGACCGTACCATAGCGTTGAACGGCGAATCCCCAAGGCTCATAGACGAGTGGCAGGCTGTGCCTTCCCTATGGGACGATGTCCGTTTCAGTGTCGACAGGACAGGCAAGAAAGGACAGTATATCCTGTGCGAATCCTTCATGCTCCCGGAGGAGTTTCGCAATGAGAGGCTCCATTCCGGCATAGGGCGGATATGCACTTTGGACATCCGCCCGATGTCGCTGTACGAATCCTTCGACTCCATGGGAACAGTATCGCTCATGGGGCTCTTCGAGGGGGAGTTCGAGAACCAGGCCGTCGAGGCGTCTACGCTCGAGAAGCTGATGGGGCTCACGGTCCGTGGCGGATGGCCAGATCTTGTAACCGGTGAGAAGGATCCCGTCCGTGCCAACAGGGCCCGCGTCAAGAGCTTCTGCGAGGACGGATGCTCAGAGATCCACGGGACGAAGAGGGACTTAGACAGGATGATGAGAGTAGTCAGGGCTTTCGCCCGTAACGAATCATCTGTTGTGAAGGCTCCTTCGCTGATCTCGAGCATGGAATCGCACGACGGTCAGGGAATCAGCGAGAATACTCTGGCGGATTACAGGTCTGTATTGGAAAGGATGCATGTTCTTTGGGCTCAACCGGCTTTCAACCCCTGTTTCAAATCAGACATGCGCGTAGGCAAGAGCCCTAAGCTCCATCTCATCGATCCGTCACTCTCGATTGCTGCTCTGAAGCTCGATGTGGGTGTGCTTATGGACAGCATCAGGGCATACGTGCCCTTGTTCGAAGGCCTGTGCGAGAGGGACCTTGCAGTCTATGCAGAAGCGCATGATGGTTCGCTATTCCATTATCGTGACGGCAGGGGAAATGAGATCGATGCCATAGTCGAGCTGCCTGATGGCAGATGGGGCGCGTTCGAGATCGTGCTCGGATTCCACGAAGTGGATGCGGCTGCGAAGGGCCTTCTGCGGATGAAGAGGCTGTTCGAGGAGAAAGGCGCCAAGGTCCCGACGGTGCTCTGCGTCATCTGCGGCATAAGCAGGGTGGCAGTGAAACGTCCGGACGGGGTCTATGTGGTGCCCATAACGTGCCTGAAAGACTGAGCGTTGCAGGCATCGGTTATAGAGGATGCGTGCAATTCTCGTTCCTGAGGAAGATGTTCGACCATGAACATGCAGATGAAGCTGTGAAGCGGATTGTCGAGAATAGGTAAGAAGGCCCCCGAAGGGGCCCGGGCACACGCCCGTTCAAATGTATTTTATTAGATTCCTGAGGGCGGCCTCGGGATCCTTCGCCTTCACGACACCGGAAGCCAGCAGGACGCCGTCGGCACCAAGGTCCATGGCGGCGCGGACGTCCTCTCCGGTCTTCACGCCGGCACCGCACATCACATGGATGCCGCTGTCGACGGAATGGACGGCCTCGACCGTCCCGGAGACGATGCCCGGGTCTGCGGATGTGACCGAGATGTCCCCTCCGATGAGCTCGGGGGGCTCCACGGCGATTATGTCGGGCGAGAACGCGGCAAGCTCCTTCGCTTTGTCCACGCTCTCTGCGCAGGCGCATGTGACGATGTCGAGCTCCCTGCACATGCCGACGCACTTGCCGACCGCTTCAGCAGGCTGCCTGTGCTCGGAATGGTTGACCAGGGTTCCCTTCACGAACGCGGAATGGAGCATGGATGGCGTGATGTACCCGGTCCCCGATCCGGGGGGCAGGGGGTCCACGTTCTGCGAGTAGACCGGGATCTCCAGCACTTCGGAGAGCACTGCCAGGTCTATCACGGGCGGGCATATCGCCATCTCGACGCCGGACTCCTTCGACACCTTCTGGCAGGTCTTGGCCAGGGTGGCGGCCCGAAGGCCCTCCACCTCGGCGTAGACCTTGAAGTTGACGATGACCGTGGGGGCTTTCTGCATCGCTCTCACAGATCCTGGAACCTGGAGGTCAGCTCCTTGAGGACCTCGGGCCTGGAAGTGTACTCCATCTCCTCGGGTCCGAGGATGGAGGGCATGAAGGGCCCCTGGCTCCTCATGAACTTGCTGGCCTTGATGGAGTTCTGCCTGGCCAGGTCCCATGTCTGGTTGCCGAAGAAGTCGACGGGCACATGCTCGCCGTTCTTGGCTCCTATGGGCTCGAGTCCCTGCAGCTTGCCCTCGTTGAGCTGGAATCCGAGGCAGCATATTCTTGGAGGCCCGTCGAAGTAGACGGGGTCAGAGTCTTCGGGGGAGCAGGGGTAGAAGGCACCGTAGTGCGATCCTCTCATCCATCCGGCCACGAGCATGGTGGTGTTCATGAAGGGCTGGAGGTACTCTCCGACGGAGGGCAGACCGCTCTGGGCGCGGCAGACGCACACAGGGTCGTCCTTTCCGATGTACTTCCCGGCGGTCAGGTTGAGCTTGTCGGTGGAGACGACGCATGCGGGCCCGATCCCGGCCCTGGAGCAGATCCTCTTGATGGCGTACCTGGAGGTGTCTCCCAGCAGGGACAGGATGCTCAGGGTCTCCTCGGGAGACTGCATGACGACCTTCTTGTGCCCGATGACGTCCTGAATTTCAACATCGAATCCCTTCTTGGCCCTGGCGTCGACGACGAGGCCGGTGGTGGTGAAGGGGTCGAGGAAGATGCGGGACAGGGGGAGCGAGTACGCGGAGGGCTCGGTCTTGTCTGCCATGAAGAACAGCAGAGGCTCGGACCCCCTCTCCTCGAAGGTCATCTCGGCGGAGCCGGGGCCGGCTCCCTTGACGTTGCCGGAGAACGCATCCGTGAGGATGTCCTGTCCGGCGGCGTAGAGCTTCATGGACTTGGCCAGCTTGGCGGCTTTCTGGAAGCACTCCCAGGCGGCTCCGTGGACGTCCTTGTTGCCCTCTCCCTTGTAGTGGGTCATGTAAAGGTTGATGTCGTCCCCGACGCGGGTGACGTAGAAGTCCTCGATGACACCCTGCTTCTGGGCGTCGGCAAGGATCTCCTTGGAGGCCTCGAGCATGGAAGGGTGCGGTCTCGAATGGCCGACGACGGATCCGACATCGGCTTTGATTACAGAAACTGTGACTTTCTCAGCAGACATGATTACACCATATCCTCTTTGGATACCCTAACACGCGCCTTCTAATAAAGGGTAGGGTCGGGAATTCCCGGTCAGAATGGCGTTCTGCACCGGTTTGATGTGAAAACGCACGGGAACCGTCGGAACGGGGTGCTCAAGAACCGTCCTTCCCGTCGGGGAAGACCTCGTCGTATATCGACTGGATGTACCTGTTGAACATCATCCCCTTGGACTTTGCCAGGGCGCGGATGATGTCTGTGGTGCCGGAGCCGTACTGGGAGGCCTTCTTGATCCTCTTCTCGAGGCACGGGTATCCGAGATGGCATGCGGCGTCCTTCAGGACCTGCTTCCTGGAGGCCATGTCCCTGGGCTTAAGGTCTGCAGGATCCACGAGAGCCACCTGCTCAAGGACGGCGGGGTCGAGATACGGGTATTGGAGGTCCTTGCCGAAATGGGATGCGATGCATCTCTCGCAGGGGACGGACACCTCCATGAGCCTCTTCACTCCGTCCTTCACGTAGGCGTTGTAGTCGCAGTCGGCGCATTCCACCAGCTTGGCGCATCCCATGAAGTACTCGTCGGCCCCCTGGCCGGAGAGTATCACATCTTCTTCGGAGTACTCGCAGACGGTGAACAGCTGGAGGTCGTAGGAGATCGTGAAGGGATCGTCGGTGCCGGTTATGGATATGAACCTGCGGATCTCGTCCTCCAGGGTGTCCTTGGATATCCTGAGCTGCTTCCACGGAAGGCCTATCCTCTGAGACAGCTCCTCCCCGGCCCTGACGTCGAAGGACCCGTCGGACCCGCAGGTGTAGAGGGTCACGGACTCTGCATACTCGTTGGCCAGACATGAGATGAGCCCGGAGTCCAGTCCGCCGGAGAATGCCACGCCCACCCTCTTCCCTTCGGATGCGCGCCTGACAGACTCCCTTATGGATTCCGCAAGCTCAGGGTACTTGAACTCCATGCTCACACCCAACGGCGGGATGTTTATCAACCTGCCGAGGGACGCACATCGTTTTATCGGAGCCACGGATATCCCGCATCCATGACAGGGACAATGAGGCTAGTCCTCCTCCGCCACGGGGAGAGCGAGTGGAACAGGCTGAACCTGTTCACCGGCTGGACCGACGTGGAGCTCTCGGAGAAAGGGCGCACGGAAGCGGCTTCGGCAGGCGAGCTGATGAAGGCCGAGGGCCTGGACTTCGACATCTGCTACACATCCTTCCTGAAGAGGGCCATCCACACTCTGAACGGCGCCCTCCAGGCCATGGACAGGGAGTGGCTGCCGGTGGTCAAGGCATGGGAGCTCAACGAGCGCCATTACGGTGCGCTCCAGGGGCTCAACAAGTCCGAGACCGCCGAGAAGTACGGTGAGGACCAGGTCAAGGTCTGGAGGAGGTCATATGCGACGCCTCCGCCGGAGCTCTCGCCAGAGGACGAGAGGAACCCCGCCAACCAGGAGATGTTCCGCACCGTGCCGAGGGAACGCCTCCCGCTCACGGAGAGCCTGAAGGACACCGTCGCCAGAGCAGCTCCTTATTTCGAGAAAGAGATCAAGCCCAGGATGCTCGCCGGCGACAGGGTGCTGATCGCAGCCCACGGGAACTCGCTGAGAGCGCTGGTCAAGGTGTTCGACGGCCTCAGCGACGACGAGATCACGGGAGTGAACATCCCCACCGGCGTGCCGCTGGTGTACGAGTTCGACTCCGGCTTCAACGTCGTGTCCAAGAGGTACCTGGGAGACCAGGACGCCATAGGGGCCAAGATGGCCGCCGTGGCGAACCAGGGCAAGAAGCATTGAAATATTTCCGGGGGGAGACCCCTCGGTTCTCAATCAATATCGAATCTGTTCGGGAAGATGCTGTTGGCCGCCCTGCAGGTCGGATTAGGAACCGGATGAGAACTGTTTACGGGCTAGGTGAGCAGAAAGTTGGTGACCTTTGATCGGCTGCCAGGCAGGCCGCGAGTGGAACTCTCCGCACAACCTTTATAGCCTGAGAGCGCGCAACTACTACTGATGTCCTGCATAACCGTGACGCTGAGGCTCCGCCCGAACAAGAAGCAGCAGCGCAGGCTATGCGAGAC
>CAVKKO010000125.1:0-5492 GCA_963656905.1 Bacteroidaceae bacterium | reverse complement strand
GGAAGCGCCACGATAACCGGAGGCACTATCACAGAGAACGAGTGCAGCTCCACGAACACGGGCAGCAAGGCCGGAGGGGTCTGCGTCTACAGCACAAACTCCGAACTCATCCTCGGCGGCACGGCTGTGATCTCAGGGAACAAGATCGCAGGCACAACTGGAACGATCGTGGACGGAGCGAGCAACATCTGCTCTTATTCCAGCAAGATGCTGACGGTCTGCAATGACAGCCCGTTGACCGAGGGTGCGAACATAGGGTTCTACACTAGCGCCTCATTCACTGACGGCGAGGTGCAGTTCGCTACCGGTGCGAAGGCCGGGGACGATGTCTATTTCCGCAGCGACAAGCCGACTGAAGCAGGTATCGTATACCGCGTTGTCTCTGGTTCGGGCACCCTTTGGCTCGCAACCTCTGCAGCTATCGAGGTAGTCACTGAGACCACCGGCCTGAACGATGGGGATTCCTGCATCGGTGGAGGCAGCGGGAAGGTCATCACCAACCCCGACGGCACCGGCGATGACGTCATCACGGTTCAGCCCGGAGATGGGAAGGACAATATAGTCATCCCCAAGACCGGCGGAAAGGTCAGGATAACCGGGGACGACATGAACGTCGAGTACACCGCCGACGAGGACAACACCATCATCGAGATCACCAAGGACTCGAACGAGCTCATCGGCGGAGCCGTCGAGCTCGACAAAGGCGAGAGCATCGATGTCGGCGACCTCCCGGTCACCAACACCGGCGACGAGGGGAAGATCATCATCGTCAAGGTGACCGGAAGGGGAACAGGCACCGTCACCGTCCCCAAAGGCGGAGAGGTTGAGATCGAGAATGTCACAATCGACAGCATCGACCAGGAGACTGTCATCCAGATCAGCGACGGCAAGCTCGTGGCCGAGATCGGCGCCGGCAAGACGGTCACCGTAGACGGGCAGTCCTACACCGGCGGACCGAACGGCACGAAGCTCACCATCGACCCCTCAACCGGATCGGTCAGGGCAGCGGACAACGCGATCTGGTGGGATGACGAGGACGACTACGTGCCGTATCCCATCATCACACCCACGGACGACGGCAACAGCGACGACTCGGACAAGAAGACTTTGATCGTGGCCGTGGCGGCATGCGCTGTGCTGGCCCTCCAGATCCTCATCTTCATGTCGTTCAAGCGCGACTGATAATGCCGAAGGGGAGCGATCCCCTCCGGGCCTTTACCGGGGAACCGGCTCTCATAGGGCTGTTCCCCGGGCATTTCTATACATCGCTTCAGGGCGCGGAACTCTTCATATGAAGAGCTACGACGAGTTGTGAAGAGTTTCACTTATCCCTGACATAGGCGTACAGCTGCCTGTGCCCGTCCTTCCCCGATTCCGCGATCAGCCCCATGTCCAAGAGCTTCATCAGGTCCCTCCTTATCGTGGGCACAGGGGTCTGATGCTTCGCGGACAGCTCGTACTGCGACATCGGCTCCGGGCTGTGCTTCAGGTCCGTCAGGATCCGCGACTGCCTGGGGCTGAGCCCCGTCCCCTCCAAGCCCTCCATGGCATACGCCTCCTCCCTGGCCTTCCTCTCCATGTAGGAGTCCAGGTCCCCGACGGCCTCCGATACCATCTTCAGGTTGTACCTGACGAAGTACGTGACATCCTCATGGTCGGTCTCCGACAGGAGGTATGCCATGCTGTACCCCTGGCGGTGCTTCCCGATCGCCTTCGAAACAGCGGTGTATCCGATCAGGGGGCATCCTTCCCTCATGCAGAACCAGTAGAACAGCGCTCTGGATGTCCGCCCGTTTCCGTCCTCGAAGGGATGGATGTGCGCCAGGATGTAGTGCAGGAGGATCGCCTTTACCAGGGGGTGCATCCCGTCGGGCTCGTTGGCGAACCTGCAGAGGTCCCCGATCATCGCAGGGATGTCCTCGTGCCTGGCGAGGCGGCGAAGCTCCGATGCCATATCGGCAGGGGGTTTTCAGCCACCCCCCGGTCAATGATTTATATCGGGTTTGAACTATTAGGAGCTATGAGCAGCAGTTTCAGGTTCGTCCATTGCGCGGACCTCCATCTGGGCAGCAGGTTCAGGGGCGTATCGTCCAGGGACCCTGCCGCCGCCGAGCGGATGACGGAATCCGTCTTCGGCTCCTTCTCCCGCATCGTCGATACGGCGATATCCGAGAAGGCGGATTTCATGGTCATATCCGGCGACGCCTTCGATGAGGACACCATAACGCCGTCGGTCAGGATCCGCTTCGCGGAGGAGCTCAGGAGGCTGGGCATCCCCTGCTTCATCGCCCGCGGCAATCATGACCCCAGGACGTCATGGGAGTCTTCCATCCCATACCCTCCGAACGTCACCGAGTTCGGCACAGAGCCCGAGTCGCATCCCGTCGACGGAGTCGACGGGGTCGAGGTCATCGGAGCGAGCTTCAGGGAATGGCACGAGGAGAGGAACCTCCCCTCGATGATGAAAGGCGACCCTTCCAAGTTCACGGTGGCCTGCGTCCACTGCGACGTGGACTCTCAGGGCGCGGACTATGCCTATTCCCCGTGCAGCCTGTCAGACCTCCGCGGACGCGGAGTGGACTACTGGGCGCTGGGGCACATCCACAAGAGGGCGGTGCTGTCCGAGAGCCCCTACGCCGTCTACCCGGGGAACATCCAGGGAAGGAAGATAACAGAGGCCGGCGAGAAAGGGGCGTACCTTGTGACGGTCTCCAACGGAGTGGTCTCGGACCTGAGGTTCGTGCCCACCCAGGGCTTCGTCTGGAAGATCGTCGAGGCCGACATCACGGGCAAGGACTACAATCAGATGGTGGAATCCCTCCGGAAGGAGATCGGGAAGGACGACATCGTCAGGTTCAGGTTCACGGGTTCCGGCCCGCTGGACTCCATGCTCAGGCTGGATGCCGACGACGTGGAGAAGAACCTGGGGATGCAGCTGGGCTGCGGCACCTGCGGGATGATCGCGGAGACATCGCCGGAGATTGACATCGACGCAAGGTCCGAGGGCCTGGACATCACCGGGAGCGTGATCCGCAGCGGAAGGAAGCTTGCGGCATCCGGGAGGGAGGAGATCCTGAAGCGCCTGTTCGAGAACCCCGTCGCCAGGGCGCATAGAAACTACTACGAATCGTTGTCCGACGAGGAGCTCGCGGTGCTGGTCGATGCGGCCATGCGTATGATGGTCGCCGAGCTGGAGGGGTCGTCATGAGGATAAGGAAGGCCAGGATAGGCTCCTTCGGAGCCCTGAAAGGCCGTAACATGGAGTTCTCCGAGGGGATGACCGTGGTCCACGGTCCCAACGAGAGCGGGAAGACCACCACCATGGAGTTCATCCGCTGCTGCATCGTCCCCACCAAGAACAGGGGGAAGAACGTGTACCCGGTCAGGAGCAAATCGGACTCCGGGTCGCTTGTGTACGAGGAGAACGGAGAGCAGAAGGAGGTGCTGTACAACGACAAGAAGCTCTCCGGCGACGTCTATCCCATGCCGAACGGCACCGGGGGTCCGGAGCTGTACCGTTCCGTGTTCGCCATGAACGCCGGCGACCTGGATGACGACGGCTCCGTCACCAAGCTGAAGAGCAGGTTCCTGACCGTCCCCGGAGGGGAGAAGGTCCCCAAGGCCATGGACTCCTGCGAGAACAGATGGGAATCGATCCTCGGGAAGGCGTTGAGGTCCAAGAGCAGCGTCAACGGGCTGGATTCTGATATCGAATCGATCGACAAGGAAATATCGGCTGCCAAATCGACGGTCGACCGCTACGGGGAGCTGAGCTCCCAGATGGAATCGTTGAACGCCGAGGCCGCTCGCATAAAGTCGGAGTACGAGGAGTCCTCGGACGACAGGAAGAAGCGCACCACCTTCGAGTCCATGGCCGAGAACTACAGGAAGCTTGCCGACCTGGAGGCCAACCTGACCGCCCTCGGAACGTTCAGGAAGGTCACCGAGGAGGACAGGCAGAAGCTGGAATCCCTGAAGAGCGACGCAGTCTCCAGGAAGGACGCCCTGGACAGGGACACCAAGAGGTACGACGATTGCGAGAAGGGGATGATGGGCGCCGACCCGGGAAAGGTCACCAAATGCTACGGCAGGATCGAGCGCGTCCTGAAGGACGAGGGCGTCTACAGGGACAAGCTGCGCACCCTGTCGCAGCCCAAGGCCCCTGCCGAGCCCCAGAAGCAGACCGTCAAGAAGGAGGTCAGGAAGACCAACCCGCTGGTTTTCCTGGGATTGATAGTCATCGTCGCAGGCATCGCCGCCGCGCTGGTGAATCCGATCCTCTCTGTCATCGCAGTCGCTGGGATCGCGATGGCGGCCTTCGGGTACATGAAGCCCAAGGTCGAGTTCACCTACGAGGAGGTCGAGCAGACGGCCTCCTTCACCCCGATATTGGACAATGAAAGGCAGTATGTGGAGCATTACGAGTCCGAGGTGTCCGGTCTGATGAGGGACCTCAGCCTGATGAGCAGGGGTGTGGACGCGGACCTGGGGCTCCTGAAGGAGGTCTCCAAGCGCGCGGAGGACCTGGCCGACCTGGAGAACGAGGAATCCTCTTCAAGGCTGGCGTATTCCGAAGCCCAGAGGAGGCTCGCCGAGTTCTACAGCCTGTTCGGAGGCGAGGAAGGATACGCGATATGCGTGAACAAGACCAATGCCGAGAGCGAGCTCGTGCTTTCGATCAAGATGGTCCGCGGGACCATCGCCTCTGCAGGCCTGGACCCCGATGTCAGGACCTGCCCCGTGACCGGAGAGGTCCCCGACGACATCTCCGAGAAGCTTAGGGAGATCGGAGTCGAGGTGGGCCGCATCGAGCAGGAGATGAAGTCCATCGCAGGCAACAAGGACATCGAGAGGCTGATGGACGAGCGCGAGTCGAAGAGGGCGGAGATGAAGCGCCTCCTCGACGAAGGCGCGGTCGCCCTGCTGGCCTCCACCCTCGCGGAGGACGCCTGCACCGAGGTCCACACGGGCCTCCAGCCCGGAGTCTCCGCCACCGCGAGCAGGTACCTGTCGATGATGACCGACGGGAGGTATCAGATCGATCTCAACCCGATGGAGGAGGCGCTGAGCATCAAGGGCGACGGAACATCCAAGCCCATGGGCCAATGGAGCTCCGGCCTCAGGACCCAGACGCTGCTGTCCCTCAAGCTGGCCATCGCCAAGGAGATGGGAGAGGGCAAGGTCCCGGTAATCCTGGACGATGTGCTCCTTCCCTTCGATTCCGAGAGGAAGGCGGGCGCATGCCGCGCGCTGCGCGAAGTGTCCGAAGAGATGCAGGTCATCCTGTTCACCTGTGATAAGGAGACCAAGGAGATCTGCGAGGGCATCGACGGCATAACGGTGCAGTCGATGTGATGCCGACGGGCCTCGGGCATCTCCCGGGGCCCTGAAGCATCAAAAACAAGATACGAACATCTTTCCAGGCGTTCGATAGAACAGAAGTTGAAGGTTTTCCTGCGACAAGTTGCAGGTTTTCCTTCAGATTGACGACC
>CAVKKO010000124.1:0-5498 GCA_963656905.1 Bacteroidaceae bacterium | reverse complement strand
CCGACAACATCCTCGAGGACTACGTCTACTACGCCATCGACCAGATCAAATCCAGGTACGGAGGGTTCTGCAAACTGGACCCCAAGAACATGGATGAAGTCATGAAACTCGGTGACGACATCAACGCGTACGCTCTCGAGATGTACGAGCGCTACCCCGCAGTCATGGAGACCCACTTCGGTGGATCCCAGAGGGCCACCGTCGCTGCAGCCTCCACCGGTATCGCCGGAGCTATGGCTACTGGAGTCGCCGACGTCGGTCTGAACTGCTGGTACCTCTCCATGCTCCAGCACAAAGAGAGGACCGGAAGGCTCGGATTCTACGGATTCGACCTGCAGGACCAGTGCGGATCTGCGAACTCCTTCGCATACAGGTCCGACGAGGGTCTGCCCATGGAAGTCCGTGGACCCAACTACCCCAACTACGCCATGAACGTCGGTCACCTGTCCGGATACACCGGTATCCCCAAGGCCGCCCACGTCGCCCGCGGAGACGCCTTCACGGCCAACCCCTTCGTGAGGGTTGCATTCGCGGACCCCTCCCTGGTGTTCGACTTCGCCAACGTGACGAAGGAGATCGGCCGTGGAGCTCTCAGGGAGTTCCAGCCCGCCGGAGAGAGAAGCGCAGTCATCAAGGGATGATCCCATGGAAGTTGGCGACCTGCTGAAGTACATGCCGACCTCGACAGTGGGGAAGGTCACCGACATCTGCGAGAGGGATGGGAAGGTCTGGGCAAGACTGGACTTCACCGACCTCTACTACGAGGTGTCGAACCTGGTCCCTGCCGATCCGTCGGAGTACATTCCCGTGTCGTTCAAAGAGAAGAAGTCATCCGAACGCGGAATGAAGTCTATCGAGGACATAAAACGGGAGACTCAGGAGGTCGACATCTCCGAGATGATGCCTTCGGGCGGCGGATAAGCCGTCTGTCAAACCCATTCGGGGGAGCAATCCCCCGCCTATTTTGGAAACCGCAATAGTTTTTCATTCAATCACCTGAACCTGGAGCACGCGAGTGTTCCAGGTTCCCCATTTCATCACCCTCCGATTTCGAAGATAGGGGAGGTTATGGTCGGGACTGATGACGCATGCCGCGCAATCTGTAAGGCAGAGGGCCTCATTCCGATCTTCTGATCTTCCATACATCAGATGCCTTGGCTATATCAGAGCGATGATGTGGCGTTAAATGATGGGAAAAGAGGGGCATTGGCCCCATGGAATCAGTTTGCCTTGGATCTCGACTTGGCCATCTCGATGTAATCGATGATGAGCTTAGCGGCTCCATCGACACCGATGGCGCCCGTGTTCACCGTCAGGTCGTAGTTGCTGACGGCTCCCCAGACCTTTCCGCTGTACCTCTGGTAGTAGGAAGCCCTCTGAGCGTCCTTCTTGCGGATGCGCTCGTATGCTTCCTTCTCAGAGATGCCGTTCCTCTTGGCGGACCTGAGGATCCTGTCGCCGACGGGGGCATGGATGAACACTCTGACCACATCGTTCCATCCGTTCAGGATGAAGTCCGCGCACCTTCCGACGAAGATGCATGGGCCTTTGGACGCTAGCTCGATGATTATCTTGGACTGCTCTGCGAACAGCGGGTTCGCGGACGGGATGCCCCAGTACGAAATCAGACCGTCCTTATTGCTCTCCTCCATCTTCTCGATCTCCTTCACGTCGATCCCGGTCCTTCCGGCGGTCTCCATTATGATCTCCTGGTCGTAGCATGGGATGCCGAGCATCTCGGAGAGCTTCTGCCCCACTTCGCGTCCTCCGCTTCCGTTCTCTCTTCCGATTGTTATGATCATGTCACTCATCTGCTGCACCTCCTGTGTTCTTGGCCTTCAGGAACTTGATATGCTTCCTCTTCATCACGTATCTGGCGGCAGGCTGTGCAATAAGCATCTCGATCCAGAATGCGCAGAAGAAGTTCACCGGCCAGTTGACCGGCCAGTTCATCACCTGTTCCATGCTGAAGTGGCCAGACACGGCGCTGCCGATCATCGGGCCGAGGACGCTCATGATGGCAGACATCATCGTGACGCAGGCGATTATGTTCAGCGCGATCTTCGCATTGACGCTGTCGGAAGGCGCCGAGTACCGGCTGACGATGCGGTTGGCAGTCTTTCCGACGATGAATGCCATCAGAATCATGACGACTATCCATATGAACGGGAGGCAAATCAGCGTCTCGATGGGGGTGCTGCTGCTCAAGCCGGTGACCTTAGCGTTGTTGATGAATGCCATGAGATATGCGGTGATGCATGCGATTATGCCTCCGTACAGGAGGCCTTCTTTATCGTTCCAAGGGAGTCTCAGCTCTTCCATTGTATCCTTCCGAACCAGAACTGCGAACTGTTTCCGGAAGTCCTCAACGGATTCCTTGTGGTTTTACGAACGCCAGCTGGATTGCTTTAAGCCACCAGACGAAATCTATGTTGTATAAAAAACGAACCCGACAGTGATAGTGCTTGAAATGAACTATAGAGTTTGAAAAAAGACAAAATGGAATGGCCGGCGGCACATGCCGCCGAAAAAGGTTCACTCCTTCATCCTGTTGAACGCCACGAGGACAGAGGCCAGCTTGGGGTTGTCCTGGAGGTTGTAGTGCTTCCTGATCATCAAGTCGCAGGTTGGAGCGGGGCTGCAGGATATGACGTCCTTGCATCCGTTGCTCTCGTTGAGCTCCGGGAACGACACAGGAGGCATGATGAATTCCTCTCCGCCGTTAGCGGGCACCGTCGGGAACAGCACGAAACCGTCTGAGAGCCAAACGACATCGTCCCTGTTCTCGTATTTCTTGGCGGTGAACGGGAACACCTCTTCTCCGATGATCTCTCCGTTCCCGGACTCCAGGATGACCGTGGGCTCCGGTGGAGGCCTGAACCTGGGGTCCTTGACGATGCATATCACTGCATCGCGCTGCAGCGCCTGGTTGAAACCTTCGTTCTTAACTTCGATATCGCCCATGGCGCGGACCTTGGCCTCCTCTTCGGAGAGCTGCTGGAGGATCTCTTTGTCGAGATAGAAGGCGTGGATAACGCCTCTGAGGCCCCTGATGATCTCCAATTGCTTGTCACCCGGGGCATCCGGATCGGCTGTCATGATAGATTGAAGTGTTTGATATTCTATAAATATATTCCTTTTTACCCAACCGTTCTGAGAATCCGTTAACATGGATGTCCCAGACCATTGCGCACAGCCCCGAACCCATCCCATCCGGACACGAATCGATGGATGGATGCTAATGCCCGACTTGTTGCAGAAAACGTTCGCCGGAAAGGCTGAAGAAGAAAGATCCCGGGCCCGGAGGCCCGGAGATGATGCTCAGCGGAGCTCCGCCTCGCTCTCATCGTTGATGAACTTGATGGAGCAGTCTCTTTTGAGCCCCAGGTCTCCGGCCACCTCAAGGGCCTTGACCATCCCTGCGGGCACGGGGCACGCGGTATGGGGGACGGCGTCGTTGGCAAGCTTGTATATCTCCGATTTGGCGAACTCGGCCTCGACCTCGGAGTACGGGCTCATGGGCTCCAGCTTCCAGGACATCTTCAGGATGTTGGGGCAGTCGCTCTTGATGGTCAGCTCGATGAGCCCCATGTCGTTCTCTTTGGCTATTATGAGCGTCTTCATCTTGCAGACGCCCGCGTCCACGCATACCATGCAATCAGTCATTGTCATCACTCCGTAGTCTGATCAAATTGTTTACACCGGCCATGGAACGCACGTCCACCACTCCGATGACCGCGATGATGCGGTTGTCGAGCTCGATGGGCGTCACGATGACCCTGATGCCTTTGTAAGGCCCGGAAGTGGCTATCTTCCTTATTGTTGTTCCCTCGTTGAGCACCTCTTCGAGGACGGGCCCGGTGTACGCATTGTCTATGACGGCGCCGTTCTCTATCCTTATCCCGAGGTTGTCCCTGCTCTTGGCACAGACAGGAAGGCCTCCGACCAGGTCGTGTATAGCGAACGCGAGCGATATCAGCTCGTTCCCGGTGCTCTTCTGGGAGAGGATGTCCTTAAGCTCCCTGTTGAACTGCAGGCCTCCCATGATCGTCAGCCCTGCGATGACGGCGCCTATCTCGGCCGCTTCCTTGGTGGGGCCGGTCCCGATGATGATCACGTCATCGTTCTTCAGGTTGAAGACGCTCCTGATCTTCGCCTCGATCTCCGGGTCGACGGGGTACTCGGAGCCGGGGAACATCAGCTTCCCGCCGGTGAACACGAGCGTCGTCGCCCCTGTGGCGCCGGTCTTGATGGCGGCGTCCCTCTCCTCGCATCCGTACTTCACGTTGCGGGCCATCTTCGGCACGCGGACCGCGCAGTCCCTGTCCCCGATGGTCAGATCGCTTATGGACACGTCTGCGACGTCCATGTTGACGGACTTCTTGAACTCGATCCCCTTCTCGGTGAGGCATATCCCCCCTTTGCCGATGGTGATCATGTTCTGGTCCTGCATCATGGTCAGGATCGTCCTGGTGCTGCCCTCTCCGACCCCCAGTTTCTGGGATAGCTTCTTCCTTCCGATTGGGTCTGTCCCGTTGAGGCTCTCGAAAGCCTTCCACACATGGTAGTCGCTGAACTTAGGCGTGGGACCTCCCATTTTAGACTGACGGGAAATCATATGGTTGTATCATACATCCAGCTATATATGGGTGTGGTGCCAGCATTTCGAAGGTCCTGGGATATCCGTTCGAGTGGATGCGTGCCGGGGCAATCGTTGTTAACACCTCTTATCGACCGGTGCGGGCAGGCAGGCGGATCCCGTGCCCTCCGAGGATGCATGCGGGCCTATCACAGGGGTCCTGTGGCCCGGATCCGACGGTTTAGGGCGGAACGGGGGCAGTTTCTTTGCACAATATGCCTTAACGCCGCTTTTCAACGATTGTTACGGATGTCCAGCGGACACATGTGCTCAGATTGGCATAGTTTATATTGAGATACCTGTTCGCAACCGCATGGCTCATGAATCGGTAGAACTCCTGGTTATCGACAACGTATCGAAAACCTTCGACGGGCGCTGCGTTCTCAAGGATGTCAGCGACACCCTGTCCACCGGAAACATACTCGGACTCATCGGGAAGAGCGCTGCAGGGAAGAGCGTCCTCATCCACATGCTCAGGGGGAACGAGGAGTACCGTCCCGACAAAGGGCGCGTGATCTACAACGTCAACCACTGCAAGAAGTGCGGAAACGTGGACCTCCCGTTCAAGGGCGTCTGCTGCTCTAAGTGCGGAGCGGAGACCGAGACCATCGGCGTCGATTTCTGGTCTCTGAAGGCCGACGATCCCCTGAGGGTAGAGGTGAAGTCCAGGATCGCTATCATGTTCCAGAGGACCTTCGCGCTATTCGGAGACATGACCGTCATCGAGAACGTCATGGAGGCCATCCCCGACGACGTCCAGGGAGATGCGCGCATCCACAAGGCCATCGACCTTCTGAAGATGGTCAACATGACCCACAGGACCACCCACATCGCCAGGGACCTGTCGGGAGGGGAGAAG
>CAVKKO010000123.1:0-5498 GCA_963656905.1 Bacteroidaceae bacterium | reverse complement strand
GTTGCGATACTTCACATATGTTATCTGAGCGATGGGTTCATCACCCTCGTTAATCCTCATGTCAGAACGAATGGTTGCATCATTCGCTAACGTGCTCTCGTTGCGAGCAAGAGATCTTAGTAACATGGTAACTGTAGACATGTTCGCCTTACCGTCGATGCGCATAACATCAGATTCGATGATTGTCGCCAACAGAATACGATTGTATTCAGCCGCATCTTTGACATCCATTCCAAGGGCCTCTGGCCATCCTCCCCTGACGATCAGTCCAATCAAAGATTCTATGTCGATGTCATCCCATGTCGTATGAACTTCCTCGGAAGCGAACAACGATGATAATGACACCGAACCATCCGAATCACCAGACTCGAATAGCGACATCGTGCGCATCCTGTAGGAGCATATCCTGGCAAATCCTGTGTGAAGCTCCGCCTCCGCATCCAAATCAGGGGTCGCTGACCCGCACAGTATAATCCTGCCCTTCTTCTTCCCTTGATCGACCAAATGACGTGTGGCGTCCCATATCGCGGGAGCAACCTGCCATTCGTCTATAAGCCTCGGCTCCTCTCCGATAAGGGCATCGTTGGGGCGATCTCTTGCAAATCTGCGAGCCTTGTATTCCTTTTCAGGGTCGTCCAACCTCAGGGCGCTGTTTGCATGATTCAACGCGGTCCAGGTCTTCCCACACCCTTTCGGCCCCTTGATACAGACTGCTCCGCATATCCTCAATGCACTTGCAACACGATCATCCATGTAACGATTCAGATATCCATCGGGAGTCAGGACCATGTATGCTAATCGGCTCAATGAACATTAACTTTTCCGTTTTCGGATAAATAATTTATCCAATTTCAGAAAATTAATTTATCCAAATTCGGATAAATGATTTACTCATTTTCGGATGAATGTCCTGCAACACAGACTCATCTTGACAATTGTAACAACCATAAAATGCGATAAGAAGAAAGACGGAGCGACTGCCGCATGACCCTGCGGACGGCCGCCCCTTCGGTTTTCAGAGGCGCTCCTTGGTCTCCTTGAGCACCTTGGCGATGAACTCGTCGGTGCTCACGGCTCCGAGGTCTCCCGCGTCCCTGCTCCTGACGGCCACGATGGAGCCGTCCTCGGACTCCTTCTCGCCGAGGATGAGCATGTAGGGCACCTTCTGGAGCTGGGCCTCGCGGATCTTGTACCCGATCTTCTCGTCCCTGTTGTCCAGCTCGACCCTGACGCCGGCGGCCTTCAGCTTCGCCGCGACGGACGAAGCGTAGTCGAAGGACTTCTCGGAGACGGACAGCACCTTCACCTGGACGGGCGACAGCCACACGGGGAACCTCCCAGCGTAGTGCTCGGTCAGGATCCCGATGAACCTCTCGATGGAACCGAAAGCGACCCTGTGGAGCATGATCGGCCTGTGCTTCTCGCCGTCTGAGCCGGTGTACTCCAGCTCGAACCTCTGGGGCATCTGGAAGTCCAGCTGGATGGTCCCGCACTGCCAGGTCCTTCCCAGGGAGTCCTCCAGGTGGAAGTCGATCTTCGGCCCGTAGAAGGCTCCGTCGCCCTCGTTGACGACGTATTCTAAGCCCATCTGCTTCATGGCGTTGATCAGGGCGTTGGTGGCCTTCTCCCAGTCCTCGTCGGAGCCCATGCTGTCCTCGGGCCTGGTGGAGAGCTCCACGTGGTACTTGAACCCGAATTTCGTGTAGACTTCGTCGATGAGCCTGACCACGCCCTCGATCTCCTGCTCGACCTGGTCATCGGTCATGAAGATGTGGGCATCGTCCTGGGTGAAGCACCTGACCCTGAACAGGCCGTGCAGGGTCCCGGACTTCTCGTGCCTGTGGACCAGCCCGAGCTCCCCCATCCTGATGGGCAGGTCCCTGTAGGACCTGGGCTCGGTCTTGTACACCAGCATACCTCCGGGGCAGTTCATCGGCTTGACGCAGTAGATCTCGTCGTCGATGGTGGTGGTGTACATGTTGTCCTTGTAGTGGTCCCAGTGGCCGGACCTCAGCCAGAGGGCCTGGTTGAGGATCATGGGGGTGGAGATCTCAACGTAGTTCTCCCTGTTGTGGAGCTCCCTCCAGTACTCGATGAGGGTGTTCTTCAGGACCATCCCCTTGGGGAGGAAGAACGGGAACCCGGGGCCCTCCTCCATGATGGCGAACAGGCCCAGCTCCTTGCCGAGCTTCCTGTGGTCCCTCTTCTTGGCCTCCTCGAGCATGTTGAGGTACTGCTCAAGGGCCTCCTTGCTGTCGAAGGCGGTCCCGTAGATCCTGGTGAGCATCTTGTTGTGCTCGTCTCCCCTCCAGTACGCTCCGGCGATGGAGAGCAGCTTGAAGGCCTTGACGGCCTTGGTGTAGAGGGCGTGGGGCCCGGCGCAGAGGTCGGTGAAGTCGCCCTGCTTGTAGAAGCTGATGGGTGCGTCCTCGGGGAGGTCCTCCACGAGCATGACCTTGTAGTCCTCGCCTTTGGACTTCAGGAACTCGATGGCCTCGGCCCTGGGGAGGGTGTAGGTCTCCAGCTTGAGGTTCTCCTTCACGATCTTCTTCATCTCGGCCTCGATCTTCTCCAGGTCCTCGGGGCTGAACCCTCCTTCCCTGTCGAAATCGTAGTAGAACCCGTCGTCGATGGCGGGCCCGATGGCCAGCTTGGTGCCGGGGTAGAGCCTCTGGACCGCCTGGGCCATGATGTGGGATGCGGTGTGCCTGAGGACCGGAAGTTCGTCTTCGGTCTCGCGCACGGATCCGTCAGCATAGAGCGCCTTCATTGTCAATCATCTCCGGCCCGTAGTGGAACGCGCGTGTGCGCGCCTTATAAGAGCCAATGGGGGACCGAGTATGATTCGCCGTTCTTATAGTTGGCGAGGACATGCACTGGGGCCCAGGGCAATCTTTATGTAAGGGAACGGGATAGACGGGCTTACATCATGGCCGGGATAGGGTAGCTTGGTTATCCTAGGGGACTGTGGATCCCTTGACTCGGGTTCAAATCTCGGTCCCGGCCCTCATCCATGACTTCTCGATGCTTCATCCATCACCGTTATCATCAGGCACGTGCGTCTGCCTTTCCATATGACTGACCCTGCCCGCGAGAAGTACGAGAAGCTCAGCAGCATGTGCATCGGCTGCGGGAGATGCTTGGAAGTGTGCCCTTCCCACCGCTACGGCGGATGCGACCCTTTGGCGGTGGCGGAAGGCGACCTGAAGAAGGTCTTCGACTGCGTCGGATGCGGGGCATGCGCAAGGGTGTGCGAGCACACCCATCCGAAGGACATGATGCTCGCGGCATACTGCATAGTCATCGGGAAGCCGATCGACCCTGCGTTCCACGACATCGGATTGGCGAGGTATCCTCTGGAGAACGCTCCGGGGCTGGACTTGAAGCCCGTGTGGAACGGGGACGACGTATACGTGATGCCTGGATGCACTGCGAAGTGCGATGTGCCGTATGTCGTTTACTCCGCATCGGCGGCGATGAAAGGGATCGGGATGAAAGCGTGCGAGGTCCCCGAGATGACCTGCTGCATGTACCCGATCCAGTTCGGCGTTATGACCGATGAGGAACGCAGGTCGTACAGGGACAGGATGTGCGAGCGCTCGGAGGGCAAGGACCTTGTGATGCTCTGCCCCGGATGCGCCGAGATCACCAAGAGGGACGGGTCCGACTGCGAGCACATCATCGAGTTCCTGCACAGGCACCTGGACAGGCTACCGAGGTTCGGAAACGGGACCAAGGTGTCCCTGGAGCCGGGATGCTCCGCATTGGACTTCTTCGGTCAGATGCGCGAAGTGGTGGAGAAGATGGGGTTCGAATGGGTCGGAAACGAGCCGGGATGCTGCGGGAAGAGGTCCCGCAAGGCCGCCGCGCCCATGATGGCCGAGAGGCAGAAGGCTGCTGAGGAAGCCGACATCATAGTGGTCGGGTGCCCCATGTGCCAGAGCAAGTACGATGCCGTCCAGGGCGGGAAGCCCTCGGTGTACATCACGGAGCTCGTTGCAGCGGGCATCGGAGATACTACATCGCTGCAATACCACCGCATATCTTTGGGCAACCGTTTTCAAACAGCTCCGCATCCCCGATCCCGGAGTTCGAAATGACCTGGGAAGGAAAGCTCAACAGAATCGACGGCAACAGATGGGAGATCCCCATGGACGAGTCCGCAGGGATGCGCACCAACGCCGTCATCTACGCAAGCGAGGAGATGATCTCCTCCATAAGAGCGGACAATGCGCCCCAGCAGGCTGCCAACGTCGCCTGCCTCCCCGGGATCGTGGGAAGCTCCATGGCCATGCCGGACATCCACTGGGGATACGGGTTCCCCATCGGAGGAGTCGCCGCTGTCGATAGCTCTGAGGGCTCCATCTCCCCCGGAGGGATAGGCTTCGACATCAACTGCGGGGTCAGGCTCATCAAGACCGACCTGACCTTGGACGACCTCAAGGGCAAGAAGGATGTCCTCGTCGACGAGCTATACCGCAACGTGCCCTCCGGGCTGGGGTCCAAAGGGCTCACCAAGATCGGCTATCCCGAGCTGGACGAGATCCTGGCCAGAGGGTCGGAATGGGCCGTGGAGAACGGCTACGGCTGGGAGAGGGACCTGGAGGTCACCGAGGAGAGAGGCCACATGGAGGACGCCGACATCTCTGTCGTCAGCGACAAGGCCAGAAAGAGGGGGCTGCCCCAGCTGGGGTCCCTCGGATCCGGGAACCACTTCCTGGAGCTCGACCTGGTGGAGAACGTCTTCGACGAGAGGACCGCCAAGGTCTACGGGCTCAAGGAAGGGACTGTCACCATCACTGTCCACTGCGGATCGAGGGGGTGCGGCCACCAGATCGCCACAGATTACCTTCAGGAGATGGAGCGCTACATCAAGCAGAACTCCGTGAATCTCCCGGACAGGCAGCTGGCATGCGCCCCGCTAGACTCCAAGCTCGGCAACGATTACTACAAAGCAATGTGCTGCGGCGCCAACTACGCCTGGGCCAACAGGCAGATGATCACCCATTGGGTCAGAGAATCGTTCGAGAAGATCCTCGGGGACTCGGCGGAGTCCATGGGGATGGACGTGGTGTACGATGTGGCCCACAACATCGCCAAGAAGGAGAGGCACGACATCGACCGGCATCATGAGGATGTCCTGGTCCACAGGAAAGGCGCTACGAGGGCGTTCGCCCCCGGCAGGAGCGAGATCACGATGAAGTACAGGGATGTGGGACAGCCTGTCATCATCCCCGGAGACATGAGCGTCGGGACGTACGTCCTGGCAGGAAGGCAGGGGTCCATGGAGCAGACCTTCGGATCGTCCTGTCACGGAGCCGGGAGGAAGATGTCCAGGAAGGCAGCCATCTCGTCTCTCACCGTGGAGGGGGTCATGAAGGAGATGTCCGACAAGGGAGTCTACTTAAGGAACGGCTCCGACGAAGGCGTCCTGGAAGAGGCTCCGGAAGCCTACAAGGATGTGGACGAGGTGATCGCAGTGGTCTGCGACGCGGGGC
>CAVKKO010000122.1:0-5533 GCA_963656905.1 Bacteroidaceae bacterium | reverse complement strand
GTCACGAAGCCATCCAGACACCTTTTTTAAGTCCGATTACCTTAGAGTTGCATGTACGATACACCGGCTATCGAAGCCGTCGGCCTCACCAAGATGTACGGCGGTTTCGCAGCGATATCGAACATCGACCTCACCGTGAATAAAGGAGAGTTCATGGGCCTGCTGGGCCCCAACGGAGCTGGCAAGAGCACCACTCTGAAGGCCATCACAGGCCTGCTCATGCCCACTTCCGGCAGTGTGAGGATCGATGGCGTCGACATCAAGGACCACCGGCATGCCATGGAGCACGTCGGATGCGTCATCGAAACGCCAGAACCGTATCCCGGATTCACCCCTGCGGAAGTGCTCGACTATGTCGGCCGCATCTACGGGCTGGACTCGAGGGAGATCGCCATCCGCGCCAGGGACGTCCTGGAGACCGTCAGGATGTGGGAATGGCGCAACAAGACCATCGGGGGGTTCTCGAAGGGGATGAGGCAGAGGATAGTCCTCGCCCAGGCGCTTCTGCCCAACCCTTCCACGATCATCCTAGACGAGCCCACCTCCGGACTGGACCCCAGAGGGATGATCGAGATAAGGCAGACCCTTTCAGAGCTCAAGAGCAAGAACAGGAGCCTGCTGATCAGCACGCACATCCTGAAGGAGGTGTCCGAGATCTGCGGATCCGTCACCATGATCCGTGACGGTAAGGTCATAGCCTCAGGGGACGTGGACCGGCTCATCCACAACATCGGCCCCGGCAGGTCCATCACATTGGAGATACACACCCTGAAGCCCATTCCCGCCCAGGTCCTCTCCGACCTCGGAGGGCAGGGAGGGGTCACCTCCGCGGAGAGGCTCGGCGAATGCGCCGTGAAGCTGGAGTTCGCCGGCAGCATGGAGGAGCAGGCCTGCCTCACGGCGGCGGCATTCTCCACCGGGCTGGGGATACTGTCCATGAACGAGAAGGGAGCCGACCTGGAATCCCTCTATATGGACCTCACGAAGGGGGATGAAGTCAGATGAGACAATCCATAGACCTCGGATCGGAGCCTCGGGAAGAGGTCCCGATGCAAGCTCAGGAAGAGCAGCCCGAGAAGGCATCGTTCATCGACCGCGTGAAGGCCGTCGCGCCTGCCAAAAAGGAAGAGGACCGCAAGGGCACCTGGGGCGACAGAGAGTACAGCGCATCGGACAACGAGGCGCACCGCGACAGATCGTACTCTGTGCCTCCGTTCCTCAAGCAGACCATGATCGTGTTCATGGTCCAGATGAAGCTGTTCGCGAAGCAGAAATGGACGTTCATCATGCTGTTCGTCGCTCTTCTGATACCTCTGCTGACGATCTTACTGGGGGACAACATAGATTCCATCCTGCAGATGATGGGATTCGGCGACTTCAGCAACACGTACATAGCTGGCCTGCTGGCGCTCCTGCCGCTGCTCCTGGGGCTGTTCACTTCCATATTGTGCGGCAAGCAGATTCCTCAGGAGTTCAAGGACAGGACCGCTTACATGAACATCTCGCTGCCCATCCACCGGGCCTCGTTCTACTTCGGGAAGTACCTGGCCGGGTTCCTGATGTGCCTCGGGATCTTCATGCTGGCCTACGGCTCGGCCATCATAACGGCCACAGGCAAGTACGACTCCATCTACGCAGACCTGCTCAGCGAGTCCCTGATGATCACACTCGTAGGGGTGTTCGCCTACTCGGCAACGGCGTTCTGCATCGGATGCTTCATGAAGAGGGGATCGTCCATCGTGCCCTTCTTCGTCATGAGCGTTGCTCTGCCCGTGGCCATCCTTGTTGTGGACCAGCATCTGGACAGTGCTCTCGCGTACCTGCCCTGCTTCCTTGGAGAGGCTGCATTGGGACTGCTCGGTGCTCCGCTGTGCGGATCGGCCATCCTGATCCCCACTGCGTTAGATCTGACGAACATCGGGCCGATGATTGCTATCGGCATCGTTTGGGGAATCGGATTCCTTGCGCTCGGACTGTATCAGACGATGAGGAGGGAAATGTGATGAGAACCAACAGTTTAGCTGCCGTCATCGCCGTGGCCATCATGATGGCCGTATGCGTCGTGCCCGCGATGTGCGACGATTCCGATGGCGCCACGACGCAGAGGACGTCCAACTACGATGTCTACGAGGGCAAGTTCTGGAAAGAATCGGGCTCCTATATCTCGTCGTACTACTACAACTACTACTTCAAGGAGGATTCGGACAACCACAAGGCGATGAAAGCGTACATCGCCGACCCTCTGAATAACAATGTGACCGCCGATGACGATGACAGCACCATGAGATCATACAGCGGGTGGGTCTATGTGTACGCCACACGCAACTATGATGGGACGAAGGATGTTCAGGTCGCAGGCAATTACTCCTGCGATCTGCACAAGGTCCTGGACGCCTACGGGAAGCTCACTTTCTTCGTGAAGGCAGGGCAGACCGTCAAAATGAGCATCAAGTCGATATCTGACGAAGGAAAAGATGCCAAGCCTTACATCTACCCTACAACAGGCCAGGAATATCTGAGCCCGACATTCGAGAAGCACTTCACAGCCTCGTTCAACATGCTCGTCTACTTCGAAAATGCCCGGCTCTACGCGGACTCCACCTACGAAATATCGGGAATCAGCGAGCCTAACGGTTCGGCGACTGTGTACTTCATCTTCTGCGCCATAGTCACTGTCCTTGTGCTGGCGATCCTGGCCTACGCGGCCCTGAAACCAAAGTGGTCCAAGTGACCTCAACGAGGGGGATGTCCCCCTCGCCTTTCTCATTTCTTGTGCGATCTGCCGGCACGGCATGTCTTCGAAACGCCGACAGACATGATCTTGACGGAGGATCCCTGAGCAGGCGCCTGAAAAGGCTGGAGGTCCGCTGGCGAGAAGAGCGAGCCTGCCTGCATCGTGTTCTCTGCCATGGGGTTCAGCGACAACCCCGCCGAAGACGCGGAAGAGGGAATGGCCATGCTGTTCAGCCCGGACCACATCATGAGCAGGACCGAGCTTCAGGACCTCGGAGGCTTGAGGCACGTCCGCGACGAAGATCCGGAATGAGCTGATGCTTATCGAGAAAAGGGTAGCCCGTGCCGAAGCACGGGAAATTGTTTCATCTGTACCTGCTGACGATAAGGACGATGGCGGTTCCCATCAGCGCAATGCCGAACAGCGACAGCAGATAGGTGGGCGTCTTGTCCTTGGTGACCTCATCCTGCCACTTCGCAACCAGGACCACGCTCTCGGTGACCGTGCTCTCGCTGGTGTACTGCTTCCCGTTCTCGTCGTACCACCCCTTGAAGATGTATCCCGAGGGGGACGGTGTGGGGAGCTTATCGAGCTTCGCGCCGCTTTCGACCTCGAAGCCTTCGTAGTCCAGGATGATCTGCGACTCCAACGCCACATAGCACTTGCTGGACGGGGTCCCGTCGATGAGCTCTATCTTCTGGTCGCCGAACTCCGTCTTCACTTCGGCCATGCCGCCTTTATAGAACTGGTATTCCTTCCCGTTGCACTTCAGAGACTTCTTCCCGTCGGCCCAGACTATGAGGGAATCGGCCAGATAGTGGAACTCCACGTCGTCTTCGTCGCACAGGACGAAGGCGACCTGCGAGACGTACCCGCTGATCTCGGTGGCGTAGTCCCCGTGGATGACGCTCAGGCTCAGGCAATTGTTGAAGGCGGTGTCGGAGAGGTCTATCGAAACGGATCTTATCCTGACATCTGTCAGCTTAATGCATCCGTCGAACGCGTAGTCCCCGATCTCGGTGCACGCGCCGAGGTCCACTGACTCCAGCGCCGTGCAGTACCTGAAGGTCCCCTTGGGGATCTTCTGCACTTCGGGCATCATGACAGCTACGAGAGTGTGGTTGTTGGCGAACGTGCCTTCCTTCAGCTGCATGTTTCCGGTTATGGTCAGGTCGGTCATCCCGGTGTAATCTCCTTCTTCCAAAGAGTCGACGGTGCACAGAGCTCCGTAGTTGACCAGGGTCTCGCCGAGGACTGCGGCTCCGGAGCCGGAGCTGGAATACCCGCATATCGTGCAGGAGTAAGACGCGATCTCCTTGACCGCATCGTTCGTGCCATATTCAGGGGTCAGCTTCACATCTTTGACGTTCCAGTTGTTGATTGTGTCCTTTACCAGGTCGGCCTTGGTCACGGTCCTCTTCCCGACGGGGTCCACCAGATAGCCGTTGCCTGCCGATACGGCGAAGCTCAGGCCTGTGTCCGAGGCAGATTTAACTGTGGCCGTGGTGACCTTCGCTATATCCGTGTTCACGGTCCATCCCTTGTACAGCTTGTAGGCGAGGGTGACGGACGAGTTCTCGAACTTGGCCGTGACCGACCCGTCTATGGCCTGTTTGTAATAGACCACGGCTATTGCCTTCGCACCGGTGATGGAGCTGAACTTTATGTCCGCATTCCCGAGGAGGCTTCCATCGAGGACGTATCTCACATCGGCATAGTCGAGGTTTATGGTCCTGACCGTGGACTCCACGGATGCTATACTGCCGGTCTTGGAGTTGGGGCACATGTACAGAGTGGCCTTGTCCTTGGTGTAGACCAGATCGTTGACAACACAGTATGTCGTGTTGTCGCTGCTGATCTTTATCGTCTTGAGCTTGGTGCAGCCCTCGAAAGCGGTCCTGTCCAGGCTCGTGGTCTTCCCTGCGTCGATGGTCTCCAGCGCGGTGCAGCCCTTGAAAGATCCTGCCGCGAACTTGGCTGCGGAGAACGTCGGGCTGTTCAGCGCGGTGCATCCTTCGAAAGCCGATTCCTTAACATCTGTGACGGATGTGGCGTTGGAGAGGGTGGCGACCTTGGTGCAGCCCTTGAAGGCATTCTTGCTGATGGTGGTCACGTTCTTCAGGTCGATGGTCGTGATGTGCGTGTTGCCCTCGAACAGGCTCTCTTCGATCGTCTTATGGCCGGTGCCGAATGAGACCTTCGTTGCCGTGGTGAGAGCATTCAATGCTTTCGCAGAGACGGATCCGCTGGTCCCGATGACGATCTCGTTGACCTCTCCGAACAGGTCGCTGGGCTTGGACTGCTCGCTGGTGCCAGAAGGAGTTGTGCAAGTCCAGCCGCTGCTGGCCCATGTCGATGCCGATGCCGTGAGTGCGGATACGGAGCCCGTTCCGGAAATGGTCAGGACCTTGTCCTTCACCTTCCAATCTGCATAGGTTCCTGTCCCCGTGCCGCATTTGCCCGCGTGTTCTGCGGTTGTTGCATCCGCATCGACATCGGACTCGGTGAACACCGCCCCGGCCATCGCCACGGCAAGCATGATAACGGCGGCCGCCATCGCGAAACGGGATGCCTTCATGGAGTCACCTCCGAGACCTTTCCTGTCAGGCGCAGCTCCGTTATGACCGAACCGAGCTCGCCTATCATCTTGTAGTATTCCTCGTCGGTGGTGAGAGGAGACATCCCGTTGCGGTCCTCCCCTGCGGACATCGACTTGATCGCCAGCCCGGCTCCGGAGCCTCCTCCGAAGTCCAGGCGTATCCAGTTCTTCGTCCTCGACGAGATCACATGGAGGATCGA
>CAVKKO010000121.1:0-5606 GCA_963656905.1 Bacteroidaceae bacterium | reverse complement strand
CTTGAAAACCGGTGGAGGATTCTCCCCGGGAGTTCGAATCTCCCACTCCGCGCTCTACCATTCCAAAGGATAATTTACATCGTTTCGATGTATGTGCGGGACTGGTGGATGACGATAGATTGAGGCTGATTCGATGATGAGCCCTATGAGTTCCGACCCCAGTCCCTCACTTTTGATAGCATTTAGCGGATTTATCGCGTGAATGTCAACCTGCATGAATCTTTAGGTGTGTTCACATAGCTTCCAGCGCAGGCTCCGTACCGTCTAGAGGCCATGCCTTCTCCACGACTGCGCTCATGACCTCGAACCAGACGCACTCAGCGATCAGCAATGCGTTGCAATCGGGATGGTATCCAGGTAGACAGTGGCGAACAGGGCCATCGACAACGAGACGGACATGCCGGAGTTCCTCTCAGAATTGGAATGGGGGCATCTCATACCATGAATGGCAATATGCAACGCAGAAACGGTTACGTCACTTGCTGATGTTGCTTGCGCGGATACGCGATTGACGAGCATGTACCGAATGGAGTATGCACGATCTGCCCTCCCACGCGAGCGCTTGTCATTCCAGACGACAGACCATTCACTTCTTCCCGATAGCTGCCTTGACGGACTTCTGCCTGATCCCCAGGCCGACGCATACGGCACCGATGGAATCCGGATCCTTGTCGTACCTTTGCTTGTCGATCTGCGCAAGGGCCTTGTCAGCCAGGTCTGACAGATTCGTATCGGGGTCTGCAGTCGTCTTCACTTCGATTATAACCGGTGGGCGGTCTCCATCTCTGTCGAACAAGATGTCTGCGACTCCGTATCCTTTGGGAATCTCCGCACGTGCGCTCAGCTCAGGCGTCATGAGGTATGCCATGATGACGTCGCGGTACCTGTTGTGCCTTGCAAGCGGGTCGAGCCTCGACCAGCTGACATCCAGGCAGAGCCCGTTCAACATCGATTCGAGGAACTCTTCCAACTTCGACGCGTCCCCGGCATAGATGCTGTCCATGACCGCGGATGCCCTCTGGTCGGTCTCGACGGACTTTTCCACTAGCGACTTGAACGCGATGGAGACCTCGTTGTTCACCATGCTGACACGGCAGACAGGGAACCCGTCTTCCTGAGAACTTGTGAGCTCGGCTTTTAGATATCCGGCCATCGCCAGGTAGGAATAGACCACCGATGGCTTCACGGTAGGGGACAGGACATCAGAATATGAGATGCGGGTGTCGAGCACGGTCTCGAACGACGATCCCTTGTTCTCGTACAGTCCCCTTAAGGCCGTCAGGGTCTCGGCGCCCATGTTGGACAGAAGGTCCTCGGACATGCCGCCACCGGCCATGTTGTTCCAATAAGCCAATGGCCTGCATCCGTTATCGAGGTACATTATGACGCTGTACGGGTTGTAGACATCTGCATCTCCGAAGCGGTATCCGTCATACCATTCCCTGATCTCCGACAGCTTCTCGGGCGGATTTCCCGTTTCTTCGATAAGACGGACGATCTCCTCCTCTGTGAAACCGAAGTATTCGTCCCCTTCCGTCTCGATGATGCTGCATACCTTGGCATTGTTGAAGCTGCTCAGCATGCTTGTCTTGGCCAAGGGCATGATGCCGGTGACGACGGCGAACTCGCAGTCCAAGTTAAGCTTGAAAGTCTGCTCCATGAACGGCCTCAGGAAGCTGACGATAGACTCGAAGACATCTTTGGAGTGGATGTTCTGCATCCAATGGTCGTATTCGTCCACGAGGATTATCACGTTCTTGCCGTAGATCCTTTTCAGTATGCCGCAAAGGTCGACGGCTGCGCTGCGAAGATCGGTCCCATTCAAGGACCTTTCGATGCATCTCTCCAGCAGCCTTCTCTCTCCGTCTTCGAATGTGTCGGTCCCGATGCTGTTCTTCAGGCTCCTGGCAGCGATGCCGATCATCACGCTCATGGAGTCGCGGAATATGTCTATAGATTCTCCTGATAGGTATCCGAAGTCGAGCCTGAGCACGGGATAAGCGTTCTTGTATTGGTCGCAGCGCTTGCATTCGGACACGGCCAGCCCCTTGAAGATATCCTCTTCGTCGGCGTAGATGATGTTGAAGAAGCGGTCTATCATCGATAGGTTGAGGGTCTTTCCGAAGCGCCTCGGACGCATGAAAAAGAGAGTCTTGTTCTTGGTGCCGCACAGGTCGCAGATGAGCCCGGTCTTGTCAACGAAATGATAGCCTCCGGTCACAAGGGCCTGGAAATCATACACCCCGTCCGGGTATCTCATCTGCTCCATAGGTTCCGAATGGCTGCAGGGCTATTAGTCATGCTCCGTTGGGAGCCAGGGCTCAAGGAATCAGTCCGCTTCCAGCGCAGGCTCGGTCCCATCAAGCGGCCACGCCTTCTCCACGACCGCGGTCATGACTGCGAACCAGACGCACTCTGCGATCAGCGACGCGATGCAAGGGAGCACGGCATCCGGGTAGACTGTGGCGAACAGCGCCATGGTCAACGACACGGACATCCCGGAGTTCTTCCACACACCGTTCGCAAGATACACCATGCCCTGGTCTCTCCTGACCTTCATGGCCCTCATGGCGTAGATCATGACGAATCCTATCGCGAACACCCTTATCAGGCAGGCGATGAGCACCCAGACGATGACCTGGGGATCGCCAAGGATGAAGTCCCTCCTGGAACCGAGGCCGACGAACACCAGCAGGAACATCATGAGGTTGATGAAGATGCTCTTGGGGATGTGCCCCGCATGCAGCCTCTTCACAGGGATGACGAGGATGAAGGGGATGAGGATGAACATCAGGATGTACCTGATGATCTCAGATGGGCTGACGGCATCCCCGATGATCAGATGAGTGATAAGAGGAGTCAGCGCGATGGCGGCGACATAGGTTGCGATAAGCCCGAGGACGGACATCTTGGCATCTCCCCTCATGGTCAGGGTGCAGACCACCACGGACACAGCGCAGGGGACGGACGACAGCATCACCCATCCGTACCAGAGGCCTGTATCATTGATGAACAGAAGCCCGGTCAAGAGCGTGACAATGGTGTTGATGCCGAAACAAGCGACAATGCATCCAACGGACCGCTTGCTGTAGGCCTTGAAGTCCTCTTTCGCGAAGGATATCCCGTCAAGCGACACCGTCATCTGGGCGATGAGGACGAACATCAGGATGGTGGCAGCATCGGGGCTGTCGAACCCGAGGGCCAGACCGAGGATGATTCCTGCGGCGACCCATAGCTTCACATCGATGAGGACTCTCAGTAGTGCCATCGGTGGCCTGCGACTTATCAACGATTATATACGGATTTTCCCCGCGCCTTAGGAATCGTTGTAGAAGAACCTCATGACGTCTCCGACGGGATCGTCGGACTCGACAGCTCCGGTGTCCTTCACGTACCTGCTCATCCTGTTGTCCAGGATCACGGCTGCGCCGCGGTCGGTCTCCGTCCTTATGAGGCGGCCGATGGCCTGGTTGAGCTTCCTCATGGCCGGGACCTGGCTGGTGTACAGCCATCCTTTCCCGTTGTACCTCTCGTCGAAAAGCGCCTTCATGGCATCCGTCTCCTTGGAAGGCGGAGGGAACGGTATCCCGACGATCACCGCGAAGCACAGCTCGTCGCCGGGGAAGTCGATCCCTTCTGCGATTGATCCGCCCATGACGGAGAAGAACACGCCGTTCCTCCCCTCCCTGAACCTGGCGAGGTTCTCGGAGGTGCGCCTGGGATTCCCGGATTCCTCCCAGTACTTCGGCTTGGAGATGTTCCTCTCCAGGTACGGGCGCATCTTCCTCATCATGTTGTACGATGTGAAGAAGACAAGGGTGTTCTTGTCAACGGCATCGCACAGCTGGACGATCTTCCTCTCGATGCGCGGCTGCATGGAAGGGTCCTGGTTCATGATGTTCTGCTTGGTAGTGACTTCCTTGTCGTAGATCACCAGCTTGTTCTCCTTGGGGAACGGCGAAGGATACGTCCTGAAGCGGGGGTTCCTCCCCAGTCCGAGGACGCGGGCGTACTGGTCCAGGGGCTGCAGGGTCCCGGACATGTGCAGGGTGCAAGGTATGGAGTTCAGGAACCTGGAGATCTCTTCGGGGTCGATGCATGCGGCTCTGAGGTACTCTCCCTTGTCGCCGGCGTTGATGGTGCGGACGAACCTATCGGAGCCAGATGAGAGCCACAGCCCCATAAGATGCGCCAGGTCCTCGACGGGCGAGGTCCTGTTGTCCCCGGACTCGATGAGCTTTTCCGTGCGTGCCTCTCCGAGCTGGACCATGGTCTCGATGATGGAGTCCAGGTCGGACCTCTTGAGCCCGTACTTCGAGATGATCTTCTCCTCGATGTAGTCCTCTTTGATGACTGCCGACTTCTCGTTCAGGCCCAGCTTGTCTATGGCCAGGGCGCGGATGCAGCTCATGAAGTAGCTGAGGAAGGACTTCATAGGGACCTCGGGCCAGACTGAAGCGCTCTTGAATGTGTCTGCTTCGTCGATGGCGTTGTCTATCAGGTCCTTGTCGATGATGAACGACTCCGTGTCCCTGGCGGCGTCCAGGAAGTTGTGGGCCTCGTCCACGATGATCATGATCCCGTTCGGAGCGTCCACCAGGTCCAGGTTGGCCAGCAGGCTCGCGCGGATGTCGGGGTTGAGAATCTGGATGTACGGGACAGCGACGACGTCGGCCTTCTTCATCAGCCTTTTCTTGGCCTCGTAAGGGCAGACGCCGAGCTTCTCGCAGTGCCTGTCGAACTCGTCTGAGGATGGCATCGCCTCGGCCCACCACTTCTCGATGCCGGGCATAGCGAGCTCCACCTTGTCGTAGAACCTGCATCCGCCGGCCTGCCCTTTGATGCTCCTGTTCCTGCGGTCGTCGCACATCAGGGACAGTATGTTGGACGGGATGCTCTCGTACTCCGGGGACCCTCTGAAAAGAGGGCACGACCTTCCCCTGCCTGTGATCGCCAGCCCCTTGACGTCCTTGATCTTGGAGATCGCCCTGAGCTCCTTCATGACGGCATCGGTCTGCGTTATTGTCCTTACCAGGTAGATTATGGCCTTCCCTTTGGGCTTGGCGTGCTGTAGCGACGCGGCCAGAGATGTTATGGTCTTCCCCGTGCCTGTTCCGGATTCAATCACGACGTGCCTCTTGTCCTCCAGGAAGGTGTAGATGTCGTTGATGATCTCCAGCTGGCAGCCCCTGGGCTCGTATGGCATGTAAGGGGCTTCGGCGAGCTCGTGCTCCACCGTCTTCGGCTCCCTGGTCGGGGCCTTAGGCGCCACATCCGCAAGGCAGGACTGGTTGCTCGTTTGGAGCCCTTCCGCTGTACGGCCGCACTTGACGCAACGGTCGCTGTTAGGGGGCAGGAGGCTCTTGCATACTGGACAGAACTTGCCTTGCATGGTCTGTCGATTGGAATCTCATACTTAAAGCGGACGGGGGGTTGTCCGTAAACCCTCCCATTCGGGGCAGGTGTTTAGGAGGTTGTCTTTTCGATGTCCATCGGGTTTCGTCAGTGTCGTTCGTTCCTATGAACAGCATCGATACGATAGCATTGAGGAATTTAAAGGAATTTTAAAGGAATTTTAAAGGAATTTTAAAGGAATTTTAAAGGAA
>CAVKKO010000120.1:0-5685 GCA_963656905.1 Bacteroidaceae bacterium | reverse complement strand
TCCTGTACTCCACCTCGGGGTTCACCCAGAAGCACACCTGTCCGTAGACGGTCTCGGGCCTGAGGGTGGCGGCAACGAGGAACTCGTCCCCGTGCCTGAACTTCAGCAGGACGTACTCCTGAGTCTCGGCCTTCCCGCCCTTGGAGATATCGGTCTCGGAGGGATCCACGGCGACCGGCCCGCAGTTGGGGCAGGCGGGGGCGTAATAGGGCTTCTGGATGAGGTACCCTTTCTCGTTGAGCTTCTTGAACTGCCACTGGATGAACTTCCCGTAATCGGGGTACAGGGTGCAGGTGAACCTCCTCCAGTCGGCGAGGAACCCGAACCTCTTCCAGTACTCGGAGACGTAGACGTCGTTGAAGAACTCAACGACGGACATGGGGTCTTTCAGCTCCTCCAGCTTCTCCTGGGGGCATCCGTTCCTCAGGAGGTAGTCGACGGTCTTCTCGTCTCCGCGGGCGATCTTGTTCGCCAGGCTGATGCCGCCGTTCCCGGTTGCGTGTGTTCCCACGGGGAAGAGGACATTGTGGCCGGTCATGCGCTTGTACCTGCCGATCGCATCGACATATGTGTATCCGCGGAGATGCCCGACATGCAGGTATCCCGTGACACCGGGGTACGCGAAGATGATCATGAACTTGGGCTTGCCGTCGATCCTCTCGGACTCGTTCAGGTGGGCCTCCTGCCACCTGGCCTGCCATTTTGCTTCCATGGAGCTGTAGTCGTTTGCCATGAGATCCCTTTCTCTATACGTGCGCGTATAAACAAGGTTGTTAAATACATTCTGAAAAAGGGCATCCGGGCCAGATGTCCAGGCGGATCTGGGCCGGGAGCCCACGGAACTGTCTTACGGAGAGCATGGGCCCGGAACCGGGGCATCCCTCAGGAACGGTCCTGTCTTACGCCCTTTCCTCTGCCGTACATCTGTCGTACATGCTTTCAAACAGCATGGTTTTTGTATCAAAAACGCATCTAAACGAATATGATGAATGCAAAGGTCCTCCGAGAAATCGGTAGGAACTGCATTACCTCCTGAAAATCATCATTTTTCGATGAAAAAACCCGTAAGACAATTGCCTTACAACGTAAGACAACCATTATATACCACACACGTATTAGCATCATACAAGCAAGACGGCAATGGATGGGAATGCCGAGATTGCTAGGGAAAGGAATGCGAATGACTGACGACGGATTCAAGATCACGCTCAGGATGGGAACCGATGAAGCCCAGGAACTCGAGGACTTCATGGGAGAGCGCGACATCGAGAACAAGTCTGTCTTCATCCGCGACGCCATAAAGTGGTACATGGCGCACTACGATGCGCCCGATGCCCCGGCCGTTCCCGAAGGCGGGATCTTCGTCCGCCTCAGCGACATGCAGATGGACGTCCTCAACCAGCTGGTCCAGCGCGGACTTTGCCTGAACGAGGAGGAGTTCATCCGCAAGTGCGTCCTGGAGAAGATCGTCCCGAAGACGATCGAGGAGGAGGCTTACGCCGACTCCTTCAGGGCCGCACAGCAGAACGCTGCTCTCAAGTGAAGAAAAGGGATGGGAAATCGCATCCGTGGTCCAGATGGGAACGGCAATGCCGTGGTCCCGGATGCATTAAACATGTTACGAGAATCGGAAAGATCGAAGGGTGATGCACAATGGCAGCAACAGGAACGGAACACATGGCGCCGCGCATAGCGGTGGTCGGGGTCGGCGGAGCGGGATGCAACGTCGTCGGCTCTTTCTACGGTTCGCTCTGTCCAGTGGACACCATCGCGATCAACACCGACAAGGATGCCATGCACAGGATCGATGCCGACCGCAAGATCTACATCTGCAAGGAGGTCCTCAAGGGCGAGGGAGCCCACGGGGACGCCGAGGTCGGGAAGAAGTGCGCTGACATCCACAGAGAGGAGATCAGGCAGGCCCTCGCCGGCTACGACTTCGTGTTCGTCATCGCCGGGCTGGGCGGAGGCACCGGAACCGGCGCCGCATCCGTCGTCATCGACGCCGCCAGGTCTCAGAACATCATCACGTTCGCTGTCGCGATCAGCCCCTTCTCCTTCGAGGGAAGAAGGAAGGAGATCGCCAAGGAAGGATACAGGCACATCAGGTCCGTGTGCGAGCACACGATCCTGGTGGACAACGACCTGGTCCTGGCCAGGATGCCCGACCTCACCATGAGCAAGGCGTTCAACGAGGTCAACAGGAGCATCAGAAAGCACGTCATGGACTGCGTCGCCAAGATGGAGTCCGCCTTCGACCAGAGCCTCTCCGGCAAGGGACCCGTGCCCGTCGACGACGCCGCCGACAAGGCCGGATACCCGATCGACGTGCTCATCAACGCCTGAGCTCGGAAACTTCACGATTATCTCCCCCGGGCAGGAGGGCGCCGCCCTCCTGCCATTCTATCTCCTGGGCCGGGACCCGGAAAGTTTCCTCCCGCCTCCGGATGCCTGGGATGGGGCCCATGGCATCCGGAGGCAACTGTTCCTCTGAATCCGAGCTTCTCCGTGCGAACGCTTAAGGCGATTGTCCCGATGCAAGGTCGATCTCTATGAGCATGTTCGACAAGCGCAACCTCTCGATGATGATGGACCTCTATGAGATGACCATGTCCAACGGGTATTTCCTCGAAGGGAACATGGACGCGAGGGCGACTTTCGACGTGTTCTTCAGAAAAGTCCCCGACAACGGAGGCTACGCCATATTCGCCGGCCTGGAGCAGGTCATCGACTTCATCGAGAGCATGAGGTTCGACCAGGATGACATCGAGTACTTCAGGTCCCTCGGGATGTTCGACGAGAGGTTCCTGGAGTATCTGAAGGACTTCAGGTTCAAGGGAGACATCTGGGCCTTCGATGAGGGAACGATCATCTATCCCAACGAGCCCGTCCTCGTGGTCACCGCGCCGATGATCGACGCGCAGCTCGTTGAGACCGCGATCCTTGCGCAGGTGAACCACCAGTCCCTGATAGCGACCAAGACCCGCAGGATAGTCCGCGCCGCCCAGGGCAGGGGCGTGTCCGACTTCGGAGCCAGGAGGGCCCACAACATGGACGCGGCCGTCTATGGAGCGAGGGCCGCGTACATCGGCGGAGCGGGAGGGACGGCGACGGTCCTCTCCGGCCAGATGTTCGGGATCCCGGTCAGCGGGACCATGGCCCACAGCTGGGTGATGTACCACGACTCGGAGTATGAATCGTTCAAAAGGTACGCGGAGATCTATCCGGACGACACCGTCTTACTGATCGACACCTACGATGTCCTCAAATCGGGGACCCCCAACGCCATAAGATGCGCCAAGGAGGTCCTGGAGCCCATAGGCAAGCGCCTCAAGGGCGTCCGTCTGGATTCCGGCGACCTCGCCTACCTGACCAAGGAGGTCAGGAAGATGCTGGACGATGCCGGTCTCGAAGATTGCAGGATCATCGCGTCCAACAGCCTCGACGAGTACTCTATCCAGTCGATCATCGAGCAGGGCGGGAAGATAGATGCGTTCGGCGTAGGCGAGAGGCTCATCACCTCCAAGAGCGACCCCGTGTTCGGAGCCGTCTACAAGATCGCCGCCATCGAGAAGGACGGGGCCGTCAGACCGACGATAAAGATCTCCGAGGCGGTGGAGAAGATCACCAACCCCGGAAGGAAGAGCGTCCACAGGATCTACGACGCCTCGGGGCACGCCGTCTGCGACCTCATCGCGCATGAGGGCGAGGAGATCGACCTTTCCAAGCCGTTCAGGGCCGTGGACCCCGTCAAGCCGTGGAAGACCATCACGCTGGAAAGATGCACCTCCAAGAGCCTCCTGAAGAAGGTCGTCTCCGGAGGGAAGAGGGTGAACGCCCCCAAGAGCCTGAAGGAGATCAGGGCATATGTCCAGAAACAGCTCGATGAGGAGATATGGCAGGAGGAGCAGAGGTTCGAGAACCCTCACATCCACCACATGGACATGACTCCTTCCTACTACGCTTTCAAAATGGATCTCCTCAGGAGGGGCGGGAACCCCTCCGAGGAATGAGTTTGATCAGTTCTTCACTGCGGAATAGCCCATCTCGAAGGCCTTGATGTTCAGATCCAAGGCCTTCGGGGGCACCTGCGCCTTCAGAGCCTCGAGCAGGACCTCCTTCTTCAGGGGGAATCCCTTGACGGCGGCCACAGCTCCGATCATGACGGCGTTGGCCACGACGGCCTTCCCTGCCTCCACGGCGATCTTGGTGGCGTCGATCGTCACCACGTTGCCGTTAATGCTCTTCACTGAGGAGACCAGGTCATCGATCTCGGGATACTGCTCCAGGCCGGCAGACACCATGGCAGGGTAGACCGGGTCCAGGTTCATGAGGACTGTGGTCCCCTTGTTCCCCTGAGGGAGGCAGCGGACGGTCTCGGTGGGCTCGAACCCCATGATGAGGTCCGCGCATCCGGATGCTTCCAGAGGGCTGATGACGCTGTCCCCGAACCTGACGGTGGACATGACGCTCCCTCCGCGCTGGGCCATCCCGTGGACCTCGCTCATGGAGACCTCGTATCCGGACTCCATGGCGGCGTTCCCCAGGACCATCGATGCAAGTAGGACTCCCTGTCCTCCGACTCCGACAATCTGTATGGAATACTTCACATTCTCACCTCGATGGCGTCGCGGGGGCAGACATTAGCGCACATCCCGCACCCTATGCACTGTGCAGGGTCCGTGCGGACGACCTTCCCGTCGATGATCAGCGCAGGGCAGGCCACCGTCTTGAGGCACAGGTGGCAGCCGATGCACTTGGAAGCGTCGACCTCGCAGGTCTTGGGCACCAGGAGCTTCATCTTCTTCAGCTCCAAGGGGCAGGGGCACTTGGAGATGACCACTGCCACTCCGTCGAACTCGATGGCTTCCTTCATGACCTTGGTGGCCGTGGCGATGTCGTACGGGTCCACCTGCCTGACGAACTTGGCTCCAACACCCTTGACCAGGGTCTCGATGTCCAGGCCCTCGGTCTTGATGCCTCCGAAGTCCCTTCCGACTCCTGGATTGGGCTGGTGGCCTGTCATGGCAGTCGTCCTGTTGTCCAGGATGACCATGACGATCTTGTGGTTGTTGAACAGCGCGTTGACCAGCGGCGGTATGCCGGAGTGGAAGAACGTGGAGTCTCCCATGAACGCGATGGGCAGCTGGTCGGTGGACTGGGCGAAGCCTCCTGCCGCGCCGGCTCCGCCTCCCATGCAGATGATGAAATCGGCCGTGTTGAACGGCGGGGCAACTCCGAGGGTGTAGCATCCGATGTCGGAGCAATAGACGACATCCCTGTTGCCGACGGCCTTCTTCGCCGCGGCGTACATCCCCCTGTGGGGGCATCCGGCGCAGAGCGTCGGGGGCCTGGCGGGAAGCTTGACTGAAGGGGTCTCCATGGGCTCGTCGAACTGCGTGACCTTCACTAAATCGGAAATCGACGACAGGGTCCTGGGAGAGTACTCCCAGGCCATCGGCAGGTGGCCAGTCCTCTTCCCGTACACGGGCACGGTGATGGAGTTCTGGGCGCAGATCCTCAGGACCTGGTCCTCGAGGAAGGGCTCCAGCTCCTCCACGACGATGACGGCCTTCTTGCCCTTGACGAACTCGGCGATCTTCTTCTCCGGCAGGGGGTTTGTGAACCCGAGCTTCAGGATGGATGCGCCGGAAGTGAACTCCTTCACGTAGGTGTAGGACACCC
>CAVKKO010000119.1:0-5728 GCA_963656905.1 Bacteroidaceae bacterium | reverse complement strand
CATCGCCAGCGCTCCCGCGATGGCGAGCCTCTTCCTCTGCCCGTAGGACAGCTGGAGGGGGTTCCTGTCGGCGAACTCCGTCAGGCCGACCATGCGCAATGCTTCGGAGACGCGGGAGTCGACCTCTTCTTGAGACAGGCCCAGGTTCGACGGCCCGTAGGCCACGTCGCCCTTCACGGTCTGCTCGAATACCTGGTCGTCGGGGTTCTGGAGGACCACGGAGACCTTGGAGCGCAATGCCCTGAGCCCCTTCCTTTTATAGGATATGGGCTCGCCGTTGATCCTGACCTTGCCCTCGTCAGGCTCGAGGACACCGTTGAAGCTGTAGAACAGGGTGGACTTCCCGGCGCCGTTGGCTCCCAGGAGCACTGTCTTCACACCCTTCTTTATGGCGATGTCCACGCCGTCCAGGGACCTGCGGGACTCGCCCTTGTATGCGAAGCCTATCTGCTCCGTCTGAATGACATTCGATTCCATCAGACCACCTCTGGGCATCTCCCGAAGGAGGATAGCCTTCCGATCCTCTCCTTGAGAGGGCCGGCTGTCGCCTTGTCCGTGTACAGCAGGACGTCGTCGCCTCCGAGGGCGGCGATGCATGCTCCGCCCAGGGCTCCGTAATGCATGTCGACCCATTCGCCCTGTTCGGCGAGGGCCCTTCTTGCAACGGAGCCGCAGACGCCGGTGCATCTGCCGTCCGGATCGAGGATCCCGTCCTCTATGGGATGAACTTCGATCTTCCCCACGGGCCCGTCCATGCAGGCGAGCAGCTGGGATGCGGTCCTGGGGATGGCCCCCTTCAGTCCGAGTGACTGGTGGAGCCTCGCTACTCTTGGCATAACCAGCCCTGCGTCTATGACTCTCCTTTCATCGGAGAAGAACCCTTCAGGCTCTCCGGAATACACCAGGCGCCCGTGGGACAGCACATGGATCTCCTCTGCCCAGGCGAAGGCCATGTCGATGTCATGGGTCGATATCACAACGGTGGTGCCGTTGTCGACAAGGCTGTCCACGATCTCGATCATCTCTGCGGACATCTTGGGATCCAATCCGGCAGTGGGCTCGTCCAGGATGAGCACTTCCGGATCCACCGCCAGTGCTCCCGCGACGGCGATCCTCTTCCTCTGCCCGTATGATAAATGCGTTGTAGGGCGGTGGCGCTGCTCCAGCATGCCCACCTTGGCAAGGGAGTCCACGATCCTGGACTCCACATCCTCTCTCGGGAGGTCCATGTTCAGCGGCCCGAAGGCCACGTCCTCCTCAACGGTGGAGGAGAATATCTGCTCGTCCGGGTTCTGGACGACAACACAGACCGAGGATCTCAGCTCCCTGAGGGCCTCGCGGCTGTACTCTATCGGGGAGCCCTTGAACAGGACCTCCCCGGATTTCGGCTTCAGTATGCCGTTCAATGAATAGAACAGGGTGGACTTCCCGGCGCCGTTGGCTCCGAGCACGGCGGTGCGTACCCCTTCCTTGATCGTGATGGAGACGTCGTCGAGGGGCCTGCCGTCCTTCTTGGACGGGTAGGAGTAGCTGAGGCCCTTCGTCTCCAATATGGCGTTCATGCGGATCCCCCCAGCAGGATGGAGTACATGTCGATCCATCCGGCGGTGAGCTCTCCGCAGACGATTATGATGGCGAAAACAGCGACGGATGCCGCCACCCACTTGATCCCCGTCTTGGGCGGGGCGTTGTACAACGGGAAATATCCTCTGTAGTTCCTGCAGTCCAGGGCGATCTGCCCCTTGTCCGCCATGTTGGTGGACTGGACGAACATCCCCACCGCGATCGCCGCGGTAGTGGACATGGTGCGCTTGAAGCCGTTGAAGCCGAGCCTGCAGGAGGCCGCGTTCCACATGACCTCCATCCTCTCCAGGAGGAGGAAGCCGTACCTGTAGATCAGGACCACGAGCTCGGCGATCTCCGCAGGGATGCGGATCTGCCTCAGCGCGTTGGAAAGGTGGGGGATGGGGGTGGACGTGGCGAAGGCCATCATCAAGGCCATCCCGGCCACTCCTCTGATGAGGATCAGCCAGGCCTTGTTGAAGCTGTCCACGGTCATGTGGATGTGCACCCAAAGCACGTCCGTCTCCCATATGGGCTCGGCGGCTTCGTCGCCGGTGATCGAGACCATCCCGCACCCGAACACCAGGATGAGGAACGCCTCCGCAAGGGCCAAGGCCACTATGAGAGGGATCCTCATGTTGGTGGAATACCAGATCAGCGCGAGCCCCAGGGCCAGCGTCGCCACGGGCAGGACTATGGATTGCGTCATGATGTTGGCGATGAGCGCCGCGATGACGAACAGGAGCTTCCCCAAGGGGGCCCATCCGACCATGCGGGAGCTGTACGCCAGCGTGTCCATCTGGAGCTGCTCTGACATGATATCTTCCCGTTTATGCGCTCTTGTTGCTCACGTAGCGGCCGATGAAGTACCCGATGATGATGGCACCGATGGCGGCCTGGAGAGCGAACAGCAGCGAGGCGGTCTCGGAGGGGAGCTCGTAGTCTCCCCAGATCCCGTTGGTCCAGGGCTCGAAGTCGGGGTCGACGTCTTCGACGACGCCTGCGGCGCCGTCGTCGGCTCCGCCGAACTCGAAGCCGTTGGCGGCTCCGTAGGCGAGGGTGACCACGACGAGGATGGCGATGATGCCGAATCCTGCTATGTACAGCGTCTTGTTGCTCATTCGGAAGCAGCCTCCTTTGCGACAGGCGCGGTTGCGGAGACATCGAAGATCTCGGGCTTGTTGTTCATGAGGTAGACTCCGAACATGAAGAACAGGATCGCCTCGATGATGGCCAGGGGGACCTGGGTGGCGGCGTAGTTGGTCATGAAGTCGACGAAGGCCGAGACGGACTGTCCGTGGTTCAGTGTCATCTGTATGGCGGTGACGACGTAGGTCATGAGGTCTGCGAAGAGGGCGGCGATGCCGAGCCCTATGGGGACGCTGACGCCTCCCTTGATCAGGAGCTTCCAGAACAGGAGGCCGACCATGGGTCCGACTATTCCCATGGAGAAGATGTTGGCTCCGAGGGTGGTCAGGCCGCCGTGGGCCAGGAGAAGGGCCTGGAAGATCAGGACGATGGTCGCGAGGAACGAGGTGACGCAGACGCCGTAGAGGACGACAGCGAAGCCGGTTCCGGTTGGGTGGGAGCTGGATCCCGTGACGGACGGGATCTTCAGCGAGGAGAGCAGGAAAATGAAGGCGCCGGAAAGGGCGACGGTCATCTTCTGCTCGGGATGCTCTCTAACGAGCTCGACGATTTTCTTTGCACCGAGGACGACGAACGGGATGGCCAGAACGAACCATACCGCGCACCATATCGGGTCTAGGAATCCTTCCATGATGTGCATTGACTTTCACCTTCAGGCCGTTCGACGGCCTATGACGGTCATAATGGTTGTTTATGACCGTTGGATGCATCATCCAATTTCAGGTATTTAATTCATAGTTCATTTTAAGGAAACCTAAAGGTGGGTTCAGAGAGGTCGATTATGGAGTTTTGAACATGTTTAATAATCGATTCCTTGGGTTCGGATAGGAAAATCTGAGTCGAAGACTGGTTGCGTCTGAATATAAAAGGACATAGATTTTAAGATGTGGATAAGGCATCCAACTGTCTATCGGATATATTGGTTGCGTACAGGACATGGTTGCAGCATTGCAATTATCGGACGGAGATTGTGCACACGGTGTGTGCACAATGTCTGCTTAGACGTCACGGCCTGTCTGCCGTCAATACGGGTGCGTTCGGATGATTGTAAACTCATAGGGTTCAAGATGTTGCTGAACGAAATCGACCCATGGCATCCATGATTTCGGGATACGCGGATTTCCGAGGGCCCCTGAGCTTCATTCTCCCGACTTCTGTCCACCTTATTCCGATGGTGTTGAATAGCAACAGGATGTCTTGGATGCATGGCGATGTACTGCCAGAAGAAGGGCGACAGGATTTACGTTTACGAGAGCACCTCCGCGAGGGTTCCCGGGAAGAAGAACCCGAAGTCCACCAACACGTACATCGGAGTATAGAACCCGGAGACGAACGAGATCATCCCGAAGAAGGTCCGTGCACCGGCAGAGTTCAAAGAGGCCTCCGGCAAGGAGACGTTCGCAGATCGTCAAGGCTCTGTGGCGGTTCCGGACGATGTCAGAAGCGTAGAGAGGCCCCCGAACACAGTGGTCGTGGCGTATGGGAAGAACAAGGACCGCTATGCGGTCAAGGCCCGCGAAGGATGCTCGAGAGTCGACGGGAAGAAGAACCCCCAGCCGAGGAACGGCCCGACCATCGGCCACATAGTCCCTGTGAACAACAAGGACGGATGGAAGTACGTTCCCAACGACGGGATCCTGCGCATATCCGAGGAGGAGATCGACCGGAAGGACTGGGGCAACGTGCAGATGTGCGTCTCCGTCTCCGCCGACCTGCTGGACGATCTGATGCAGGTCTATTCGCCGGACCAGGCGGAGCAGCTGTACTGCGCTGCTGTGATCAGAGCATGCTATCCGGGGGTCAGGGACTCGGAGCTCAGGGACAGGTACATGGAGTGCTGCCTGTCCGAGATCTTCCCGGGCGTGGCCCTGTCCAAGAACACCGTTTCCGACCTCTTGGACAAGGTCGGGAAGGCGAACCTGAGGATGAAGGCGTTCATGAAGCACCGCATGGAAAGGACCGATCCGTCCCATCACATCATCATGGGCGCCGCGCTGAAGAATAACGGGAGCATCATCAGCACCCTGTCAGAGTTCTCCAGGAAGGCCGTGGTCGACTGCCGGACGGTATCGGCTATGTACGCCTTCGACCTGGAGCTCATGGAGCCGGTGGCCATGAAGGTCTATCCGGGGAACATGATCGATGCCTGTACTTTCAGCGATTTCGTCAGGGACAGCCGCATCAGGTGCGGGATGGTCGTTGTCGACGAGGGCTTCCCGAAAGCATCGGCCGAAGGCGAGCCGGAGAAGAGCCCGGATGTCCACTATATCATCCCCCTGGAGAAGAACAGCCCCCTCGTCGAGAGGCACGGCATGCTGGACTTCGACTCGAAGGTGAAGGGGCACGATCATGTCATAGGCAAGAAGGCATCCATCGGAGACGGATGGCTGTACTCCTTCAGGGATACCGGGAGGGCCGGCATCGAGGAGAGGGCCTATGTCGAGGGGAATCCAGATGGGTTCGACGGCCGGGAGTACGAGAAGGACCGTCGCGCGTTCGGCACTATGGTGTTCGAGTGCGACCTGGACCTCGATCCGGACGTGGTCTACAAGGCCTATGACTGCCGTTGGATGATGGAGCTGATGTTCAGGATGCACAAGATCGTCCCGGAGCCGGACGACACGGGGGAGTACAGCGATTATTCATTGGTCGCCAGCGAGTTCGTGAACTTCCTGGCGACGATCATTACAGGGCGCCTGTTCAGGAGCTTCGACCGGGCAGGACTCCTGGACGAGATGACCTATGGCGAGTTGATGGAAGTCCTGAGGTCCGCGAAGATGCATAAGGGCGGGAACGGGAACCGGGGCACGGTGAGGGTAATTGAGAAGAACGCCAAGGTCCTGGAGAGGCTCGGCCTCGCTGGGAAGCCCATCACAGCGAAGAACCCGGTTGGGCGCCCGAAGAAGTCAAAGTGAAGGCTGTATAGTTCCGTTCGTTGGGAAAGTTGTAATAGATTCAGAGTTGAAATTCTCTAATTTTCTTGGTATACCAGCTTCTTGTTACCCTACTTTATAAA
>CAVKKO010000118.1:0-5759 GCA_963656905.1 Bacteroidaceae bacterium | reverse complement strand
CTTCAGAGCTTCTTCGTTCAGCATGCCCGTGGAGAACAGGTCCTCCAGAGCCTTCCTGTTCCCAGCGGACACGGCCTGCTCCGCACGGGGAAGGACCAGCCCGGTCAGCTTCCTCACGTACCATTCGCGGGCATCCTCGGAGAGCATCACCGGATCCGAGAGCCTGAGCATCGCTGCTTCCACGGGGATGGACAGCATCGAGGACATTGCAGCTTCATCAAATCCGGGGAAGGACATGGGCATCTTCGACGGGAACGGGAAGGAGAACCTCTTGTCGCCGTCCCTGCAGGTGAGGGTGCAGTTGGACGGAGCAGTGAGACGGAACCTGCTGAACTCTCTGATGTCTCCGTCGTACTCCATCGAGGACAGCCCGGTGGCCATGTCCAGGGCCATGGGGTCCACGTGCTTCACGGACGCCGGTATCCTCACGGTCCTGCCCTGGGAGGAATGGCATCCTTCCAGGAAGGCGGGCCCGATCGCCACCACGGGGATGCCTTCTACGCTGGAGGGGACGTCGACGACGCTGTCCGTGGTGGACAGCTTCATCACCATCAGCCCCCCGTCGCACAGCGCGGTCTTGACGGACATCATAGGGCACCGCCTCCCAGCATCTCCTCGATCCTGCGGTCCTTACCGTCGGAGAAGAGCTCGTCGTTCATCCTGTACAGCGGGCCGCCGGGCTCCGAGGCCATCACCACGCTGTAGCTCCCCATCAGCGCGGAGAGGAGCGACGAGGTCTCCTGCCCGTTGGCGAAGGCCGACCTCATGAAGGACATGGCATTCTCCATCCTGGAATCGAAGCGGGCACGGGCCTGCTCCAGCTCTTCTCTGATCGTCGCATCGTCTGCGTTCGGAGACGACAGCCTCACAAGCGCGTTCCCTGCGGAGGCCCTGCGCAACGGGTCCGAATCGGATATCGCCGTCAGGGCCTTCTTCGGGTCCTTCTCCTTCAATGCGTCCAGAAGCAGCTTCAGTCCGAGGACCTTCTCGGCGTCCGACGCAAGGGCGCCGGCCATCATCGATATGATGGACAGCTTCTCCTCCGCATCCGCATGCACTATGGCATCGGTGTCCGAGGACCTGCCGTCCAGCACGGACTCGATGTCGTGGTCCTGGGAGTACTTCACGTAGAATCCGTGGTATCTGAAGAACTCCTCCGCCACCGACGGCTCCCTTATGTACTGCGATATCAGGGTCCTGTCCGTCTCCAGGCCCATAGATCTGTAAGAGTCCATCATCAGCGACAGGTCCTCCCATCCGCGGGGCGTCACGAAGACAGGCCCGGAGGGGGTCCTCTCGATCCTCAGCAGGTTCTGGGGCTTTACCTGCAGATAGTAGACTATCGACCCCTGCACCCCTGCCCCGCGGGCGTAGTTAAGCCACACGTCGGTGTCCGGCTCCACCTCGATCACCCTGAGCCTGTCCAGGGTGGCGATGTCCATCTCCCTGGCGGAGGCGTTGTACTCCGGAGGGTTGCCGGCGGCGACGAGCACCCAGCCGTCCGGGATCCTGTGGGGCCCGAACTTCTTGTTCTGCAGCAGGTCCAGCATGGCGGGCGCCAGGGTCTCCGACACGCAGTTGACCTCGTCGATGAACAGGATGCCGTTCCTGTGCCCCTGCCGCTCTATGGCATCGTACACCGAGGAGACGATCTCGCTCATGGTGTACCTGGTGATCTCCGTCTCCTCCCCTCCGTACACCGCTTTCTCGATCATCGGCAGCCCGATGGCCGACTGACGGGTGTGGTGCGTCATGGTGTACGAAACGAACCCGACGCCCATCTCCGATGCGATCTGAGACATGATGGCGGTCTTCCCCAGGCCCGGAGCTCCCAGGACCAGTATGGGCCTCTGGCTCCGGAGCGGGACCGACGGCCTGCCTGCCGGGTCCCTCGACATGTACGCTCTGACCGCAGACGCGATCGAATCCTTGGCTTCCTGTATGTTCATGCTATCTCCTCCGGCCCCAGGTCGTCCGGGGTCAGCTCTATCTTCATCGCCCATGGCGGGATGGGATGCTCCACCGAGCCGTCGTCGCAGAACACGAACGCGACGTCGTACCTGGGGCGCTTCTCCGGGAAGGTCCCCAGGCCGTCCGTGAAGTACATCATCCCCTTGAGATGCTTCAGATGCCCCTCGTCTACGAGGGAGTCCACGTATCCGAAGGCCGGGCGGAAGTCCGTGCCTCCGCCGCCCCTTATCTCGAAGCTCTCCGAGAGCGACACCACGTCCGCGGCGCTGGTTATCAGCGTGTCCGAGCGGACCATGGTGTCGCACTGTATGACATGTATCCTGGCCCTCCCGTCGGGAAGGCATTGCCTGACGGCATCGAGGGACTCCTCTAGGAACCTGGTCATCGGCCCCTTCATCACCGAGCCGGAGGTGTCAAGCGCGATCACGAACTCGTCCACCGACCTGCTGTCCGTGATCTCCGACGAGTCCATCAGCGGGATGTTCCCGTAGCGCCGGAGCCCCATCGTGTAGTAGATGGGGTCGAAGGTGTCCGGGTCCTCCTTGGGAAGGGAGCTGCGTGATACGAACCTGCGGAGGAACTCCCTGTAGTCGTGCCGTCTGCGGTTCCTTATCCTGAGCAGCCTCATGAGGGTGTCCGTCCTGCCGGCCAGGGTCCTGGAGAAGCCCTCGATCTCGGTCATCGCCTGTTCGGAGGCCTCCTTCCATCTGTCATCGTCGTCCGTCCTTGAAGAATGCCGGTCCCGGTTGAACTCCCTGGAATACATCGGCAGCTTCCATCCGGACTCGTGGGATATGATGTCGGCTATCTTGTCGACGGACGGGGACCCTGCGACGGACACCAGGCGCTCGAAGGCGTACATCCTGTCGGCCTTGTCGGGAAGGGACAGGTGCGCGGTGTCCAGGGAGTCGAGGATGTACTCCACGGTCATGTCCTCGGCCAGGCCCCGGGGGGACTCCTCGGAGCAAGGGGTGGAATGGCCCAGGATGCAGTGCAGGGCGCTGTGGGCTATGGCCCTGGAGACAAGGTTGGGATCCTTCCTGTACAGGGACTCCAGCGTCTCCGACGGGAACCTTATGGACTCACCGTCGCAGTCCGGCAGCCCGGATCCCGGGACCGTCTCCAGCTTCAGGGAGAGGATCGCCTTGGTGAGGAACCTGGCGTCCATGCAGACCGCGCCGGCGGCCGATCCGAGTATCTCCCTGCAGGCGTCCGTCGGTAGTTCCCCCTGCGGTAGTGCCTGGTCTCCTTCATGCGTGAGAATATGGCATTGATCATCTCGGAGTCGTCGTAGGAGAGCTCTCCGAGCTTGTAGTTGAACTTGGCCGGCGCGATCTTGAAAAGGCGGTCTGTGCGGACATGGGATGTCCTGTCGAGCATGACCTCGTAGGGGTCCATGAGCCTGATGTCCGTCCCCGGGTGATGGGGGTGGGACGTGACCATGTACACGGTGAAATCGGAGCCGGTCTTCTCCAGGACGACGACGGGGCGGTTCTTGGCGCCGGACCCGTCGTCGAAGTACACGTTGGCGTTCCAGACCTCCATGGGCCTGGGTGAGCCTTTGGATGTATCATCCCGGAGCTTCATGCATGTCGAATGCATCTGCAGATATTGAACCAATCGGTCGGGGGCCCGGATCCGGGGCGACCAAGATTATATATCTGGGTTCCGGCTAGGGGGGATTACCGGATTATAATGGGCAAGTAGATCAGCCCGGTAGATCGCTGCCTTCGCAAGGCAGAAGTCGCGAGTTCGAATCTCGCCTTGTCCACCATTACTCAACTATCCAGATCATTCAAAAATGGACGGTATCATTGTCCACCCTTGGACAATGGCGTCTACACGGACGCCCGAACCGTCGCGGAGGATCGTGCCATGAGCGTCGCTGTCATCACCGGAGCATCATCCGGGCTCGGAACCTGTTATGTGGATGCCGTCATCGAGCTGTTCCCCGAGGTCGAGGAGCTCTGGCTGATAGCGCGGAGGGAGGACCGCCTGAGGGAGGTCGCGTCGAGACATCCCGACAAGCGCTGCGTGGTCATCCCGATGGACATGTCCGACATGGGCAGCTACGGGACGTTCGCCGAGAGGCTGTCTCAGGAGAAGCCGCAGATAAAGGTGCTGATCAATGATGCGGGCATGTCCGGTAGCGGGCGGTTCGAAGACATGGAGCTGTCGCAGATGCAGAGGATCATCGATCTGAACTGCAAGGGCGCGACGGCTATCACGAAGGCCTGCCTGCCGTATGTCGTGGACCACGGCACGATCCTCGAGGTCTCCTCGACCTCCGCATTCGTCCCGAACACCAACCTGGTCGTCTACTGCGCATCGAAGTCATACGTATCGGCGCTGTGCCTCGGCCTGCGCGAGGAGCTGAAGCACCGGAAGATAAACGTGTGCGCCGTGTGCCCGGGGCTGATGCTCACCGAGATGACGCAGACGGACGGAAAGGACAGCCTCACGAAAGGGCAGAGCCGTCTGCCCGTGATCGATCCGAAGTCTGCCGCCATCAGATCGCTGAGGGCGGCGAAGAAGGGGCGGGCCGTCTACACCACGGGCGCGTTCTACAAGTTCTACCGCGTGCTTGCGAAGGTCCTCCCGCACACATGGCTTGTCAGATTCGCAAGACTGGATTGATCGTTCCACGGGCCCTGCTCCGTTCAACAGGGGCAGATGGACGTGCCGCGGATGCGAGGTCATCAGTTCATTCCATCCTGCTTCGACGCATCCCGCAAGGCTCGGATCCATTGCCGAGACTGCCGGCGGCACGGGGTTATACGCGTACAGATGCCCGTCATTGGACGATTGTCTCGGTCTTCACCGACACGTCCGTCTCCTTGAACGCTATGCCGTACAGGATGACGGTCCCCTTGAGCATGTGGGTGTACGATTCCTCATGGATCTGCTTCAGCCCGGACTCGGACAGCCTGTCGATATCCGGATCCCCGTACTTCCAGCGCTTGAGCTCCATTAGGACATGGGGCAGGCCGGCTGTCCTGCTCTTGAGCAGGACATCGCAGTAGCCTTTCCCGGAATGGAGCTCGTTGTAGACCTCATACGGGCCTTCCAGGTGCATGAGGAGCGCGATGCACATGACCTCATAGGAATGCTCATGGGACATGATCTTCGGATCCATCGACATGACGAAGCTCTCCAACGCGCGGGATACGCCTTTGACGTCTCCCGAAGAGATCGAGGAGCTCAGGTCTGCGATCCTGCCTCCCATCGAACCCAGGCGCGTGACGAATTTGTCCCTGAACACTTCCGTCATCTCGAGATTGGGGATCGAGATCTCGAATTTGTTCGTCCCGACCGATGGGACTGCGCGCAGGTAGCCCGACATCACCATGACCGAAAGCAGTGTCGAGGGGTTGGAATCCGCTCCGATGTCCGCGTAAACGACGGTATCGCTTAGAGTTTCCACGGCCCCTTCCCCCTTCAGAATCTTCTCGAAGGTGAGGAACGTGTTGGGTCCGAGGCAATCCATCAGCCTGTCTATGATGTCGTTGTAACTGGTTCCAGCCCAGTACGTCTTAGGCACGAATCCCTTGAAGATGTAGTTCAGGATGCTCCAGGGGTTGTACACCTCCGCTCCGCCGAAACGGTATCCGTCGTACCATTTCTTCGCCTCATCGAATTTATCGGAACGGCCGTAGGCTTTGCAAAGATCCCGCACCTCGGATTCGGTGAATCCGAACATCTCTTTATAGACGGGATTCAACACGCTGTCCACGATGAGGTTGTTCAGCCCCGAGAAGATGCTCTCCTTGCCAATGCGCATGACGCCG
>CAVKKO010000117.1:0-5770 GCA_963656905.1 Bacteroidaceae bacterium | reverse complement strand
ACCCGGGCAATGAGCTTGGAAGGCTCAGATCCTAACCAGCTAGATCACAGCTGCACTAAAATCCCCTTAATTCAAGCTCATATATAATATTAACCGCCTTCATCCGCACGGTTTTTCTACCATCCCGCCGTTGCACTGGACATGACAGCCCAGCCCTTCCTTCAATCACAGTTCGAGAACCGCCTCTGGAGGCGTCTGAACGGAGGAGGGCTCCTCGGCAGGTACGCCGCCACCAGCGGGGCTGTCCAGTCCGCCATGGCCGACATCTCCGAGCACGAAGGGAAGGTCGGCTCGCCCCTGCTGATATCGCTGATGGAGCATCTGAACACCGAAGGAGGGGCTTCCTTCGATTCCCTCAGCAGGATCGTCCTCAAATCGCGTCCCAGGGACTGCATGGCATCCGTCAGGGCTTCGGAGATCATGCTGGACAACGGCGACATAAACGCTGCCAGGGAGCTTCTGTCCATGTCCTCGGGCTCCAAGGAGATCCTCCACCGCGAGCTCATGGAGGCCCGCATCTCCCATGCGGAAGGCGACCTGGCCGCGGTAAAGGAGCACGCGATGAATGCGGTCGGTGCGGATCCCTCATGCATGGACGCCTACGACCTCCTGGAGAAGGCCGACCCCGACGGAGGCTGGGGCATCAAGCGCAGCATCCAGGACATCCTCGCCGGCCGCAAGCCCTCCGGCTCCGTGGCGGAAGGGGGCTACCAGCTGCTCTACAACGCATATTACGAATGGTTCTGCGGCAGCAGGGAGGCCGCCACGGACCTGATGGTCCGTTCCCGCCACAGGACGGAGAACGACCCCGATTTCACACTGGCATCCGCAAGGATGTCCGCCGACGAGAAGGACTGGCGCTCGGCGGCCATGATGTACGGGAGGCTCATCGCCGATGCGCCCCCGTTCCTTCTCAGGGAGGCGGCGGAGGCCGTCCTCCATGCAGGCGACCCGGCCCACGCCCTGGAGCTCCTGCAGAGGTGCGACCAGTCACATCCGGACACCATGAAGGGCTACGTGCACGTCTATTCCGAGATGGGGAGGACCGCGGAGATGATGGACTCCCTCCGCTCCTACCTCGATTGCGAATGGTCCCGTGCCGACGATTGGACCGAGTCCGTCCTCATGCTCCTGGACAGGGGCATGGCGGCAGAGGCGAAAGGCCTCCTCTCAATGTACACCGAGGGCATGGGGTGGGACCCCGCTGCCCTCACATGCAGGTCCGCCCTGCAGATGGCCGCCGGGGAGTACCCCGGCGCGCTGATGTCCGCATCAGAGGCTGTCCAGCGCGACAAGGACAGCATCCCCGCCAGGGCCCAGCTGGCCCGCGTCAGGCTGGCCATGGGCAAAGGGCCGGCCGCCCAGCGCGAGTGCGACCGCATCCTGGTCCAGGACCCGGGGAACAAGGACGCCCTCAGGCTCATGAGGGACATGCATTCCGCGGCCGGGGACCACCAGAGGGCCGTCGGCATATGCAGGAGGATCCTCGACGAGGACCCCTCGGATCCGCAGGCCATGACCGACCTGGCCGACGCCATGCTCCTCGCCGGGCAGAAGGGCGATGCCATAGACATGTGGAACCGCGCCCTGCGCCTGGACGGGTCCAAGGAGGCCTACGCCAGGGCCGCAGGGTCCATGATCCGCGCCGGGCTGTTCTCCGACGCCACGTTCGCATGCAGGGACGGGGAGAAGCTCCATCCCCAGGATCCCATGCTCAAGAGGCTCCGCGGCAACGCGGAGTACGCCTTGGGAGAGTACTTCAAGGCGTCCGTGGCCTATGCCGATGCTCTCGGCATCGACAACGGGAACCCCGTCCTATGGTATTCCAAAGGGATGGCCGACGAGATGCGCGGCGACCTGGAGTCAGCCGAGTCCGCATACAGGCGCGCCGTGTCCCTGGACGTCTCCGAGCCGGAGTACAGGATCGCGCTGTCTGCCATGTCCGAGGCGAACGGGGACGATGTGGCCGCAGTCAAGCACCTCAACGACGCCATATCCCTGGACCCCGCCGACCCGTACCCGATCAGGAGGAAGGCGGCGGTGTTCGCCAGGCACGGCCGCACGGAGGAGGCCATCGGCCTGCTGGACATGGCCCTGGCCTGCGCTCCCCGCGACAAGGGGTGCCTGGAGGAGAAGATGGCCTGCCAGTACAGCCTCCACGATTACGACGGGGCGCTGGCGTCGTTCCTGCTGATAGACGAACCTTCCGAGAAGTCCGTCGTGAGCGCTGCGGACTGCTATGCGTCCAAGAACATGAGGGACAAGGCCCTGCAGGCCCTGAACGCGGCGATCTCCCGGATGGGGCCTGCCCCGGCGCTGACGGATGCGGTGTCCCGCTATTCCGGAGACCGTCCGGAGCAGGAATGGACCGAGACGCCGCCGGTCGCGGAAGCGGACGGGAAGGCTGCGGAAGAACCGGAGCCCCGCCCCTCGGACAAGAAGAAGGGGCCCGAGACCGATCCCGAAGGCCAGTTCTCCATGGCCGCCTCCCTTCTGGCTGCAAAGGACTGCGAAGGCGCCATGAGGGCCATAGACCGCGCCCTGTCGGCCGATCCGGACGAGCCCAGGTACATCGCGCTCAAGGCGGAGATCGCCCTGGCTTCCGGCGACGCGGACGGAGCATCGTTCCTGGCGGCGTCGGCATCAAAGGCGATGCCTGACGATCCCCATCTGCATTTCATCATCGGGCGCGCAAGGGCTGCCAAGGGTGACTTCAAGGGCGCGCTGCAGGCTTACGACACGGCCATCTCGTCAGGGATGGACGACGCCGAGGCTCATTTGGCAAAGGCCGATGCGTATGATGCACTGGGCATCCAGGACAAGGCAGTGGAATCCTATTCCGCCGCGTTCTCCCGCGACCCGGGCATGCTGGACACAGGCGAGAAGCTGGCCAGGATAATGATCTCCCGCAAGGAGCTCATCGCCGCCGATTCCGTGGTGTCCAAGGTCCTCCGCCGCGACCCGTCCAGGGTCTCGGCCATACTCATGAAGGCGGAGATCGCGTCCAAGAGGGCGGATTCCAAGGCCCTCGAAGCGGCCTACGACATGTACCTCTCCTGCGGGACCCAGACCTCGGATGCGACGGTGGCCCTGGCCCGCATGATGGAGGATGCCGGCCTGGCCACCGAGGCCAGGGACCTGGTCGCCGGGAAGGCGGACCAGCAGGTCGGGGACCCGGTGAAGCGCTATGCCGAGAAAGCTCTCAGGAGGGCCTACACGACGAAGCAGCCTCCCACGGACCCCGACGTCATGGGCTTCCTGGGGCTGGACCAGGCCATGTCCGCCAAGGTGTCCACGTTCCTCGCCGAGCGCCGCGATGCCGGGACGATAGCTCCCGGAACCGATGCGTTCCGCGAGATGGAGCGCAGGTCGCTGGACGCCGTCACCAAGCTGCAGTGGAAGGACCTGGAGAAGAATCCCGACCTCCCATTGGCCGCCGTCTATGTGCAGTGCGGGTTCAAGGACGTGGACGCGGCCAAGGACCTGGTGGCTTACATAAAGAGGGCGATGCTCACGGACATCGGCCGCAGGGCGGACCCCCGCCTGGCGGAGATGTCGCTGGGCCTGCCGAAGGGCATGACGGTGTACGAGATAATGCTGGAATGCTCGATCGGGGTCTACGAGGCCAGAGTGGTCCAGAGCCAGATAATCTGATCCGGATGTCAGTAGTCCCTCATCTCGGACTTCATGAACTCCCTCATCAGGCATGTGGCGTAGTTGCCTTTGGGGAGCGAGAACTCCAGGGAATATGTGTCCTCGCCGAACTCCGGCCTGATGTCCTTCACGGGGCACAGGAGCTCCCTCCTGCCGCCTTTGGAGCTGCACCTGGAGAGCCCCGGGATGACGAAGTCTTGAGGGGACAGCTTGTGGGATTCCACGACGGCCCTCTCGATCTCTCCCGGCTCGCCTTCTGCCTGAACCGATTCGGATCCGTACAGCGAACCCGTCACGAATGCCCTTCCGGCGCGGACCTGCCTTGCCACCAGGTCTAAGTTCTTGGCGGTGGCCATTATCGGGTTCTCGTGCTGGGGGTTCCTGTCCTGGTCGAGAGGGATGATGACATCTCCCTCCACGGGCATGTTGAGGGGCAGCCCGCGCTCCATGCGCAGGCTGAGCATCTCGTTGAAGAGCAATGACTGGTAAGCGTGCACGAACATCATCTGGAGGTTCGACGGCAGCGCCTCGAGGGCATCCGTCCATGAGCCTCCGCCGGCCAGGACCTGCGCCATCGTCTTCTCGTAGGACATCTGCTCGGGCATGGCCTTGGCGGCCTCTCCCCAGTCGTCCGTGTCCTTCAGGGAGCCGCGTATCGTCTGCAGCTCCTCGTCCTCTTCCGGCGTGGTGAACGAGATGTACGTCCTCACCGCGCCCTCGATGTCCCCGCGGACCAGCCTCTCGCCGACGAGATGGGTCACGGGCCTGACGACCCCGAACCTCTGGACCCCGAAGTAGTTGGGGTACCCGCCCGTCTTCCTGATGAGCGCAATGTCCTCCGCCACGACTTCGCGGACCGAGGCCATGTCCATGGCGCAGTCCCTGACGGTTATGGTGAAATCGTTGCCCAGGAGGTCGCCGATCTGTATGGCCCTTGCTCCGCGGTACGCATCCTTGATCTCCACGTCCTTGAGGTCGATCTTGGAGAGGTCCTCGGGAGGGCATTTGAAGGACATGAGCTGCGTCGTGACAGCCCTCTTGTCCTTGGTCCCTGCGAATCCGATGCGTTCGCGGGACATGCCGATGCTGCGCGCCATTATCCTGACGAGGCGGTTGGTCTCCCAGTTGCGGCTGGTGACGGTCGCGATGGTGAAATCGCCGTTGTCCTTCGCTCTGGGGGGATCGGAGATCTCCTTCACGATGAAATCTTCGGGAAGGGTCTTGAGATGGCCCCCTGTCCCGTCTGCGGGGCAGAGGTAGCACCTCATCCCTATGTCGGCCTCGGCCGTGCGGCAGCTTCTGTACAAGTGCTCACTCGTTCAGCGTGCTGTAATAATCTGAAACGGCCTGGGAAGCCTTCTTGACGGCGTCGAGGGCATCTCCGGACTTGACCTTGACGTAGAGCCTGCGGTCCTCGAGCTCCGGGTGCTTGTCGATGTACCTGACCAGCTCGACGTTGCTGTCATCGTACAGCGCCTTCATCAGAGGGGTGATGAGGGTGAGGTTGGCTTCTTTGAAACCGAGCGTGACGGAATCGGACGTCTTTTCGGCGACATAGGTCTGCATGCTTCGGTCTAATCCCTATTTATTATATAAGCTGGTCTACCGGACGGCCCTTGTCTTCTTTAAATACGGAGACCCGCATCGGGCGTCCGGAGGCCCTTCCGTTGGAGTCGGATTTCGAGATGTCGGTGCGCCAGTTCCTGGCCCGTCCGCCGTTCCTGTTCAGGAACGTCCCGCAAGGGGACCTGGAGCGGTTCTGCGAAGCGCTCACCCACGACAGCTACACCAACGAGAAGGGCGGGGAGCCCTACGAGAGGCTGGAGTTCCTGGGAGATTCGATACTCGAGTTCCTGGCCTGCGAGAGGGTCTATTCCGGCACCGACCTGAAGGAAGGGGCCATGACCGACTACAAGCAGGACAAGGTCGCCAACCACAGGATCTCGGAGAGGGTGCTGGCATACGGCCTGGACATCGACGGGATGATGAGGGTCGGCGGGATGCATAAAGGCCCTGACAAGAAGCCGATGATCGAGGAGAACATGCGCGCGGACTGCTTCGAGGCGCTGGTCGCCTCGGTGTACCTGTACAAGGGCATGGACGAGGCCAGGCGCGT
>CAVKKO010000116.1:0-5888 GCA_963656905.1 Bacteroidaceae bacterium | reverse complement strand
TTAATGATTATTAAATAAATAAAAAATAACTGGTTGAGAACAGCAGCAAGCAGAAGAAATGCACATCGCGTGGCCTTCCGAATCAAGACCCGCCAACAGGCCTGCATCAGAGGTCAAGGGGATTGAAATAGGAATGTCACAGACCGGGGAATCCCCCGGAATGTGGCGTTTCGTTCATCTTGTGATGTCGTCGATGGTCTCTTGGATCTTGTCCCTGAGCTTCGACTTGCTCTTGCGGCCCTTGGCTGAAGCGCCTGCGGAGGCGTCCAGCTTGGTCAGCAGCTCGCGCTCCTCGTCGGTGACCTTCTTCGGCACCGACACCGAGACGCGGACGAACATGTCCCCGCGGGACTGGGAGCTCATCTTGGGAAGCCCCTGGCCCGGGATCCTGAGCACGGTGCCCACATCGGTCCCTGCAGGGATCTTCAGCTGGACCTTGTCCCCTCCGAGCGTCATGACCGTCTCCTCTCCTCCGAGCACCAGCTTGGGGTAGGTGGTGACCACGCCTGTCCAGAGGTTCGCTCCGTCGCGGTCGAAGGTCTTGTCCTCCTTCACATGGACGACGACGAACAGGTCCCCTGCGGGCCCGCCGTTGTATCCGGCGTTCCCTGCTCCGGAGACCTTGAGCCTGGTCCCCTCCTGGACCCCCTTGGGGATGTTCAGGGAGATGTGGGACTCCTGGTTCACGCGGCAGGCTCCGCGGCACTTGGGGCACTTCTCTGCGGAGGTGGTCCCCCTTCCGCGGCAGTCGGGGCAGTCGCTGACGGACACCATCTGTCCGAACATGGTCTGGCGGACAGACTGGACCTGTCCCGATCCTCCGCAAGTGCGGCAGGTCGTGACGTTTCCGTCCTTCCCCCCGGTGCCCTTGCATGCCTCGCAGACCACCGAGTGGGGGATGTCCAGGTTGACCTTCTTCCCGTCCAGGACCTCTCTGAGGGTGACCTCCAGGTCATACCTCAGGGAGTCTCCCTGGGCGGGGGCGTTGCGGGACCTCTGGCGGCGCCCTCCGCCGCCGAACATCCCGCCGAATATGTCCCCGAAGATGTCGCTGATGTCGTCGGCCCTGGTGAAGTCGTCCCAGCTGAATCCGTCCTTTCCGAACTGCTGCTTGACTCCCTCGTGGCCGTACTGGTCGTAGAGCTTCCTCTTCTCCGGATCGGAGAGCACCTCGTAGGCTTCGGACAGCTCCTTGAACTTCGCCTCGGCGACTTCCTTCGGTTCGGTGGAGACGTCGGGGTGGTACTTCTTGGCAAGACTGCGGTATGCCTTCTTGATCTCGTCCTCGGTGGCGGATTTCTCCACCCCGAGAATCTCGTAGTAGTCCCTCGGCATCTCACATCGCCTCACTGCTTGCCGTCGTCGTCGACGATCTTGTAGTCGGCATCGACGTAGTCGCCGTTGCCGGAGGCGTTCTCCTGGGAGGCTTGCTGCTGGCCCGCGGATGCGCCCTGCTGGGCCCCGGCCTGCTTGGATGCCTCCTGGTAGATCCTCTGGGTGATGGGCTCCATGACCTTCGTCAGGGCGTCCATCTTGGACTTGATCGCGTCGGCATCGTCGCCCTTGTTGGCCGCTTCCAGGTCGGAGATGGCCTGCTCGATGGACATCCTCTCCTCCTGGCTGACCTTGTCGCCCAGCTCGTCGAGGGATTTCCTGACGGCGTAGACGGCAGTCTCGGCCTGGTTGTGGAGCTCCACGATCTCCATCTTCTTCTTGTCCGCGTCGGCGAACTTCTCGGCCTGCTTGACCAGCTCGTCGATCTCCTCCTTGCTGAGCTTGTTGGAGGAGGCGATGGTGATCTTCTGCTCCTTTCCGGTGCCCATGTCTTTGGCGGACACGTTGATTATGCCGTTGGCGTCAATATCGAAGGTGACCTCGATCTGGGGGATGCCGCGGCGTGCCGGGGGTATCCCGTCGAGGACGAACCTGCCTAGAGATGTGTTGTCTGCGGCCATGGGCCTCTCTCCCTGGACGACGTTGATCTCCACGGAGGGCTGGTTGTCCACGGCGGTGGAGAACACCTGAGACTTCTTGGTCGGAATGGTTGTGTTCCTCTCGATGAGCTTGGTCGCCACTCCTCCCAGGGTCTCGATGCCGAGGGACAGGGGGGTGACATCGAGGAGCAGGACGTCCTTGACCTCTCCGGACAGGACGGCTCCCTGGATGGCGGCTCCCATGGACACGCACTCCATGGGGTCGATCCCGCGCTGGATCTTGGGCCCGACGATGGACTCGACGAAGTTCTGGACGATGGGCATCCTTGTGGGCCCTCCGACCATGATGATCTTGTCGATCTTGTCCGAGGACAGGTGCGCATCGGACATGGCCTGCTCGATGGACGTCCTGCATCTGGAGACGATGGGCTCCACAAGCTCCTCCAGCTTGGCGCGGGTGACCGTCTGGACCAGGTGCTTGGGGCCGGAAGCGTCGGACGAGATGAACGGGAGGTTGATCTCGGTCTGCATGGTGGTGGACAGCTCGATCTTGGCCTTCTCGCATGCCTCTCTGACCCTCCAGAAAGCCATGTTGTCCTTGGCCAGGTCGATGCCGGTCTCTTTCTGGAACTCTCCGATGACGTACTTGGTCAGCACCTCGTCCATGTCAGATCCTCCCAGCTGGGTGTCTCCGGAAGTGGACAGCACTTCGAACACTCCGTCGCTGAAGTCCATGATGGTCACATCGAGGGTTCCGCCTCCGAGGTCGAACACCATGATCTTCTGCTCGGTTCCGGACTTGTCCAGCCCGTAGGCGAGAGCGGCCGCGGTGGGCTCGTTGATGATACGGACCACATCGAGGCCCGCGATGGCGCCCGCGTCCTTGGTGGCCTGCCTCTGGTTGTCGTTGAAGTAGGCGGGGACTGTGATGACCGCTTTGTCCACGGTCTCTCCGAGGTAGGACTCGGCGTCCTTCTTGATCTTCTGGAGGATGAAAGCGGAGATCTGCTGGGGAGTGTACTCTTTGCCGAGGGCGGTGACCTTCTCGTTGGACCCCATCTTCCTCTTGACGTTCTTGATGGTCCCGTCGGGGTTGGTCACGGCCTGCCTGCGCGCAGGCTCTCCTACGAGCAGCTGTCCGTCTTTCGTGAACGCTACGTAGGACGGGAACGATTTCCCGCCGACGCTGGTTCCTTCCGCGCTGGGGATCATGGTAGGCCTGCCGCCTTCCATGACCGAGGCTGCGGAGTTGCTTGTACCCAAATCGATTCCTATTATTCTTGACATATTCACTCACCTTCGTTTGATTCCTTGTTCTCTTCGCTCTCTTCTCTCTTCTTCGTTACTTTGACTTTGGAGTACCTGAGGACCTTCCCGTTCAGCATGTAGCCTTTCTGGAACACCTCTGCGATGTCCCCGTCCTCGTCTCCATCCACCGTGCACAGGGCCTCGTGGCAGTTGGGGTCGAACTTGCCGTCCGCAGGGATCTCGGTAAGGCCGTTGGCCTCCAGGACCTTCATCATGTTGGCCCTGACGCCGCGTATCCCCTTGACGAACTCCGTCTCCTCGCCTGCGTGCTCCAGCGCGCGGTCCAGATCGTCGACGATCGTGAGGAGGTCGCCCAGTATGGACGAGCATGCGAACTTCCTGTACTCCTCGTTCTCGCGCTGCGTCCTCTTGCGGAAGTTGTCGAAGTCCGCCTGGAGCCTGCGGGCCATGTCGAGGTACTTCTCCGCCTCGGCCTTGGCCTCCGCGAGCTCGTCGACCACAGGCTCCGTCGGCTCCTCGTCCTTCTTTTTAGACTTGTCAGTCATAGGTAGCATCTCTCAATCGTTCGATAATCGTTAAATGGGGGCCGAAGCCCCCGGTTTGCTTAATCGGGTTCTTCAGTCGTCCATTCCGGGAGGCATTCCGCCCTCGCCCACCTGGGGCATGGGGCTGGCCTTGGAGGCGATGACATCGTCGATCCTGAGGATCATGACCGCTGCGTCGGTAGCAGAGTTGATGGCCTGTTTTCCGATTCTGTAGGGCTCGATGACGTTGAGCTTCAGCATGTCTTCCACCTTTCCGGTGTAGGGGTTGAGGCCGTCGTAGACCTTTCCGGCCTTGTGCTGCTTCCTCATCTGGATGAGGATGTCGATCGGGTCCAGTCCGGCGTTCTCGGCCAGGGTCGAGGGTATGGTCTCCATGGCAGAGGCGAAGGCCTCGATGGCGATCTGCTCCCTTCCTCCGACGGATGCGGCGTAGTCGCGGAGCTGCATTGCGATTTCCATGGCGGTGGATCCTCCTCCGGTGACCATCATTCCGTCTTCGATCGCCACTTTGACGACGGACCAGGCGTCCACAAGAGACCTCTCGACCTCGTCCGCGACGTGGTTGGTCCCTCCCCTGACGAGGACGGACACGGTCTTGGGCTCTTTGACTCCGGTGACGAAGGTCATCTCCTCGTCCTCGATCTTCTTGAGCTCCACGAGGTCGGCGTATCCGAGATCGGACTTGTCGATCTCGGCGATCTTGTTGATGATGTTGGCGCCGGTGGACCTTCCGAGCCTCTCCATATCGGACTTCTTGACGCGCCTGCAGGCGTAGATGCCCTCTTTGGCGAAGAAGTGCTGGGCGAGGTCGTCGATACCCTTCTGGCAGAAGACGACGTTGGCTCCGGAGGCCTTGACCTTCTCGACCATGTCCTTCAGCATCTTCTCCTCCTCGGCGATGAACTGGGAGAGCTGGTTGGGGTCGGTGATCTGGATCTTGGCGTCGATCTCGGTCTTCTTGACCTCGAAGGGCGCGTCGATCAGAGCGATCTTCGCTTTCGCGACGGACTTGGGCATGTTAGCCTGGACGGGCTCCTTGTCGATGATGAGCCCTTTCACGACGTAGGACTCCTCCATCTTGGCTCCGGCCTTCTTGACGGTCTGGAGGTTCTTGAGGTCGATCTCATAGTTGCCGTCCTTGTCCTTGTCCACGATGGTCTTCACTGCGTCGACAACGAGGTCGGCGAAGTACTCTTTCGAGCTGTTGACCTGCTTGGAGATCATGGCGGTCTCGGCGATGAGCTTCAGGAGCTTGGTGTCGTTGATGGACACTTTCATGGCGACCTTCTTCAGGACCTCCTGGGCCTTGTCGTTGGCGAGCCTGTACCCGCTGGCGATGATGGTGGGGTGGACGTTGGCGTCGATCAGGTCGGTGGCCTTCTTGAGGAGCTCTCCGGCGAGGATGACGCTGGTGGTGGTTCCGTCCCCGACCTCTGCGTCCTGGGTCTTGGCGACCTCGACGAGCATCTTGGCGGCAGGGTGCTGGACGTCCATCTCCTTGAGGATGGTCACGCCGTCGTTGGTGATGACGACATCGCCGACGGAGTCGACGAGCATCTTGTCCATTCCCCTGGGGCCGAGGCTGCTCCTGACTGCGTCGGAGATGGCCCTGGCGGCCGTGATGTTGTTGAACTGGGCGTCCTTTCCTTTCTCTCTCTTGGTTCCTTCCCTGAGAATGATCACAGGTGCGTTTCCCATACCCATTTTTGTTCCTCCATATCTTCCTTGAATGGAATACTGAGGGACTTTATGTTAGAACTTCTATATAAATTTAACAGTTTAAACCCTTCGAGGGCACCAAGCCTTCCGAAATGGGGATGGCGGCCCCGCCGGGATTCGAACCCGGGTTGTTGGTTCCGAAGGCCAACAGGATATCCACTACCCCACGGGGCCGATGACTCCCACAATGATACAGATAGATATACTGTTGTTCAGAGCGTCCCCTGCCGGAGCCTGAAATGGCTTCGGGCTAGGTGAGCAGAAAGTTGGTGACCTTTGATCGGCTGCCGGGCAGGCCGCGAGTGGAACTCTCCGCACAACCTTTATAGCCTGAGAGCGCGCAACTACTACTGATGTCCTGCATAACCGTGACGCTGAGGCTCCGCCCGAACAAGAAGCAGCAGCGCAGGCTATGCGAGAC
>CAVKKO010000115.1:0-6011 GCA_963656905.1 Bacteroidaceae bacterium | reverse complement strand
TTCCGTTCGGAGAACTATTGTTCAATCGGGATATATGATACTGATTTGGTATGTTTAATGCGCCCTGATGAGGGCTCATGGTAATGGCGAGATTCGATGGTGAGGATTCGGGCATGGAGGGTGTGTCTCCAAAGAATAGAGCGCGATTAACGAGTTGATCGTGGCCTCGCATGACCGGTCTTTCTCTGTGCGGAATATCAAGTGAGTGTTCGAATTTGCCAAATTTTTGCATTTTCTGCCAGATGATGTATTATATACGGTGTCAAGATTTCGTACTGGATATATCATCCAACTGGTTACCATGAACGCTAAGATGATATCAATTGTCGCTATTGTATTGATTGTCATTGTAGGCTGTGCTGTTTTCTTCATGAATTCCGGCTCTAGCGACAAGGACGACGATACTGCCAAAGCGACCGATGTCCCCTGTGATCCCTACACGTTCACCGATCTCAACGGTACAACGTTCACGATGGATCACCACCTGGGGGCTGTGGCAGTCCAATGGTCCTTGTCTGGAGGACCGTTCGTTACGATGTCGATCCTTCTCGGGGAGGATATCGACAGATATCTCGTGGGTATTGATAACTGCCCTGCCGACTACCGTGCGGATATGTGGGCGGAGTACTGCGAGGTGTATCCCGACCTGAAATCCCTCGAGAACTATGGTGCGATAGACGAGCAGAGTTTCGATTCCGCCAATGTGCTGTTGAAGAATCCCTCTGCTCTGATTACCTCTCTCGCTCAGAAGTCCTCTGTGGAGAGCTCCGGCGTCGCCGAGGCATTCCAGAAGGCCAACATTCCGATCATCTACATCGACTTCCACACCGAAGACGTCGATAAGATCTGCCAGTCTGTGACGATTCTCGGCAAGCTCTTTGGTAAGGAGAAGATCGCCGAGGAGCTGACCACTATCTACGCTGACAAGACCAATGCCGTACTGGATAAGGTGCAGAGCATCCTGGACAGCGGTACCGAGAGGCCTGTGGTCTATTACGAGAGCACCATGAATGGATACGAGACCATGGGCAACAGCAATAACAACCAGTATCAGTGGGGGATGGTCGTCTATAAGTGCGGCGGGACCATGCTGACTGATGGGAGTGCGAAGAAGCCCAAGATCGAATCCTCCGAGGTCATCGCGAAGGATCCCGAATACATCCTGTTCTGCGGTTCCTACTGGCCCGCCAGTTCCAATTATGTCAACCTGGGATTCATGGCGACACAGGAGTCGGCCCAGAAGGAGATGGACGCATATTTCACCCACAGGACCGGGTGGTCGGAGCTCACCTCATACAAAGAGGGGAAGGTGTACGGCATCGCGATGTGCATGTGTCGCGACATTTACGATTTTGCAGCATTCGAGTACATCGCGAAGATGCTGTTCCCCGAAGAGTTTTCCGACATCGATCCGGACAAGGACCTGGCTGATTTCTTCGACAAATACATGCCGTTCAAACTGACGGGCTGTTTCTTCACCGCTATAAGGTGACCAAATGGAAGAAGCTGGTGAATTCGACTACAACAGGTACGCCCGTCGCAAGATGTGGATGATCCTCGCCGGGATAGGCGTCTGCGTCGTGGTATTCCTGATAGACATCCTGTTCAGTGCGAGGTACATGAACGCCTCGGATGTGTTGACGGAACTCATCCACCCGAACAGTTCCACCTCGACTATGCACGTGATAGTATGGGAGATCAGGTTGCCGATAGTCGTCACCAGCCTTCTCGCCGGGGCGATATTCGGCTTCGCCGGCTCGATAATGCAGACGATGCTGAACAATCCCCTGGCGAGCCCGTATACCTTGGGCATATCCGCCGGTGCGGGCTTCGGAGCATCCCTTGCGATGGTCGTCGGCATAGGAGGGTTGGCCGGGCTGGGGACCTACATGATCCCCGCAGCCGCCTTCCTCTTTGCGATGCTGGCTTGTTCGGGTATCTTCATAATAGCCCGGACCAGGGATTTCGCTTCGGAGACGATGATTCTGGCAGGGATCGGTCTGGTGTTCTTCTTCCAGGCCCTCTCGACTCTGATGCAGTATTTCGCATCCTCCGAAGCACTATCCGGCATCGTATTCTGGACGTTCGGGAGCGTATCCAATGCCACCTGGGAGAAAGTCGGGATAATGCTCGTGCCCTTCCTGCTTTGTTTCGCTTATGTTTACAAGAATTGCTGGAAGATGACAGCTTTAAAGCTCGGCGACGGCAAGGCTCGTTCACTGGGCATCGATGTAGGCAGATTCAGGAAGATCCTGTTTCTGATAGGCTCTCTCGTGACAGCGGTCGCAGTCGCCTTCGTCGGATGCATAGGTTTTGTCGGGATCGTAGGTCCCCACATAGCCAGGATGATCCTGGGGGAGGAGCAGCGCTTCTTCATACCGATGTCCGCCATCTGCGGGGCGGCGATGCTCTGCACGGCGGATATCGTTACGAGGGTCTTGACGGAAGGTCTCATCTATCCAATAGGCGCCATAACCGCCATAGTGGGGATACCGGTGTTCTTCTACCTCGTATCCAAGAGGAAGGTGGCATCCTCATGATCGAGGTCAAAGACTTATCGTTCAGCTATGGGGATTGCCCTGTCCTGAAGGATGTGAGTTTCTCGGCCAGACCGGGGGAGATTACTTCGATAATAGGCGCCAACGGAACCGGAAAGACGACGCTGCTGAAGAGCATAGCAGGTCTGTATTCCCACGGAGGAGAGGTCCTTCTCGATGGGAACAATCTGCATGGTCGCGAAGCGGCTAAATGCATGAGTTTCACGGAGCAGAGTTCGGACTGCAACGCCGAATTGAATGTTTTCGAAATCGTGATGCTCGGAATGGTCCATACGCTGGGATTCACTGTCGGAGAAGTCGAGATTGACAAAGTCAATCGCATACTGTCGATGATGGGCATCAGTCAGTTCGCGGGTCGCAAAATCGGTGAACTCAGCGGTGGTCAGAGGCAGTTGGTGTTTATAGCCCAGGCCCTGGTTAAGGATCCCAAGGTACTGATACTGGACGAACCCACGAGCGCCCTTGACCTATACCATCAGTTCACCCTGATGGATTTCATATCCAGGGTGACCCGTGAGATTGGTTGCGTGACGATATTGACCCTACACCATCTCGATATCGCTCTGAACTACTCTGACAACGTGGTCGTATTGAACGGCGGATCCGTCTACAGCGAGGGAAATCCCGAAGATGTCTTCACAGAGCGGATGCTATCCGATGTGTATCATGTCAAGTCGCTGTTTTATCAGGATGATGGGAAACGTCATCTGGTGGTGTTGAAACCGATTATGGAGGAATGAAAATGGAATTGATGGGCAAGATTGAGCACGGATGGGACGTGTCTGCGGAGGGATACAGTCAGATCGTGGCACCGGACGATCTCTCCTCACCGGGGAAGGAGGTGTGGACCGATCTGATCTTGGAGAGGAGCCCCAAGAAGACAGGCATGGATGTGCTGGATATAGGGACAGGTCCGGGGGTATTCGCCACTCTCATGGCGATGGCCGGCAACAGGGTGACTGCCACGGACATATCCGAGGAGATGCTCGTCCAGGCCGCCAAGAACAGCGAATCCCGCGGGGTATCCGTGGATTACATCAAGATGGATGTTCAGAAGCTCCCGTTTCCCGATGAATCGTTCGACCTGATAATCAGCAGGAACGTCATATGGGCCCTGCCAGATCCGAAGGGCACCCTGAGCGAGTGCAAACGCGTCCTGCGCAAGGGCGGAGCGCTGATTTATTTCGACGGGGGGCATCCCCAAAGGGACTACACGTATCGTGAGGATCGTCGCGCCTACCAGGAGGCTTACGAGAAGAAGTTCGGCGAGAAGTTCCCCACATCTTTCGAGAACTACGAGGAGGCCAGGGGCTGGAAGCACGAACTCCCTCTGACGTACGCCGCCCGTCCCGAATGGGACATCAGGGCGCTGAAGGACCTGGGTTTCTCCGAACTGTGCTATATCGATTGCGCCTCTCGGGCCGCGATAAATCCCAAACAGCTGTTCAAACTGAATTACGAACAGTTCTTCCGCATCTCGGCATTGAAGTGACCGTTGATTCCGATGGTCTCTGACACGAAGGATCTGGATGAACTGCTGGGAGAGCCGAGGAGGGCCATACGCAATCTGGCCATCCCGCTCTCCGTCTCATATCTGGTCATCCAGGTCAATCTGTTCGTCGATACGTTTTGGACATCCGGTCTGGGGGTGGATGCGACCTCCGCTGTGGCGGTGATGTCCCCGATCTACTACATGATTACAGCGATCGGGACGGGACTGGGCATCGGGGTATCATCCAGGTCGGCGTATCATCTGGGGAAACACGATCCGGAGAAAGCCTCATCCATCGTATCCAACGCTCTGATGTTGGGTCTGTTGTTCTCTCTGATGATGTCCCTCGTGGTATCGCTGTCTCTCAAGCCGATCATATCTTTCGTAGGGGCCGAAGGAATAGAGGGGGAGTGTATCGGATACACGTATCCGTTCGTCCTGATGTCCATCCCTCTGATATTCAACGGGATCGTCGCAGGGATACTGAGGGCCGAGGGTGCCAAGAACAAATCGATGCTGGTTCTCGTACTGTCTGCGTTAGTGAACATGGTCTGCGATCCGATATTGATCTATGTCCTCGATCTCGGGGTATCCGGTGCGGGATGGGCGACCTGTATCTCGGCACTCGTTTCAACCGTTCTGGGGCTGCTGTATTACAGGAAGGACCGCATGGTGCTCAGGATCCGGTTCGGGAAGAGATACTACGATGCGGATTCTGCGAAGGAGGTGTTCGGCATAGGCGGTCCGCGCTCGATGGAATCTATTGTGTCCAGTATCACCAATATCATACAGAGGGTATTCATCATCAGCGTAGGGGGGACGGCGGGAGTCATGTGCTACAATGTCCCTTTCAGGTATCCCACCATAGCGGTTGTCCCATCCGATGCCATAGGTGCTGCAATGATTCCCATATGCTCTGCGGCACTGGGGCAGAAGGATATCGCGAAGATGAAGGACGGGATGCTGTATTCCGCGAAGCTGTCTCTGGTAATCGAGGTTGTACTGGCCGTCGTCTTGTTCGTTTTCGCCGATACGCTCATCGATGTCTTCACCTACAATACTGAGATGGCGCTTTACCACGAGAGGATGGCGTGGGTTCTGAAGATGTTCGCCATCTTACTGCCTGGAGACGGATATCGCAGATTGGGATCCGCGATGTTGCAGGTCCTGAGGAAATCCAAGCTATCTACCGTGCTGATGCTCTTCTGGGGGATATTGAAGGTCGTCTGTTACGGTCTGGCGGCTGTGACGGGTTCGTTCAATGTCCTCATAATGATGGCGGTCTTTGTTTACACCTTCGGTGGGGTTATGATGATGGGTATGGTCGCGTTCCTGGTCAAGAATATGGATCAGTATTGTCCTAATTTGATGGATTGATATCTTTCCTACCAGATGGCGGGTATTGATCGGTTTCATTTCTATGACTCGGACTTGGAGACAGATGAATATCTTTCCAGAATCCATGTTCCGATCCGAACTACGGTTTCCGGAACGAGCTGTTCCGAACCTCAACCGTTCCGGAGAAACCGTCAACGCCATATCGTCCGAATCATATGATGCGCCCGTGCTCTTAGACTCCGAATGACCCGTACGAGATGATGGTGGTCACCCTTCTGATCGGTTTCTGCGAGAGGTACACGGTCAGGACGGAACGCGAGATGGGGCTGGAGAGATCGGACATCATCATGACGCCGAAGGCCCAAGGTGACGTCGGCATAATCATGGAGCTCAAGATCGCCAAGACGGAGGAGGACATGGACAAGGGCGTGGACGAAGCGTTAAGGCAGATCCACAAGATGAGATACTACTCGGAGATGTCCGGAGAGGTCCTCCTGATCGGCGTGTGCTTCCATTCCGAGCTGGCCAAGGCCAGGTTCGAGATAATCACAGTCTAATGCGATTGGATCGAACAGCCCCCGATCGGTGGTCGCGAGGGCGGGTCCGGGCGGCGAAGCCGCCGG
>CAVKKO010000114.1:2296-6012 GCA_963656905.1 Bacteroidaceae bacterium | reverse complement strand
CCCTTCATTCCGAACCCCCTTGATTCCCGCCATTACGGTAGGTTTCGACGTTCGAACGGAACTCGTCGAGCTTCCCCTCCTCCTTCAATGCCTTCATGAGCGTCTTGTAGGAGACGTGGGCGAAATCGCGGGAGACACGGCGTACCGAGTATCCTTGCTTGGAGAGTTCCATGACGTCATCGAGGGACATTATAACGGTGCGGTGCTCGCCTTCCGTCTGAATGAGCTTCTGCTTCTCGGCGACGCGGTGCGTGAAACAGAATGCGAGCATCCTTCCGCAGTGAATCCCCTTGGCCTTCGCAGTGTCCATCCCTTGCTTCGTGTTGAGGGAGAGCTTCTTGCGCTCCTCCTCGGATTGCCACGTATTGAGGTAGTTGATCACTTTGCCCGCCGACTGCTCCGGAGAGACGGACGACGACACGTAGCGGATGAGAGTACCCGCCGACTTGCATATGGTGACGATGCGGCCCATATCGTCCGTGTCACGGGAGAGACGGGATTCCGACCATGCGATCAGGTAGTTGACCTTGGAGGTCATGATGCGACCGAGGACCTGTTGGAATTGCGGGCGGTCAAGGTCCTTCGCGGATTTCTCTTCGATGTACTCGCCGACGATCTCGAAGTCCTCGCGCTCGCAAAATGCCCGCATGTTGCGAATCTGCGTCATAGGATCCTGGTCCTTGTCGTCCGTGGAGACACGGGCGTAGAGGATGGCGGTAGGGCGAATGGGCATGGCTTCACTCATCCGACGCCACCCCCATGCGGGATTCGAGTTCGAACAGTCTGTATTCGAGTTCGATGGCGAAGATCAGCACGTCGCGTATGGATTCGCGCACGTCGCCGCATTGGGCGACTGTCTTCCCCTTGTCGTATTTCAGGCAGGTCTCCAACGATTCCACCTCGGATCCGAGTGCGGAGGTCTTGGAGCGGAGTTGACGGGATGACGTCTTGATGGATGCGAGGGGGTTGTCCGATACCGGGGTCTCGAACGTCCTAACATCGGTCTCGATGGATGCGATGATCCTGTCGATCTCCGTCTGTGCGTCCAGTTTTTCATTCTTCATAGAAACACCTCCTTGGAAGGGAACTGTCAATGGTACCCCTCCAGAGTGCGTGCATCAGCTGGGGTTTCGTCAGGCAACGTTTGGAACATCTCCAGAGCGGTCTGATTCGAGAGTATGCGGAAGCCCGCGGTCTGGGCTTCGAGAATATTGTGGCCGACCTCCACCAAACGTGTAGAGATGGCCACGAGTTCGGAGATCTGGCCTTTCAGCTCCGCGATCTCCTTGTCCGTACTGATCGCCTTGGAATACGCGAACTCGGCCTTGGCGGCTGTGCGGGGCAGGTCGATAATGGCTTCGGCGTAGGCGGCGTTGTTGGTCTCCAGCTCCGTGTATCCCGGGGACCTATCGGCCCATATCCCCTCGTTGGACACGCCGAAGGATCCTCCGCACAATTCTGTCAGGAGGTCATTGGCTGGTCCGCGGAGAGCGCGATGGATCTTATCCGGGCGGAGCTCGGTCAAAAGGCGGTATCTTCCGCATTCGTCCTTGTTGAATACCCATCCGGCGTGCTTTTCGAGCCAAATGAGCATGGGGGCGCATGCGGCGACCAACGCGGTACGGACACACGACATGTCGTTGACGTCGTCGCCCGACATGAGCACGTCGAATTGGGGACCGACGTAGAACTGTCCGCCCTTGGAGGTCCTGTGGTATTCTATGGAGTAGCGTCCCGCATGATCGGATGAGGGCATGACGAACATGCCCGTCCATCTCATGCCTCCCTTGATCTCGTATCCGGAATCCCGAGTGAACAGCGTCTGCGACAACGTGCGGGTCTGACCCGACGGGTCGGTTATGTTGATGGGGACCTGGAAGAGTTCTCCTTCGCGGTCGGCGAGGAAGCGCGGGAGCTCGCAATTGAGATGGACGTCCCATGCGATGGGAAGCGGTCCGCTCCTGTTTTGAGTTTCAGGGGTGTTAAGGTCGGAAGGGGGGTCGGAATGCGCGGAGCGTTCCGGGTCCGTAACGGCCCAGCCGTTCCCCCGGACCGAGTTCAAAACCTGTACGGATTCGAGGATTTCGGCGGTTATCTGGGATTCGAGCAGTGCGAAGTTAACGCCCTTGCAGTAAATCTTCTCGCGACGGGAATCATCGGTGCAACGGATGCAACCGCGACGGATCAGGTCGCCCACGGCTTCATTGACCGTGGATTTGGCGATTGCGAGCATGTCCGAGACTTCTTTCTGCGTCCTGCGGTAGCCGTTCGCGTCCAATCCGAGGAGTGCGACGGCGATCTTGATGCGGGTCGGCTTGAGTCCGTCGGAGGTCGGGCGGGGCATCAAACATCACGCCTTAGTTCGGCCCGGACCGAAAAACCGAACCGAGAGCTGTAGCCAGACTTCCGAACTGACCCGTTCGAGGGGCCGTTCAGGTTGTCCGTCAGCTTTAAGTATGAAGTCATGCCAAAATCCGCCCTTAGTCCGGTTTTAGAAAATCCCCAAATACGACGTTCCGGGGAAGTTCTCGGAACGGCATGCGGTCGGGTAGAGGGCGTCGATGGATGCGACGACCTTGGAATCGAAACGGTACTCGGGGAAGGATCCGACACGCTCCGAACAAGGATCCAAAAAGAGCGTGCGGAGATCCTTCAGGGTCAGATGGGCGATAAGGTCGTCAGCGGCATACGCGGACGCGCCCGATGCTATGAGATATTGCTTGAAGATCGTCTTCGTCCGCCAATCCGATAGGCGACGGGGAGCTCCGAGGTCTATGACCGCGGGCGCATCCGCGCGGGCGGACGCTCCGATCATGCGTCCACCTCCCGGCGCGGGCGTGCGCAGATCGAGTAGAGGTCCCCGTCCATGAACAGGTCCCATTCGGGGTGAGCTCCGGCCACGGCGCGTATCGTGCGCATGACCGAACTCATCGTGAGGTTGCACGTCTTGATGTGGAGGAGTACGCGGGTCCCGCGTCCGTCATGGATCAAGCGGTCCGCGTCCACACGATACGCGCATGATGCGCGGTCGCGTTCCATAAGTCCCGTGGAGCGGGGGGATGTTCCCCCGCTCGGGAAGGCCGAATCTTCGGCGCCGAGAAATTCGAAGGTGCAAGGGATGGGATTTGAACCCACGCCTCCATCGACGAAATCACGGCGCAAACTTGTTGCGTCGTTCATTTTCATTCCACACGGTCGGTCGGTTTGAACCAACCCGACTGAAAACCACATGGGAATCAAGGGTATATAATGAGAGCAGTGGAAACAGAGGTGCGTCCGATGCAATTTTTCGAAAAAATTTGAGAAAAAGGCGTTTCAATCCCTAAATCCGCTTATCCACCCGTCCAAAAATTCGCGGAGGGCGTATTCGGGGATCTCCGCGGAGCGGAGCTTCGTCCGGACGGCAATATCGGAGACGATCCGACGGTCGATACGGACCTTCCGTTCGATCAGGTCTTCTCTTGGAGAATAAGTGACCGTTTCTATATCCCCGCGAACGAGACGGTCGCGATAAAGGCGGAGGGCGTATTGCAATAGGTCGGAGAATGTATGAAACTGATATTCGGCAGCCAACTCCATACATCTGTCCGACGTTTCTTTAGAAACCCGGGCTGTCATGGCTTCGGTGCATCCCATGCTTTTTTCATCGTTTTACTCGCATAAATACATTTGTCGTCGTTAGAGGGTATGTCCATGCCTTTTTACGGGTACGTTTG
>CAVKKO010000114.1:0-2286 GCA_963656905.1 Bacteroidaceae bacterium | reverse complement strand
TTTTAAATAGAGGATTCTAAGATGTTAGTCGCATGTCATCCAATGTTGTCGAAGCACACATGGCGAGCGCGATGGGCCAGTCGAGGATGGGCGACAATCAGTGGCCGATCTGTGGCGTCAGGTCCGCGAACGACGGGGATCTCCCAACCCAGGCGCAGGAGGAACTGCGCGCGTACTGGATCCACTTGGAACAGTCGGGACTGGGATGGCAATCGGTCAAGGGGAACCATGCGGCGGCCAGGAGGTGCATCCGCGCCCTGTATGAATCCGGGAGGGAATGGAGGTCGGAGTGCGTCGGAAGGGAGGAGATCCTTTACCTCCGCGACTGCGAGTTCTCCGGATTGACGCCCGATACCGTCAGATGGTACATCCTCCTGTACGGACGGTTCCTTAAGCTGAACGCGGGGAATAACATCGTCGAAGAGATGGAGCTCCGCTGGCCTAAGACGGCGGTCAGGCCGAGGGTCGATTGGCTGACCGCCGAGGAAGCCCAGCACATGCTGTCGGTCGAGATGCCAATTCATGAGATGGCCGCGCTCCGGTGCATGCTTTGCATGGGCCTTCGGAGAATCGAGGTCATCAGGCTCCGCGTGGATCACGTCATGGAGGACGGGGTGATCGTCCGCGGGAAGGGGACGGGGGGCGGAAGATACAGATTCGTGCCGTATGGAGAAGATGCCAAGCATTACCTCCAGATGCTCATGGGTTGGAGAGAGGAAGCAATCGCGGAAGCGAAGGCGCTGAATCCCGACTATGTGGCTCCGCCGAACCTCTTTCTGACGAGAACTCCGCAACCTAGGGCATATTCCGAAGCTGGTAACGGGTTCGATAAGTCAGTCCTGGGGAACATCCGCAGGATCTCCGGCGTGGACTTCAACGGGAACCATACGCTCCGTAGGACATTCGCCAGGTCGCTTTACCTTTCAGGTGTCAAGATCGAGCTGGTGAGTTCGCTCCTGGGCCACATGGACATTCAAACGACGCTGAAATACGTCGGGGTCGCCGACGAGGATAAGACGGATGCCATCGGGAAGCTGGACTTCGAGGGATTGAAGCTGGGGGACCGCTCCAAGGAGGATGTCAAGGCACAACTCATGGAACTCATAAGCGCATTGTGAGGTAGAGGGCCCCTCCAGCGTTCCAGGGAGGGGTCTCTTAAACGGTTTTGGAGGAATACACATGAGTGTAAGACGGGGGCGACGCCCCTGTTTCGGTTCTCTTCAGGTGTCTGGTGCGAGATCAGGCGAGGGCACGGACGATCATGACGATGATGACCGCGCCCAGGACGAGGATCAGGAGAGTGGTTATCGGCGTGATGTCAATCTCCACAACATCCTTCTTCTCGGGTTCGGGGGTATCATCGGGCGTCGAAGGTCCGTCCACGATCACGCGGAAGGAGACGGAATCCCCGACGTTGCCGTTGATGCTGGGGGTGGCCACAATGGTGTACTGGCCCTCCTTGTCGGGCGTTCCGGTGATACATCCGTCCTTGTACTCCGCCCAGGTAGCTCCGGACAGCTCGACATTCGCGCCGTCGGTGACGGACACGTAGATGTTGATGGAGCCTCCCAGGGCGATGCGCTTGGCGGCGATCTCCTGGATGACGGGCTTCGGCTGGGAGAAGTCCCCGGCGATCTCGGTCTGGACGACAGCTCCGACGGATGCGCGAACGGTCCCGGTGTTGGACACGGGGGACGTAATCTTTCCGTCGATGCTCATGGACCCGGCGTTGGAGACGGACCCGCCGTTCGCGGCGGAGAGCGTCGCATCGGCGGGAACGGTCAGCGTGGATCCGACGGGGATGGAGAGCTCCACGCCGTCGAGGGTGAGAGAGGACGCCACAGAGACGTTCCCGACGAGGGCAATGGTTCCATCCGAGGTCGTGACGACGCTTCCGCCGATGGCGGAAGGCGTGACGGTCAGGCCGTCGGTCCCGGCGATGATGCCGGAGAGCGTGATGGAGTTCTTGTTGACGGCGATCTTCCCGTCCATGTGGGCGTTCGAATCCGCGGCCAGGACGACCTTTCCATCCTTGACGCCATCAACATCAATATCCAGCGTGAAATCCCCGGACCTTACGATGATGACCTGGTTGGTGCAGTCGTAGGTTCCTCCGAGGACGTTGAGGATCCCGTTGTTGTACGTCGCGGCGGAGTCGCGGGCGACGATGGCGTTGGCGTCGGACTTGAAATCCCCGCCGTTGACGGTCAGGTTGTTCCAGGTGAGGACGTTCGACAGCCCGGCGGATGCCTGGAAGGTACCGCCGTTGACGGTCATGATGCCGTA
>CAVKKO010000113.1:0-6204 GCA_963656905.1 Bacteroidaceae bacterium | reverse complement strand
GGGCGCCATCCCGCGCCCCGAAGGCGTGGACGACGTCAAATGGTATCTGACCTACCAGGGATGCGGATTCTGCTTCGCTTGCGACAGCGCCTGCTCCCAGGAGATAATAGACATCTTCGCACAGGTCGGATGCAAAGGCGCCGTGGTCGGAAAGGTGGACGATTCCAAGAAGCTGAAGATCACCGACGGCAAGGACACCGCCGTGCTGTTCGACTTCGAGAAGGAGATCATCACCGGATGCCGTCCGAAAGAGAGATGACATCCCTTCGGTTTCTTTTCTACTCGTCAAATAAGTGGCCACAGGGGTTGACCTCACATCCCGATCCAAGTTGACCATTTCACTTCTCGACCCTGCAATCCCACAAACGTCAGTAGTTCGAGGTAAAGCTGCTCCCGTCAGGACCTCGCCCGGTTTCCCCGATTGATGTGTGAACCGCGACCCTCCGGCCGCTTTCGTCACAAACACCGACTCTATAGGACAAAGTTTCATCGTTGTTCCATGGGCTTGGATGTTCAGCGGGGCCGTCCCCTGCTGTCGCCCCCGCATATTGACGATTTCGGGTATAGGACACGCCAAGCGCCCCGGCCAAGCCACTTCGGTGATTACCAGGTTCTTTATTATAGCTTCGTCGGACTTGCTCGGAATGTCCGCCAGCAACAGGTGCCGAACGAGTGGAAACCGCACGTTGGGGATTTGTCCAGGCATGTTCCGGACGAGCAACCATTATATACCGTATTTCGATAGAGGATTAGTGTGCTAATTGTTAGCACGGCACAAGGTGAATTGAAATGGGGTTCTTCGGTCTGACAGATCCGTGGATAGTGGGAGCATATGTCGGGAGCATTTTCTGCGTGGTCTTCTGCGTCGCCTACGGACTGATAAAGGGCCGCGGCTCCGAAGGGGATGAAGACGATGGCAACTGAAGGCGTCGATCTTCTCACGTTCGGGGTTCTGGCGGCCGTGTTCGTTGTGATAACGCTCCTTCTGGGGATCTACGGATATCGGAACACGAAGAACAACCAGGAGTTCCTCCTCGGGAGGAACAAGGCCAGTCCCATGATCATCGCATTATCATACGGTGCGACCTTCCTCTCCGCCTCGGCGGTCATCGGGTTCGGCGGTCAGGCCGCCGTCCATGGAATGTCCATCCTTTGGCTGTGCTTCCTCAACCTCTTCGTCGGGCTCATCGTCGCTTTCCTTGTCTTCGGAGGGCCCACTCGCCGCAAGGGCCGGCAACTGGGCGCCTCCACCTTCGCGGACCTTCTCGGAAAGATATACAAGTCCAGCGGGATAAGGGCGTTCACCGCCATTTTGATCATCGTGATGATGCCCATCTACGCGGCCGCCGTCCTCAAAGGGGGAGTGAATTCCCTTGCGACCATCACAGGCCTCAACGGCATGTACGACATAATACTGATCGCCTTGGCTGTCATCGTCGCTGTGTACGTGGTCTACGGCGGGATCATCGCGGTCATGTACAACGATGCCCTCCAAGCTGCGATCATGTTCATCGGGATGGTCGTCATCCTCATCGTGACATACGACTACCTGGGCGGAGTCACAGCAGCCAATGGGGCCCTAGACAACCTGTGGAATTCTTCGATAATAGGGACCATCGATACCGGGACTCAGCCCGGGTTCAACGGATGGACCAACTTCTCCGACTTCGGCTCCCAGGAGTGGCTTACCGTCGTCACCACCTTCCTGCTCGGAGTCGGCATCGGTGCGCTCACCCAGCCCCAGCTGGCCGTCAGGTTCATGTCCGCCAAGAACGACAAGGACCTGAACAGGTCCCTCATCGTCGGGTCCGTGTTCATGCTGGCCATCGTCGGGTCCGCATACACCGTCGGAGCCCTGAGCAACGTCTACTTCATGGAGAACCACGGGATGATCTCCTACACCTACATCGGGAGCCTCGGCCTGGGAACGGATTACATCATCCCCCAGTTCATCCTCGAGATCTTCCACGGCATGACCTTCGGAGACCTGTTCATCTCGCTGTTCCTTCTGTCCCTGGTCTGCGCTGCCATATCCACCATCAGCGCGCTCCTGCACACCATCGGAGCCGCCGGCGGATACGACCTCTACACCTTGTACAAGAACCGCAAGGGCGAATTCCGCGGCGATTCCCAGTCCATCAACCTGAACAGAGCGGTCATCGTCGTCATCATGGTCCTGATGGTCGTCTACTGCTATCTGATGCCCAAGGACATCATCGCCAAGGCCACATCCATCTTCATGGGCATGACCGCCGCCGCGCTCCTTCCGGCTTACTTCCACGGGGTGTACTCTGACAGCCCCTGTAAGAAGGCGGCTGTCTCGAGCATGGTGGCAGGAACCGCGTCGTACCTGTTCTTCGCGCTGTTCATCAACTCGGGGACCAGCATCTTCCTGCCCATATGCAAGGTCCTCACAGGGCAGAGCGTGCTGTTCCCCGACTCGGTATGGGCCGGCGTCGACGCCCTGGTCGTTGCTTTGCCTCTGTCCATCATAGTCATGGCCGTCTCGCTGCTGTATTTTAGGCATGCAGAGCGGTCGTGTCCGGAAGCCGTCGCCTGACGGCCTTTTCCCCCGGATCTACCGGGGGTTCCAACTCTTTGCCGTCTCATCTCCGCATTCCTGTCTTGCGATTTCTTTCTCACAGCAGCAGTGCTTTCGTTTCACTACGTCGGAAGATTGATGGATGGTATATCCAACCGTAAGTAGTCGATAATCAAACCTTCAATCATATACCGGCGGGCAGGTAACACTCTTTATAATGATGATATAACGATATTCATAAATGAGATTAGATTGATTTCGTTATATAATGCATAATTGTGGCTACCGGGGAGTAACAAGACTCTATTGATTGTATGAAATAATGTATAGATGTACATCGAAGTACGTTGAACATGGTTGAAACAACAGTATCATTACCAAATAGGTAGGATTCTCCATGTTCCTATAAATATACCTTTATTCTATACAGACTTAGGATACTAGTATTCGAAGAAATCCTAGAATCCCAGAAATGATCCAAGGTGACATCAATGGCAAGAAGCGAAGTTGGCGAGGGAGTTATCGCACTGGAAGAGAAACACATGATCTCCGTCCTGATGTTCCTGGGAGCCAACGGCCCTAGCAGGAAGATCGACATCTACGAGGGCGTGTCTTCCAACCCCAGGATGCCCGACAAGCTCAACCACCTGGAGGAGATGGGGCTCATCAGCCAGGAGATGGACATGACCACCCGCTCGACCATCGTCACGCTCACTCCCGCGGGCGAGCAGGTCGCCAGCCTGTTCGTGGCCATCGACAAGTGCATCCAGGGCCTCAGCAGATGAACCGTCCGGGCCCTTTCCCGGAATGGCTCCGATTATCCTGCTGGATGCGAACGCTTTCTTAAGTACCTCTTAGTCATGGCCATGTCCATGGAGAAGGCCCTGGAGCTGAGGAATGTCTCGGTCGTCCGCAATGGAAAGCACATACTGGAGAAAGTGGATCTCGACATTTACAAAGGCGAGAACGTCATCGTACTGGGGCCCAACGGCTCAGGGAAGACGACGCTCATCAAGCTTCTCAGGAGCGATATCCGCCCGTATTACGACGAGGACGATCCAGCCGTCATGCGCATATTCGGCCAGGACAGGTGGAACCTCTTCGAGGTCAGGGGCAGGATGGGGGTCGTTTCCATGGACCTCCAGAGCCAGTTCAACAACGACACCAAGGTCAGAGAGGTCATCTGCTCCGGATTCTTCAACAGCCTGGACGTCTTCAGGTGCTTCACCGTCACCGAGGAGATGGAGCAGGCCGCCTGCAGGGTGGCTCTGATGATGGGCATCGACGACATCCTCGACCGCGAAATAGAGAACCTGTCCCTGGGGGAGATGAGGAGGACACTGATCGCCAGGGCCCTAGTCACCAATCCGGACCTGCTCGTCCTGGACGAGCCGATGACAGGGCTGGACATAGTCATGAGGTCTAAGTTCAGGGCGATGTTCGATATCCTCATATCCCAGGGCGTGAGCATCGTCATGATCACCCATGAGCTCACCGACATCCCCGAATCCGTCCAGCGCATAGTGATGATCAAGGACGGGAAGAAGTTCGCCGACGGCAGGAAAGAGGACCTGCTCAACGACAGCACCATCTCCGAGCTCTACAGCGCTCCCATCAATGTCGAGGAAAGCAACGGCATCTACAGGATGCATCTGAAGGACGATGTGATCGGATGAGGCTGATCTGCCACGACTGCGGCAACGAGATCCCCGACGGGATGGATTTCTGCCCGAAATGCGGATGCATGGCCGACAAGGCCACATCGGTGGACGAATCCGGGATCCCTGCGAGGATGTGCCCCCAGTGCGGCGCTGCCGCATCGGGAAGCGACCGCTTCTGCGGTTCCTGCGGAGCTTCCCTGGAAGGAGTTCCCCAGCCATTCACCATGATCAGGCCCAAGATGAGGCGCTACGGAGCGCTCGCCTTCATGCTCGCCGTTATCCCCGGGTTCTTCAACATATTCGGCATAGGGCACTTCGTCCTGAAACAGTGGACCAGGGGAGTTATGTTCTTGGCGATCTCAGTCGTCATGTGGTATGTCAACGGCTGGTCGATGTTCTCCTCCAACCTGATGATGTCCCTGATCTCGATATTCATATTCATCTACCAGCTCAACGATGTGTCCCGTGCGATATTCGCACCGGAGGAATGAGATGGATTGGACCGAGAAGTACCGTCCGCAGACATTGGACGATGTGGTAGGCAACCCGTCCGCCGTCAACTCGCTGAGGGCCTGGGCCCGCCAATGGAGCACCGGCATCCCTCAGCAGAGGGTCGCCCTGCTCATGGGGCCGCCCGGCATCGGGAAGACCACATCAGCCCTGGCGCTGGCCAGGGAGATGGGGTGGGATACCATCGAGATGAACGCCTCCGACCAGAGGACGGCTTCCGAGATCGAGAGGGTGGCCATCTCCGGCTCTCTGAGCAACTCGTTCGCCGAGGACGGCAGCTTCCGCAAGGCCTCCGAAGGCCAGAAGAAGCTCATCATCCTGGACGAGGCGGACAATCTGTCCGGGACCAAGGACAGGGGCGCGTCCACGGCCATCAACAAGCTGATGTCGTCCACTCTCCAGCCTGCGATAATGATCGTCAACGACTACCAGGCCATGAGGAAGAAGGTGCCTTCGGTCCAGTACAGCACCCTTCAGATCAAGTTCATGAGGCCCAAGGGCCCGTCTATCGCCAAGGCGCTCCAAAAGATCGCCGACAACGAAGGGGTCGCAGTCGATCCCGCGGCCATGGACCTGATATCCGAGAACGCCGCCGGAGATATGCGCGCGGCCGTCCGCAATCTCGAATCATTGGCCCTGGGGGTCGACCATGTCACGGTCGAGATGGCCTCGGACCTGTCCAAGCGCGACTCCTCTGAGGACATGTACGCCTTAATGCAGGCCATATTCTTCAGCGGGGACCCTGCCAAGGCCCGGAATGTGGGCTTCGATGTGGACGAGGAGCCCAGGAACGTCTTGTCATGGATCGACGAGAACATCCCTTCCAAATGCAAGGACCCCGGAGACCTGGTGCGCTGCTATGAGAAGGCATCCCGTGCGGACATCTTCCTGGGAAGGGTCATGTCCCGCCAGTACTACGGATTCTGGTCCTATGCCAAGGACCTGATGACCTTCGGCGTGTGCGAATCCAAGCACTCCCGTTCGGGCGACAGGAATATCGACTATTCCTCGGTGCCGAAGAAGATCAGCGCGGCCAAGAAGGTCGGCAGCCTGCGCGATTCGGTGTGCATGAAGCTCGCCGTGCATCTCCATACCACTTCGCATCGCGTCCATTCGGACGTCCTGATGTATGTCCGCTCGATGATGTCAAACGATGCCGAGCTGACGCTGCATCTGGCCGATGCGCTCCCTCTCGATTCCGAGGAGCTCGGGTTCATGATAGGGAAGAAAGCAGATTCCAAGGCCGTCTCCAAGGTCTTCGATCAGCTTGAGCAGTTGCACAGCGACAGGATCGCCGATTCGCTGAAGGGAGTCGGCATCCAGCCGGAACCGTTCCGTATGGAGCCGCAGGGGCTCGCCGATCTTCCCGCGGAAGAGCAGCCTGCAGAAGAGCCTGCGAAGCCGAAGCCCTCCGGCGGGCAGAAGAGCCTATTCGATTTCTGATAACATGGACGACAGATACCGTGAACTACTGATCAAGCAGCAGTACCG
>CAVKKO010000112.1:3646-6436 GCA_963656905.1 Bacteroidaceae bacterium | reverse complement strand
CAGCGACTTCAAGATCTTCAGTCTTGCACTCTCCCAACTGAGTTACCACGGCGTGATTCCTCCCTATAGACAGGTCCGTTATAAAGATTACGACGGGGCCAGCCGGCCCCGCCTGTTTCATTCCGCAGGATCCTCGGGAGCCGACTCCTCGATCTCCTCTTCCTGCTCCTCGGTCATGATAGGCTGCATGGCCACGACCTTGTCCCCTTCCTTCAGGTTCATGACCCTGACGCCCTTGGCGTTGCGCCCGGTCTCCCTGATGGAATCGGTGTCGATGCGGATGATCATCCCCGACGAGGAGGTGAGCATCAGCTGGTCGCCGACGTTGACCTTCCTCACGCTCACCACGTTCCCGTTGCGGTCGTCGGTCTTGATGGTGATCACTCCCTTCCCTCCGCGGCGGGTCATGCGGTAGTCGTCCACGTCGGAGATCTTCCCGTATCCGTTCTCGGAGACGGTCAGCAGACGGTCGCCGGGCTTCACCACGGCCATAGAGACGACGGTGTCTCCGGGGTTCAGGGTCATCCCCTTCACTCCCATGGTGTCCCTTCCTGTGGGGCGCGCGTCCGATTCCTCGAACCTCACGGCCTGCCCTCCGGCTGAGGCTATGATGATGTTGTCAGTGCCGTCCGTGATGGCCGTCTCGATCAGCTCGTCACCGTCGTCCAGCTTGATGGCCTTGATGCCCTTGGACCTGACGTTGCCGTAAGCCGCCAGGCTCGTCTTCTTGAACAGACCCGCCCTGGTGCAGAACACCAGGTACCTGTCCTCCGGGAATCCCGAGGCGCAGATGGTGTTGACCACCTTCTCACCCTCCTCCAGGTCGGACAGGAGGTTGACAATGGGCTTTCCCTTGGACTGAGTGCTGCCCTCGGGAATCCTGTACGCCTTCAGCCAGTGCAGGCGCCCATGGTTGGTGATGAACATCACGTAGTCGTGGGAGGACGTGACGAACATCGAGGCGACGCTGTCCTCGTCCTTGGTCTGCATGCCCCTTCTCCCTCCGCCTCCGCGGTTCTGCTCCTTGTAGGTGCTCAGGGGGATGCGCTTGATGTAGTTCTCTGCAGAGATTGTTATGACCACCTGCTCGCGTGGAATCAGATCTTCCTCGTCGACGTCCAGGGCGTTGGGGTCGATGACCGTCCTCCTGTCGTCGCCGTAGGCCTCCTTCATCTCGTTGGTCTCGGCCTTGATGATGTCCAGGACCCTCTGCTCATGGGCCAGGATGTCCCTCAGGTCGTCCATGGTGACCTTCAGGTCGTCGTACTCCTTCCTTATGGAGTCCAGCTCCAGGCCGGTCAGCTTCTGGAGCCTCATGTCCAGGATGGCCTTCGCCTGGTCGGAATCGATGTTCAGGAGAGCCTGCAGCCCTGTGTTGGCCGCCTCCCCGTTCTCCGACTCCCTGATGAGGGCGATGGTCTCGTCCAGCATGTTGATCGCCTTCATCAGCCCCTCGAGGATGTGGAAGCGCTTCTCGGCCTGGGCCAGGTCGTACCTGGTCCTGCGGACGACGACGTCCTTCCTGTGTGCGATGTAGTGGGTTATCAGAGATTTCAGGCCCAGGGTGGTGGGCTTGTTGTTGACCAGGGCGATGTTGATGATCCCGTAGGTGATCTCCATGTTGGTCTTCTTGAACAGGTTCTCCAGGACCACTTCGGGGATAGCGTCCCTGTGGAGCTCGATGACGATCCTCATCCCGTGGCGGTCCGATTCGTCGCGGAGGTCGGTGATGCCCTCGATCTCCTTGTCCTTCACGCGCTCTGCGATCTGGAGGATGAGCTGGGACTTGTTGACCTGGTAGGGGATCTCGTCCACGATGATCCTGACCTTCCCGTTGTCCATGTCCTCGAAATGGGTGTTGGACCTGACCCTGAGCTTCCCGCGACCGGTCTCGTAGGCGGAGCGGATGCCGGCGAGGCCGTAGATCGTTCCTCCGGTGGGGAAATCGGGCCCTTTGACGAACTGCATCAGGTCGGAGAGCACGCAGTCGGGGTTGTCCACAGTGTAGACGATAGCATCGCAGACCTCGCGCAGGTTGTGCGGGGGCATCTTGGTGGCCATTCCGACGGCGATACCGTCCGATCCGTTCACCAGCAGGTTGGGGAACTTGGAGGGCAGGACCGAGGGCTCTTTCAGAGAGCCGTCGTAGTTGTCGATCATGTCGACGGTGTCCTTGTCGAGGTCGGCCAGCAGGTCGCTGGCCACCTTGGACATCCTGGCCTCGGTGTAACGCATGGCTGCCGGCGGGTCCCCGTCCACGGAACCGAAGTTACCCTGCCCGTCCACCAGAGGGTACCTCAGGGAGAACGGCTGGGCCATCCTGACCATGGAATCGTAGGCCGCGGTGTCTCCGTGCGGGTGGTACTTTCCCAGGACCTCTCCCACCACGGTCGCGGACTTCTTGTGGGGCCTGTTGTAGGTCAGCCCGAGCTCGGACATGGCGTACATGATCTTCCTGTGGACAGGCTTGAGCCCGTCCCTGACGTCAGGGAGCGCACGGCCGACGATGACGCTCATGGAGTAGTCGATGTACGAGCGGTGCATCTCCTTCTCGATGGGCTGCATTATGAGCTTCTTCTCTCCGTCCATGGTATCACACATCCAGGTTGACGACCTCGTGGGCATGTTCGATTATGTACTCCCTGCGGGGCTCCACATCGTCGCCCATCAGCACGGAGAACAGCTGGTCGGCGATCATCCCGTCCTCGATGGTCACTTTCTTCATTATCCTGGTCTCGGGGTTCATGGTGGTCTCCCACAGTTGCTGCGGGTTCATCTCTCCCAGACCCT
>CAVKKO010000112.1:0-3604 GCA_963656905.1 Bacteroidaceae bacterium | reverse complement strand
ATTGCGGAGGCCATCTCCTCGTCGTTGTAGGCGTAGATCTGCTTCTTTCCCTTGTAGACCCTGTAGAGCGGAGGCATGGCTATGTACACGTGCCCGGCCTCGATGAGGGGCTTCATCTGCCTGTAGAACAGCGTCAGGAGCAGCGTCCCGATGTGCGCCCCGTCCACATCCGCATCGGTCATGATGACGACGTTATGATAGCGGATCTTGGTCACGTCGAACTCCTTCCCTATGCCGCCGCCGATGGCGATGGCGAGGTTCTTGATCTCCTCATGGTCCAGGAGCTTGTCCGGCCTGGCCTTCTCCACGTTGAGGATCTTCCCTCTCAGGGGGAGAATCGCCTGGAACGCACGGTCGCGCCCCTGCTTGGCGCTGCCTCCTGCGGACTCTCCCTCCACGATGTACAGCTCGCACAGGGACGGGTCCTTCTCGGAGCAGTCGGCCAGCTTCCCGGGGAGGCTGGTGGTCTCCAGCACGGACTTCCTGCGGGTGGCGTCCCTGGCCTTCCTGGCGGCCTCGCGGCCCTCGTATGCCGAGATCGCCTTCTTGAGGATGACCTGCGCCACGGAGGGGTTCTCCAGGAGGTACTCCGCCAGCTTGTCGTTCATCAGCCCGGAGACGGCCCCCTGGGCGATGCTGCTCCCCAGCTTGGCCTTGGTCTGGCCCTCGAACTGGGGCTCGGCCATCTTGATGCTGACGATCGCGGTGAGCCCCTCTCTGACATCGGTCCCCTCCAGGGTGGTGTCCTTGAGGAGGTTGTTCGCCTTCCCGTAGTCGTTGATCGTCTTGGTGAGAGCGGTCCTGAACCCTGTCAGGTGGGTCCCGCCCTCTGGGGTGAATATGGTGTTGACGAAGGAGTCGATCTCCTCGTTGTACCCGTCGGTGTACTGCAGCGCGATGTCGATGGCGATGCCGTTCCTCTCGCCGGAGAACCTGATGGGCGTGGGATGGAGGGGCGTCTTGGACCTGTTCAAGTACTGGACGAACTCGGACACTCCGCCGTCGTAATGGAACCTCTCCTTCCTGCCGGTGCGGAGGTCCTCGAAGTTGATGGTCGCCTCGGTGTTCAGGAAGGCCTGGTTGCGGAACCTGTTCTGCAGGGTGGTGTAGTCGAATTCCACGGTCTCGAACATGGTGGCGTCGGGCCAGAAAGTGATCTTTGTCCCGTGCTGGTCGGACTCGCCGATGACCTCCACGGGCCCGTCGGGTACTCCGATGTGATAAGTCTGCCTCCAGACCTTGCCCTCCCTGTAGACGATGGCCTCGAGCCTCTCGGAGAGAGCGTTGACGACGGAGACTCCCACTCCGTGGAGGCCTCCGGAGACCTTGTAGCTGTTCTGGTTGAACTTACCGCCTGCATGGAGGTCCGTCAGGCACATCTCCAGGGCCGACTTGCCCTCTTCGTGGTTGATCCCCGTCGGGATTCCCCTTCCGTCGTCGACGACCGTTATCGAGCCGTCTTGGTTGATCGTGACATCGACCTCGGTGGCGTATCCCGCCATGACCTCGTCGATACCGTTGTCCACGACCTCGTACACCATGTGGTGGAGACCGCGCGCATCGGTGGACCCGATGTACATCCCGGGCCTCTTGCGGACCGCCTCCAATCCTTTCAGTGCCACGATGCTGTCTGCATCGTAGTCATTGGGCTGCTGTGTGTTCCCATCCAATGTATTCGCCTTCTATTGCTTCCCCTATATTATATTATTATATATACACGCGCACGCGGGCGCGCACGCGCGCATCCGACTAGAGTTCCAAAGCAGGATCGACGAGCTTAGGACGTTGCAGGAGAGATACGACAGCGGACGCTTCGAATTCCTGCCTGTCTATGGACGTCGCAGAATGGGCAAGACCGCGCTGCTGAAGAAGTTCGCAGAGGGGAAGAACGCCGTGTACTTCTCGGCACAGAAGGGCTCCCCCGCCATGAACCTCTCGGGACTGACGAAGGCCCTGACTGGGGCAAGGGTTGACATGCCCGACCTGGACGGGATCCTCGAGATCGTGCGCACAAGGTCGGAAAAGGAACGTTTCCTGCTGATCATCGACGGGTTCACGAACCTGAAATCAAAAGATGACTCCGTTCCGGGGGCATTTAAGAGGTTCATCGACGAGAACAAGGACAGCAGCAAGCTTTTCCTGATCCTGTGCGGCTCATCGGCGAACATCATGATGCACGGCTCCATGGGGCAGAGGGGCTTCCTGCTCGGCATGAGGACGGGCAACCTGAAGGTCAGGCCGTTGAGCTTCCAGGATGCCAAGACATTCATCCCGCAATACGGCCTGGAAGACCAGATGCTGATCTATGCCATGACAGGGGGCGTCCCCAGGTACCTGGAGCAGTTCAGCGGGACATCCCTGAAGGACGACATCATCCGGAACTTCATGATGCCTTGGTCGTTCTTTCCCAATGAGGCATTCATGACCCTCGCGGAGGACTTCGAGAACCCCGTCACATACTATCCGATCCTCCACGCCATGGCCAACGGAGCCTCCAGGAACTCCGGCATCTCACAGAGGTCGGGCGTGTCCCCCGCGCTCACGACAAGATACCTGAACGACCTCATCAGCGTGGACATCGTGTCCAAAGAGCATCCCGTCGACAACCCGGACGGAAAGAGCACGAGATACCGCATCGACGACGAGTTCCTGAAGACCTACTTCAAGTACATCCAGGGCGAGTGCGCGGACCTCTCGCCGGAGGAGATGCCCGCTGCGGCAGACAGGATCGTCTCCGGGATCCAGACGGAGGCGGGACACGAGTTCGAGAAGATCTGCGCCGCATACCTCCGCCGCAAGCTCCGCGGAAGGCCCGGCAAGTGGTGGGGGAGCGATCCCGTGACCAAGAGGCAGGAGGAGATCGACATCGTCATCACCGTCGAAGAGGACGGCCGCAAGATCGGGTACTTCGTGGAGTGCGAGTACAGGAACGAGAAGGTCGGAGAAGACGTGCTGGACGCCCTCGTCACCAGGTCCGCGCTCGTGAAAGGCTACGACGTCCGCAGGTATGTCATCTGCTCCAAATCCGGGTTCGAAGAGGGCCTGGAGAAGAGGGACGTGCTCCTCCTGACCCTCGAAGACATGCTGGAAGAGCCCGGCCGTTAATGGAATGTTAATAAGCGGTTCCAGCCAATACAGGCACGATTCACAATGAGCACCATCATGGACGTCGCGCGCAGGGGGGAGGTCACCCCTCTGATGAAGCAGATCGCAGAGAAGGAGAAGGTCAGCCCCGAGTTCATCAGGAACGGAATCGCGTCCGGCCGCATATGCGCCCCCCACAACCCCGTCCACGACGCCGAGCCCGCGGCTATCGGAGAAGGGCTGTCCGTGAAGATCAACGTCAACCTCGGCACGTCCAGGGACATCGTGGACCTCGATGCCGAGATGGAGAAGCTGAAGGTCGCCGTGAAGTACGGAGCCGACGCGGTCATGGACCTGAGCACCGGCGGCGACATCGACGCGATAAGGGCCAAGCTCCTGAAGGAGTGCCCCGTCATGATGGGGTCCGTCCCGATATACCAGACCGGCCTCACCGCAGCCAGGAAGAACGCCGTGGTCGAGATGACCGAGGACGACATCTTCAACGGCATCGAGAAGCACG
>CAVKKO010000111.1:0-6441 GCA_963656905.1 Bacteroidaceae bacterium | reverse complement strand
GCGATCATCTGTTTGCTGTTCATATTGACTCCTCATCAGGGATTCATCAGACGGTCCAGCAGATACAGTGCGCCTGAAGGACCGAAAACGGGGGACCTCCGGAAATCCACATTGGATATCGACGGGAATGAGATGTCGATACCTTTCCGGCAGAGCTTCGCCCCTTGTTTCAATCTCGCGGTGTTGCCATCGCAGAGGATGACATCCGCGAATCCCGGGGCCTCGGCCCCGATCGTCTCCACGAGCGATCTCTCCTCGAGGAATGTGGACAGTGATTCTATCGACGCCTCGCATCCGCCTGGAGGCATCGTGATGCTACACGGAACCATGGAGAATGATTCCATCAGCCATTTCGTGAGAGGGCATGCGACTGATGCCTCCGCATCTACGGCGAAGGACTCCCCGCGAACGCTGTTCCTGCTGGCCAGCATGCACCTGTACGCACGGGAACGCATCTCCGCGACGTATTCCAAGGCGGCGGAGCAATCCGTTCCGATCGCTTCGGCCACGTGTTCCAGCCATTCCGCGGTGGCATCGAATCCCACAGGAGCGAATCCCGGAGAAACCGACGGCGTCCCGAACAGACGGGTGTATGTCTCGGCGGTCCTCTCCGCGTATTCCGGCAGCAGGACGATGTTGAATTCCGCCGAACCGGATTGACGTATCTCCTCGACGGAGCATCCCGCACCGAGGAAACAGCCGACCTCCAGACCCATCAGGGACAGCATATGGGAGAACTCCTCGACGACCGTGGGCCAATCCTTCACGAGAACATTGACGCCGAGGACATTGACCTTCCTCTTACGCTTCGTACCTGTAACCGCGAGTTTCGATGCAATCTCGGACATCGTCCTGTCGAACCCGTACCCCAGAGGATGGGATATTGGATCCGCATCCATCGCCATCGCGATATCCTCCATCCCGCATTCGCGGATCGCCTTCTGACAGTCGTCTCCGATCAGAGACGCCCCAGGAGTGGATACGATCACGATCAGACCGGGCGATTCATCCTTCAGGAACGTCAGAGCATCGACGACCTTCCTGTACGAACCGAATATGTAGTCCGATGAGACCACACCGGTACACGGTATCCTCGGCATCCCCCTGTAGAACGGGGTCGACATGTCGACATGGGATTGCCCGCGGGGATAGCACTTTGACGAAAGCACTGTGAGGTTCTTCCTGCAACCGTCGGGCCCGTGCATGAGCGTCGTCGCATCGGATATCCCCTCGATCCCCATGACCATCCCGATGAAACCGTCAGGGCGCACCTTCATTCGGCATCCCCCCAGGATTTCCATCCTTCGACCGTTCCAGAACGCAGAATGTTACAGACAGTGCGGAGGAATTCGACGGATGCCTTGTGACCTATGCACTCCTGCGGGGGGTCGACAGACTTGAAGCACGCCTCGCAGAACATATGCGCCATCCCGACGATGAGTTCCGGGGGGTCTTCGGAGAGCATCCCGTTCAATGCACGGGGGCTCTCCACGTTGACAATATCGATCCTTTCGCGGTAGCGCGAGACGCGGACCTCGCTGGACCTCGTTCTGAACAGGTATGCGTGGCGCACTTCCGCCCCTGCGTCCAACAGGGTGTCGATCATCCAATCCACATCCGTTCCGGCGCTGACCGCCAGATCTATCTTCCTTCCGCGCAGGATGCCCGCGTCGGAAACGGCACAGCCATACTCCGCCTCCATGGAATGAATGCAATCCTCCGCGAGGTCCTCCTTCCCTATGGTCGCTCCGACCTCCTTAGCCCATTCCGTAGCCTCGCGGAATCCCTTGGGCAGAACGGGAAGATCGAACGAGAAACCCTTCTCCTCGAGCAGGTCCATCATGAGCTTGTTCCGCTCCGTGTCGTCGGCGAGGATCGTGAACCTGTTGCGCCCGCAGGTCTTGACATCTTCCACGGTGCAATCCTCGAAGATCTTGACCCCCAGCTCCAACCCGAGACTCCCGAGGATCTCGCGGGTCCAGGCGTCGTTGCGTCCCCTGGAGTACCACATAAACGTGTCATCGACCAGATTCACAACATCGCGACATTCCAACGTCGCAGGTCCGATCAACCCGACCAGCGATTCTATCACCGCATCGCGGCCTTCCTCGCTGTCCCCCGACAGGTTGCCGTCGGCATGGACCACCATCACATCCAGATCCGGGTGGGACGCCATGGCATCACGTGCAACCCTGTCAACGTCGTCCCCGATCATCCCGGAAACGCACGTGGTAACGACCGCAATGAGACGGTTCCCGCCTCCATACAGTTCGTCTATCTTCTCCGAGAGGAGACCTGCACCGCCGAACACCGAAGAATCGTTCGTCATCCCGGTGCAGACGATGTTGTTGCGCATCTTCGGGACCAGGAAGATATCCGCGTCCATATCGGAGAGATAATGGCTGTCCTGCGTGTGGGACATGACGTACCCGCAACTGTCGGGGCCGTGGATGATTATGGGTAGGTCCGTCACCCGCCCCGCCTCGAATGCCGCCCCGCGGGATGCGCATGATGCCATCCCGAGATGCTTTGGGGCCGTACAGGCGGGTTTTCGTACCGCCCTACGAGACAGATCGGGGGAACGCCCCGACAGGAGGTCGTTCAATTGGTCATCGGTCAGAGGCCTCGGGGTGCACAGAGGGCGTCCGCCCTCGGAGAGGTTGATGACATCCTCCGCCAGAACGCGATATATCGATGCGGGGAGGGAGTCGGAATAGAGCTCCGACACCGTCCTGCCCTCCCTCTCGGCGGACATGAACTCCGCCGAACGTGGCATCCTGACCACGATTGGCAGTTCGACGGCTTCGGCGAAACGCTGGACCAGGGGGCTCTCGTCCGGCGATCCCCTTTCATTAAAGATCAATCCTGCGACGCGGGGCCGTTCCGCCCCGAAATTGAGAAGGCCCTTGAGGATGTTGTTGGCCGCATAGAGCGACATGAATTCGCCGGATGTGACGATGTAGACGGCATCGGAATACTCGGCCCTCATGGGAACGGCGAACCCTCCGCAGACGACGTCTCCCAGGACATCGTAAACGACGATATCCCTCTGGATGTCGTCGACGCCCAATCTTTTCAGTGTCTCGAACATGGTGAGGATTCCGCGTCCGGCGCATCCGATCCCCGGTTCGGGCCCGCCGGCCTCGATGCAGGATACCCCTGCGGAGCCGGTCATCATGACATCGGACAACGCCCGCTTGGATGGCGGCGTGTCGCGGACATAGTCGAGCACCGTGCGCTGTTCGATGCCACCGATGAGCTGACGCGTCGAATCGTGCTTCGGATCGCAACCGATCTGCAGCACGCTCTTCCCCATACGGGCCAGACAATAGGACAGGTTCGATGAGGTCGTTGATTTGCCGATTCCGCCCTTCCCGTAAATTGCGACTCTTATCATGGTGCTGCTGTCCTGTCCACAAAGTGTGAGTTGGATGTATAATCCAACTACATTTAACACTATCTGGGAAGTGCGTGAGTCCAGACCTTCATCGGAATGACAAGGGAGGAATGGCCCCTATCGTCAATAATCCGGAAACTGTCACACCTGCGAAGAACGGATCGGTTCGACAGACCGATAGACGAGACAGCCCGGAACCCGGTTCAGCAACCCCTGTTCCTCCTGAGAAGGATGTATATGAACAGCGGCGCTCCGATCAATGACGTTATCACTCCGACGGGAAGCCCTGCGACGACGACCGCTTTGGCGATCAAATCGCAGCATACCAAGAACAATCCGCCGAAGGCGGCACATGCGGGCATCAGATATTTGCAATCTGAACCGATGATCATACGCATCATATGAGGGACCACCAACCCTACGAAACCGATGGTTCCTGTGAAACATACCGCCATTGCGGTGGATACCGACACCAATAGCAGGATGATCGTACGAGCCCCGTTGGGTTCGATGCCCAGCGATTTTACTGCGTTGTCATTCAGAGATAGGATGTTGAGCTTTGAAGCCGTGAGGAAAATGGTGCAAACGCAGAATATCCCTGCGAATACGAAGAAATGGAGATTGTCCCAATTGATTTCTCCCAAGTTGCCCAGATTCCATCTGTATACTTCCCCGAGATTGTCAGGATCGGCCATGAGCATCATCAACGATGTCGTTGCACTGAACATGTACATGACCGCGATTCCCGTCAGTATCATTCTCGTGGGCGAGGTCCTTTTCATCTTGCTGAACAAGAGGATTATCGCCGTCGGAAGCAACGAGAATACGAACGCATTGGCGGTCAGACGCAGGTTGTAGGAGAGCGCAGGGAACAAGGCGATGTTCCATATCACCAACAATGCTACCCCGAAGGATGCGCCCGATGCGATTCCTGTGGTATAAGGGTCCGCAAGGGGATTCTTCATGGCGCTCTGCATCGCAACCCCGCATACAGCCAATATGGCCCCCAGACAGATGGTTCCGAGAGCGCGCGGTACGCGCAGATCCCATACGATGTAATCCAGCATCACCGAAGCATCATCGGTCGGGATGTCTCCGAAAAGATGCCATGATATCACTCTAAACACATCGCCGGAAGTGGTGCTGTAATCGCCGATGTTCATCCCGATGAGGAATGCTACCAGAACCAATCCTGAACATGAAACCGTGAACAGGATCTTCTTCAGGAGATAACGGTCGTAAGATGCATGAAATTCCTCATAAGTTTTCATCACCAAACCTCCTTTTTCAGCCTGATTATCATCGCGAGGAAAATCGGTGCACCGACGAATGACATGACGATCCCGACCGGAAGCTCATCCGGCATGGAGATGCACTTCGCTATCGTATCCATCACCAGGAGGAATGCTGCCCCGAATATCGCGGAACCCGGCAACACGAACTTGTTATCTGATCCCACGACCATCCTGACGATGTGGGGAACGACCAATCCCACGAACCCGAGTATCCCCGTGAAACTGATGATGGACGCCACCATCAATGAAGTCAATACGAGACAGATCAGACGATAGTTGTCTGGATCCAACCCCAAACCTTTGGCGGATGAATCTCCCAGCGTCATTATGTTCAATTTACTGGATGTGAGCATCAGGGCTATGGAGCCGACCACAACCACGAATAGCATCAGAGGAAGACTGCTCCAGCCCAGATCCTGGAGCGAACCGATCTGCCAAACATAGGCCTGTGCAAGAGATTGGTTGGTGGCGGTGGTCATGACCAGGGTGCTGAGGGCACTGAAGAGATAGGATATAGCCACACCCGACAGGATCAGCGTTGCCGGACCCACATTGGAAATCCTCGATACGATGATCATGACTCCGACGGGGATCAGCCCGAATACGAATGCGTTGAATACGAGCCCGTACTGGTCATTGGAACTGAGTGTGAATCCCATTATCATAGCTATGGTGACGCCGAATACGGCGGCCGATGAGACCCCCGTGGTATATGCATCTGCGAGAGGATTCTTCATCAGACTCTGAAGGGTGGCTCCCGCGATGGAGAGTCCAGCACCTGCGGTCAAAGCGATGAGTGCACGAGGAAGTCTGACATTCCACGCAACATAATCATCCCACCACTCGTCGGTACCCACGACATAAGTCGCGCCCTGGATATGATCGATGAGGACCTCGTAGACTCTGAAAAAGGGAATGCTGCGGGCCCCTACGGATATGGAAAGACCTGTAACGGCCAGCACTATCAACAGACTGGCGACCGTGAAGAGAATCTTTCTGTGAGTCAGCCGATTGTAGTCTTCGATCCTGTCATCGAATGCCTCCACGTTCATTCCTCCGTGCCAGCATTCAATTCCAGAACGGGAACGCCCCTATCAGGGGGTTGCCAATCGATCTCCTCCTCATCCTTGAATGAATCGCGGATCACCACATACGGACATCCGTCGTATTCCATTATGTCAGCATCAACATGGTAGACGACTCTGAGGGCCTCCTTGGTGATCACATCTTTCGGTCTGCCGACGGCGAAGATGCCTCCCTTGTACAGAAGGATCATATTGTCGGCATATTTCGCCGCGATGTTCAGATCGTGGCTGATCATGATGATGAGGATCTGCCTGTCATGTGACAGCTTCTTGAGGGTTTTGATGACCTCGAGCTGATGGTGGATGTCCAGATTGGACGTCGGTTCATCGAGAAGAAGAATATGCGGCTCTTGAACGAGACCCCTTGCAAGAACAACTTTCTGATGCTGCCCGGCGCTGAGCTCGTCGAACGGTCTCAAGGCGAGATCGACGATCTCCAGCTCCTTCAACACCTCATACACCTTCTTCAGATCCTCCTCCTTCGATCCCAATTTCGCATGGGGATGTCTCCCCATCAGAACGGTATCCACTACGGTAAGAGGGAAAGAATCGGAGGATGTGTATGGAACGTACCCCACCTCCTTCGCAAGTTCCTTCAGAGGTATTTTCTTCACATCGACATCGTCGATGAGGACGGCTCCCCTGTTCGGCGATAGGATCTTGT
>CAVKKO010000110.1:0-6445 GCA_963656905.1 Bacteroidaceae bacterium | reverse complement strand
AGATCTGCGATGCCAGGAGCATGCAGCCTGCCGGTCCGCCGAAGAAGGGCATGATCGAGAAGTCGATGGTGTAGATGCTCTTGTTCTCGTATACCGGGAGGTTCGAGAATATGGATGCGAGCTTCTCGGAGCACCAGTCGTTGTACTCGCTCTGGTTGGTGACCTTGGGCGTGTGCTTGGTCTGGCAGATTACGAAGGTCGTGTCCCCGATGGCGGATTGTATCGCTTCCGCGGAGCCGAGAGGCGTGAATCCCACCTTCCCTGCGGTGGCGTCGGTGAAGTTGATGACCTTGCTGAACCAGAGCGCGGGGGACTGGTACTGGTTGTACGCCGAGCAGTTCGAGAGCGTGTCGGCTTTGAACGTCTTCATCACCAGGCAGGTCTTCTTGTTGGAGTCGTCGATCTTCGAGAGCATGGACATGGCCTCGGTGTACCACTCCTTGTAGGGCTCGGAGAGGCTCTGGTCGCCGAGCATGCATGCGAGCATGAGCGCCCCGTCTATGCAGTGCTCTCCCTGGACGGTGACCATCACTATGGAGAGCTTGTCGGTCAGGCCGGCGCGGTAAGCGTCCTCCCAGATGTAGTTCGTGGAGGTACCTCCGGTCCACTGGATGAGGGTGTCTATCGTTCCGTTGTCCGTGGCAGCGGCGAGGGCCTCGATGGTGAGGCCGTCCTTCTGGCCCAGGGTCGGGAGCTTGGAGATCCCGGGGTACAGCGTGTCCCCGTAGTCGCTCTGGGCGGTCATCGAGGTGGCTGAGAAGTAATCGTAGACTCCGAGAACGCTGAGGATGTCGACGTCGCTGTACTCGCATCCGATCTTCTTCCCTATGGGATAGTTGACATAGGCGTCGATGTGGTCGTTGGAGCCGTCGATGTGGTCCTTCGTGGAGAAAGCGGTCTCGTACCACATCTTCGTCTGCTGCTTGGCCACGATCTTCTCAGTGACCGTCACGTCGTTGGATGTGAGCTTCCCGTCGTGGTCGGCATCGGCGAAGTAGTACTTCTCCTTCCAATCGTCGGGGCTCTCGTCCACCAGCTTCTTGATCAGGTCGACGTCCCTCTGGTCGATGACGTCGTCTCCGTTGGCGTTGCCGTAGATCTTTAGCCTGACGGAGTTAGAATCGTATGATTTGTCATCCTCTCCGCCTTTGGGGTAGAGGAGGACGGCAGCCGATGCGATGATCAGTATGCCTATCACCGCTACTGCGATCATGGTGTTTTTCTGGATGTTAAGCACCTCGAATTGGATTATACATCCAACCTATATATGGCGGAACACGGACGTAATTAAATTACTTCTGGGCAGGACGGGCGTTCTTTACAGCCTTGGAATCAGCTCTGTCCGTTCCGCATCCATGCCATGCAAAGGTTATAACTCCAGCCGATGATGGAAGCCCGCGATGCTACTGAGGTTCAGCGTGTCCGGGTACAGGGGGTTCGACGGTCCGATCGAGATCGATTTCACGGACAAGAAGAACTACCAGTTCGGCAAGGATTGCGTCCGCGGAGAGGTGCTTGACAAGATCGTCATCGTCGGGGGCAACGGAGCCGGGAAGACCAATTTCGGGTATGCGCTGGTGGACATAATCACTACCGTCACGGGATTCACCCGCGACATCGGGCAGATGGACGAGAGGTGCTTCCTCAACGGCTACAGCCGCGAAGGGAAGGCAGAGTTCTGCTACGAGTTCATCCACAGGGGCTCCAGGATAGAGTACAGCTACAGCAAGGGCTCCCCGACGTCGATCCTCTCCGAGAGGCTGGTCGTGGACAGGAGCACGCTGTTCGACTACTCGGCTTCCGACCCGGCATCGGGGACATACGACCTGGCCCGGCTAGGGCTGGCCATGGACGATGTGACGGGCCTCGACGGGTCCGTCTCCCTGATACGGACATGCTCCGAGAAGCGCAGGACGTCCGGAGACCCTGCGATAGAGGCGGTATGGCGGTTCGCCAGGCAGGCGCTCTATTACCGCGCCATGTGGAAGAAGGACGAGCACATCGGACTGATGGACACGGACGACGATGTGGAAGGGTACATCATAGACAACGGATACCTGGAAGAGTTCCTGGAGTTCCTGAAGGACGTCGGCCTGGAATGCGGGAACATATGCCCTTCGGGCAGGGAGCTCGCGATCCGCACAGGGGAGAAGGAGATCCCCTTCGCGGATGCGGCGTCCCGCGGGACCATGATCATGTGCAGGCTCTTCTGCTGGATCAAGAGGTGCAGGGACTCCGAGGCGCTGATCTTCTTCGACGATTTCGACGACATGTTCCACTTCGCCACAGCCAGGGCAGCCATAACAAGGATAATCTCGTCGAACCGGTCCCAATGCATCTTCGTGACGCACAACTCCGGGCTGATAACCAACGACTTCCTCAGGCCCGACTGCTGCTTCATCCTCGAATCCGGCAGGCTGTCGTCATTGGCGAGCCGCACCGAGAAGGACATCCGCAAGGGGCACAACCTGGAGAAGATGCTCCGCGACGGGGTCTTCGACCGTTCATCCGAATAAGCGGTCGAGGATGTGCATCGTGCCGGCCAGGCCGATTATCGGGGACCTTGCGAAGTCCACTTTGTCCGTCGGGTATCCGAGGTCTATGCACTTCCCGCACAGGCCGGTCCCGGATTCTGCGCGGCACCTGTACCCGTCAGCGAAGAGGACGTCGTAGACGTCATCGGAGCGGACCATCCCGAAGGAGTCCTCGAGGAATGATGTCAGCGGGCGCGATATGGAGTCCATGGCGTCGACGCAGAACGGCACGCCCGACATGTCGCGGTCTGCCGCGAGCATCGAGCGGTAAGCCCTCTCCTTGCACCTGTCCAAGGCCGCCATGGGGCTCGAAGCGTCCTTCCCTGTGACCTCTGCGATTTGGCTGTAGAGGTCCTCGAAGGCATCGAACCCGACAGGGGAGCATCCTATGGAGACGGTCTCGGCTCCGCGGCTCTCGTAGAAGCGGCGGGTCTCGGAGGACATATCGGGGCACAGGTCGATGCAGTATCCTGCTTTCATCGAGCGGCGGATGTCCTCTGCGGAGCATCCGGCGCCCAGGAAGCATGCGCATCTCAGGCCCATGCTCTCGAGCATGCGCTCCGTCTCCTCCCTCACGGACATCCAGTCCTTCTGGGATATCCCCAGGCCCACGACTACGGCTGAATCGTCATCTTTGCCATCGGAGCCCTCGTCGTACCTGCCCAGGATCCTCGACATCATGCGGTCGAACCCTTCGCAGAACCCGCCTTGGATGTCGAGCTCGTCGGCGATCATCGCGATGCCGTCCAGGCCTGAATCGCGGATCGCCCCCTGCACATCGTCTCCGATGATCGAGAGCCCGGAAGAGGTGAAGATAACTATCAGCTCATACCCGTCGTGCGACACCGCCTCCAGCGACTTCCGGAGCTTGACGGACGAGCCTCCGGAATAGTCGCTGTGGTCCACTTTGGAGAACGGGACGGCGCAGCATCCGGAGTACTCGGGGCGGTTCATGAGGTCCAGGCGCTCCGGGCGCGGGAATAGCCTCTGAACCGTGGTCAGAGGGCGGCGGCAGCCGTTCTGCCCGTGGAGGAACGCGGCCGCATCCGAAATGCCCTCTACGGCGAAAACCGCCCCGGTGAGGCCGCCTCCGACGGGGTTCATCTGCGATCCCCCCATGAGCGCCATCCTGTCCTGCGCCTGGATCCGATGACGCTGCTCAATGCCCTCAGCAGCAGCATGGGCCCGTGATGGGCGAAGGATATGCGGGGGAAGCCTATGCGGGGGATGCTCTGCGGTATGCCCGGCATGTCCCCGATGACCGCATCCAGGTCATCGAAGATCCCGGGCCGGGACCGGCCGGCATCGCCTTCGAGCTTCACGGGGACCGCTCCCGCATCTTCCAGCGTCTCCGCGATCCAGTCGCAGGGCTCGAAAGGCGATATGGCGATGCCTATCCTCTCGTCGCGGAGGATCCCTGCAGAGTTCAACGCGGAGCGGTACTCCGATTCCATGTCTTCTATCAATCCGGACGCGATTTCCGGGGACGAGTACATCTCGCACATGTGCGATATCCATGAAACGCCCTCTCTGAACCCCTTCGGAAGCGGCATCATGGCCACTTTCATGCCCTTGGACTCCAGCATCTCCGCGAGCTTGAGGTTCTCCTTGGACGGCTCGGTCATTATGAACATCTCCGTGGAGCGGAGGTTTACGACGTCCTCGAACGTGCAATCTGATAAGAACGAAGGGCGGACGGCCAGCCCCAGGGGGGAGAGCATCCTGCCGGCATATGCCTCCAGAGAGCGGCTTCCTCTGGTCAGCGCGCCGTCGTCCAGGAGCCTGACGGTCCTGCCGTCGCTCTCGATGCCCATGTCCACCTGATCGACGATCGCACGCAGCACCTCTATGTGGGCGTCGACGCCCTCCTGGATGCGGTTCGCATCGATGACGGAGATCCTGGTGCCCGGATGCTTTTCCATGACCTTCCCGGCCACGGCCAAAGCGTCGTCGCCCATCATGCTGGACATGCATGTGAGTATGACGATGATGAACGGATTGGCAGCCGCCAGGGGATCGAGGAGGGACTCCAGCTGGCGCTCTCCTCCGAAGACCGTCCCCTGCGTTCCGATGCAGGTGCAGAAGATGTTCCCGACCTCGTCCTGCCTTATCTTCCTCGCTTCTCCGAGCATGTTGTATCCGCAATGGCCGCTGCCGTGGACTACCACGGGGACATCCGTCAGCCTGCCGGCTGTGAGGACAGCCCCCATCGGCCCCATCCCGATGCGGCGCGGCCTGCGGGGCCTGTTCAATAGGGCTGATGGCAATGGGGCGGCGGCGTTTTCGGAGAAGGCCCCGGTCCCGTCGACGCGGCCCTCGGCGGAGAGCTGCTCCATCTGGCGGTCGTCGAGAGGATGCGGGATGCAGAGGGGCTTTTCGCCATCCATCAGCGACATCACGTATCCGGCCAGCTTGCGGAACCCTTCCGCCTCGTCCGAGCCCGGGTACGATTCGCACAGCGTCCTGCCAGCAGCTTCGGACGAGCCGAACAGCTCGGACCGACCGAACCTCGCGATGATGGGGGCTCCCGCTGCTTCGGAGAAGGCCTCGGCCATCTTCGATTCCCAAGCAGATCCTCTGGAGTTGAAGACGATCCCTGCGAGCCTCGGCTTTCCTCCGGAGTGCCTTGCGACTCCCTTCAGGATGTTGTTGGCGGCGTAAAGGGACAGGAACTCGCCGGATGTCACGATGAGCACGGCATCGGAATGCTCCGGGCGCATCGGGACAGAGAAGCCTCCGCAGACGACGTCTCCGAGGACGTCATAGACCGTGACATCCGGATGAACATCATCCAACCCGAGGGACTCCAGCATGTTGAACATCGTCAGGATGCCCTTTCCGGCGCATCCTACTCCGGCTGTGGGCCCTCCTGCCTCTATGCAGACGACCCCGTTGGACCCGATGCAGGAGACGTCGTCCAGGCGCCTTTCCCTCAAAGGGATGCCATCGACCATATCCATGACTGTCCGGACGGCATTGCCATGGGTCAGCAGCCTGGTGGAATCGTGCTTCGGGTCGCATCCGATCTGGACGACCTTCAGCCCTTTCGAGGCGATGGAGTACGAGAGATTGGCGGAGACTGTCGATTTGCCTATGCCCCCTTTGCCGTAGATCGCCAGCCCGAAGCCCATGGTATCACTGGAGTATGCATCCAACCAGTGATTCGAAGGTTATAAGCCTGAATGAAGGCGTAGGATTATTACGGCGTTTATGAGTCAAAGAGGTGCTGTTTCATCTTGATTGACGGGCTTCTTCGATCATCAGTTCCTTGCTGATCTCTGGGAACGGCTCGCGGTCACGGCCTGCTCTGTCCCAAGGTGAGCAGTCGCGGCGTGATTCCCGGATGAGGTCTCCGAGGGTCATTGCGTTGTATCTCTTGGCCAGTTTCCTGAGGAGCCTGAGGTCCGATTTGGATGTGATAGGATGCTCCTCTGTCTCCCTGATGGGGTCTGCCAGGTACTTTTTGTATCTGCGATACACATCAGGCACGAGCGGACCGAAATGCCACCCTTCGACCTTGTCGTCGAACAGGCATTCCCCGCGGGCCTGGAACCAATCGATCCACATGAAGTAGAGGATTTTTTGTAGCTTCAGGTTAGCTACAGGGTTCCCCTCTTCGATGCACTCGTCGATGACGAACTTGGCGATGTCCTCCGCTCTGTACATCTTCCTATCTCCGGTTTATCGGTGCCCGTCTGTCGGACATTGGGATAAGGTGCGTCCTGGACAGTATAAAGGTTCCTTCTGCCACTGGTGAGAGAAATCGGTTTTTGGATGAAATTCGCCCGGATTCCTGACATCCAACATCGATCCGGGACGTATTCCATTCAATCCTGTTCTAGAAATATAACTACAATCAGGCCCGCCTGACCTCGAACATCTTCCCGAACCTGGAAAGCTCCTCGAGCTTC
>CAVKKO010000109.1:0-6462 GCA_963656905.1 Bacteroidaceae bacterium | reverse complement strand
CCCCCGTGCGAACTGAAACGCTTTCAAGGAGTGCTGAAAGAAAGAGACACAAGAAACGAATCGAAACAGCCAGGACATCTGTTCGTCCTCGACCCTACCATGACATGCGTGCGGAGCAATCTGCGGGTGTGAAGCTCATGGGACAATGGGAGACGGCCCCGACTTCGCGGGGCTGAACCCCTGGGTGGGGCGGCATGGTGAACATATGTGAATCGTCGCAAGGCCCGTCATCCCCCGAGATGCGAAAACGAAGATGGAGCGACTCCGAGTCGCCGACGCATCAACCAAAAGGTACGGATTCAGGCCGTGATGCTGGGGAGCAGAACGGCGGACAGACGGATAATCCCGGGTCAAAGACGGCACCTAAACCGCCCAATCCTCCTCGAAAGTGGACAGGATAACCCCTATGGGCTCCGCGAAGCGGTATCGGCTCCGTGAGGAGCAGAAACGGCCCAGAGGGTGTAGGAAAGAGTAAGAAGCGAATGCCTGGGGCAATGCCCAGGATAGCCCGTGTGGGCAATCCGAAAGGATGCTGACGTACTCAAGTCATCATCGGAGTGAAATGCATGAAGGAAACCGATATCGAAGAACCAACAGCGCCTACGGGCGAGGTCTCCGATGCCGAGCTGGAAAGAGAATGGCAGTCGATAGACTGGACAGAAGCTGGAAAGCAGGTAGGAAGAATGCAGGCACGTATCTCCAAGGCAACGATTTCGAACAACAAGAACGACATGGAAAGGTTCTCGTACCTTCTGACCCACAGCTTCTACGCGAAAGCGGTGGCTGTGAAGACGGTCACGGGAAACAAAGGCTCCAAGACCCCAGGCGTCGACGGCGTGCTCTGGTCAACAGACGCGGACAAGATGCGTGCGGTCAAAGAGCTTGACCCCAACCATTACCAGGCCAGACCGTTGAGGCGCGTCGAGATCCCGAAGAAGAACGGGAAGACAAGGCCGTTGGGAATACCTACGATGCACGACAGGGCGATGCAGACGCTTTACCAGCTGGCGCTCGACCCTATTTGCGAAGCCACGTCGGACCCGAACTCATACGGGTTCCGCAAGGGAAGATGCTGTCAGGATGCAATCGAGGCCCTGTTCAAGCAATTGGCCCCGAATAACCCCAAGGTCATCCTGGAGGGCGATATACACGGATGCTTCGACCACATCAGCCACCAATGGCTGATGGACAACATCCCCATGGACAAGCGCATACTGAAGAAGTTCCTGAAAGCAGGCTACGTGTTCGACGGAGGACTGTTCCCTACAGACGAGGGCACCCCACAAGGAGGTGCCATATCCCCGACGCTGGCGAACATGGCCCTCAACGGCATGGAGCCGTTGGTCAAGGCGCACTATCCCGAGAAGGTCCACCTCACCCGGTACGCTGACGACTTCGTTGTCGTCACGCCCGACGCGGAGACCGCGGAGGACGTGAAACAGCTTTTGATAGGCTTCCTCAAGGAGCGCGGACTGGAGCTTTCGCTGGAGAAGACCCTCATCACACCGATCGACGAAGGGTTCGACTTCCTCGGATTCAACCTGAGGAAGTACAATGGGAAGCTCATTATCAAGCCTTCGAAAGGGGCGTTCATGGAAATCAAGTCGAAGATTCGAGATATCGTCAGGCGGTGCAGGGCCAAGGCGCAGGAGGAGCTGATAAGGATGCTCAACCCCGTGGTCATGGGGTGGTGCAACTACTACTCGAAGGTCTGCTCCAAGCAGACCTTCAAGGCATTGCACGACTACATGTTCATCGTGCTGAGGCAATGGGCGCACCGCAGGCACTCCCGTAGCAATCCCAACTGGGTTATCGGCAGGTATTGGCATAAGGTCGATGACAACGAGTACGTCTTCTCATGCGGAGAGCTTGTCCTCAAGTCACCGAAGTCGGTCGCCATCATAAGGCACGTGAAAGTTCGCGGAGACGCGAACCCGTACCTCGAAAATGAATACTTCGAGAGGCGCAGACGGCCTGGCGGCACTATGTTGTTCAGAAAACGGAACCGCTCATGAAGAGTGGATGATGGCCCGAGCCGTGTGCGGTGAAAGTCGCACGCACGGTTCCAAGAAGAGGGCGCCCCCGTAAGGGGGTGTCCTTATTCGACCCCCGCTGCTATCTTTCGCTTATTCAATGTATGAACTTAGATTTATATTCACTTCTTTGAACATCATGAAATGCGATAATCTTCCAATGGTTGCCAATTGATTCCATTTCGTGACAGAGAACTGATGATACCGACATGACGTGCAACAAAACCACAACAGCACGAACCCTCGTGACCGAGCGAAGATGCGTGTGGCGCATATTTATGAGAAGAGCGAGTACACCTGCCCTATGCTGTCGAAGAAGTACGCCGCCCTCGTCGTCGTCGCCATCCTGGCAGTAGGCGTCGGCGTCGTCGTCACATGGGGCTATGTCCACAAGGACGCGGACGGGTACTACGACTACGACATCGAATACTCTGATTCCTTCAAGAACGGCGACATCACAGTCACCGCCCCTGCCGGGAAGACCTTCGCCATCGTGGACATCGTCGTCAGGAACGTCAACTACGACGACGGCATACCCACATCCATAGCCCAGCTCTCCTGGGAGCTGACCCTGGACCGCATGACCTTCGAGCCCAGCCCCGTCTACACGCTGGAGCATCCAGACTATCCGGACGGCATGAAGATCAACAAGGGCAGGACCTGGGGATACACGGTGGTGTTCGAGATCCCCCAAGAGTCCGCCGGCAAGAGGGACGCCTCCCTGGACTACAGGTACGTGACCCTGGGCGACGGGATCGATCTGAGGTACGACCCGGAGCTCAGGCTGAACACCTACTGACCGTTCGCGACCGCACGTTTTATACGCGGGAGCCGATGCCATCTGCATGGAGCAATCTATCCTGGTGACAGAAGCGCTTGCCGAGCTTTTCGACGTCCCCGTCCACGAGGTGTCGGAAGCCATAGACCTCTACGAGTCCCCCGTGATCCTCGGGAACAACACCATAGAGGACCTCATAGCCTTCGCCAAGGACGTCGGATCCAAGGTCGTCCTTGTGCAGTACGACTACACCGACGAGGACGAGCTCTGCGTCGAGATCTCCGACGAGGCCATCGAGTCCCTCTTCGGGAAGAACGCCAACGATGCCAAGGACTACATCATGAACCACAACGAGAACATCATGTCCGAGGACTGGTCCGCCCCCTACGCCATGGTCGCGTTCGTGATGTACGAGGGCAGCGCCTTCGGGATCAAGGTGTACAACGAGTCCTACGACGACGAGCTCCTGATCGAGCCCGAGGACTTCATCGCCTGCCTCCTCGACGAGTTCGAAGAGGAAGAGTGCGAGTGAACGGCGGTGGCGCGAGCCATCGCCTCCAACCCTTTTCACCACTCTTATGAGAGGCCGTTCCGGTCAGTATCGGAATCTTCCTTCAGCCCTTCGCATATCCCGCGGATATCGATCTTCCCGACCGCGGGCACCGCATCGAACTGCCCCGCCAGGTACCTCTGGCGGTTGTTGTGGTTCTTCTGCGTCTTGCAGATCGAATGCAGAGAGGAGGCCTCCACGAAAGCCTCTGTATCCGAGCGCAGGAAGAACACGTTCCTGGGATTGAGGGACTCCAGAAGAGAAACGTTGTGCGTGGTGACGATCAGCTGCCCGCCCATGTCCGGCAGGACCTCTTCCAAGATGTCCCTGAGCATCTTCTCGTGCACTCCGGCGTCCATCTCGTCGATGAATGCCACTCCCCCTTCCGCGCAGGCGACCAGCGGCCTGAACAATCTGATCAACGTCCTGACCCCGGTGGACTCCGACACTGCGGGGATCTCACGCACGGCCCCTGCCACCCTCCGTGCTATGATGAGATCGTACCTCACCAGCCCCTCTCCGGCCTCGGTGAAGATGTAATAAGCATTGCAGATGTCCGAGCAGCTGCGGCTCAGGAAGCTGGCCAAGCCCTTGGCGTAGCCCTCCATGGTCTTCACGTGCCCCGGGACACACTGCCCATTGATGAGCCCGGACTGCCCGTGGAACGAGTCCATGGACGGGATGCTCGCGGAAACCGAGTCGATGGAATCCAGGACCGCCTTCACGGAAGGGTCCATCGACAGGGACATCGTCTCCTCGTCGTTCTCCAGATAGAGCTCCTTGACGATCGACATCATGGAATGGGACCCCCAGATTCTGGATGCGGTCTTGGTGGCCCTGCGGGTCATGGACCTGGACAGGAACAGCCCCCTGGTGAACGACATGACAGGCCCGTTGTCCCCGGCCTCCACCAGGAACAGCCTCCCCATGCGCTTGCCGGACCTCTGCCTGAGCTCCTCGCGGATGAGCCTCCCTCCCTTGTCGAAAAGCATCTCGTAGGTGGTGTCCGACCCGTCGACCGTGAAGTGGAAGAACGTGCGCATGGGCTCGGCGCACCCGATGAGACGGTTGGAGCCTGCCAGCACGCGGAGGTTCCTGGTGCGGGCGGCGTCCCGGATGGCGTCCTCTCCGCGGCCGGAGATCGACGACATTATGCTGATGATGCTCAGGGTGTCTATGGAATCTTTGAGGAACCGGATGGAGCTCATTAGGTTCGTCTTACCGGAACCGTTCTCGCCATAGACGAACGCGTGCTTCAAAGGCACGTCCAGAGGACCGGTCAGGTCCAGTGAGATGCGGTCGAACGACCTGTAGTTCTCCAGCTCGATCCTCTTGAACATGATGCACAGAAATGTCTGTTGTGTATATGTAGGTTATCTGGAGAAAAGATACATGTTGTATCCGCAATCTCATTTTGAGCCTGATTAGGTATAAAATAATATCGTCCAACCTGAAGGAGATGGGTGGTCCCGGGATCGGCATCATGCCTGCTTGACGGGCCGGAAGATGGGGATGCCCCTGTAACAATCGACCACAAGGTTATACCTTAGAACAGAAAGACATCCCATCGATGCACCATGTCGATACAATATCTGTTCCACGGCAGCAACCAGGTTGTAAAGAATCCTGAGATCGGGTTCTCCACACACAAGACGGATTTCGGAGACGGATTCTATGTCACAACATCTCGGATGCAGGCTGAGAAATGGGCCCAGAAAGTATTCGATAGACGTTCATTTGGAATGCCTATCGTCTCGGTATACCTCTATGAGCCCTCGGAAAAGCTCGAGACACTGATATTTGACAAGCCCGACCATGCGTGGTTGGAGTTCGTGCTGTCAAATCGTATGGGAAACCACCCACATGACTACGACATCGTCTCAGGCCCTGTTGCCGACGATGGTGTGTTCGATACACTCTACGCCTATATGCATGGCCGCATCACCATGGATACGGCAATCAAACTACTGAAAACGAGGAAAATGGACGGACAAGTATCGTTCCACACTTCAGAAGCTATAAAATCCCTGTCATTCATCAATAGTTACGTGGTCCAATGATCGATCAAAACACCTTTGAAGTCATCCTTCCAGAGAAAGCGACTGCAACAGTCAAAGTGCTCATGAGAAGACATGACCTTTCTGGGGACGATGCTCTCTGCATGTTCATGTCATCCGAGACATACAGGAATCTCCACGACCCTGCCACCAAATCCTATACTCTAACACCGAAACAGCTTGCAGATATATTCGACGCCGAACAACATTCATACCCTGTAGAGAAAGCCACATCAGGATCAGAAGCAATAAGATTCAAAGTATACTGTGTCATGGAGTACAGTCGCATCCATGATATGAATGCAAAGGATACGATAGAATTGTTCCTGAAATACGGAGTTCTCCGCTTCCTTAACCACGAAATCCTTCAATGGCAGGACCTCGGTAGCACCGTCGACGAAATTGATGAATTCATCTTCTACAGGGCCAATCCTCCAGTAGCGATTGCCTGATAATGTAGTGTTGGCGCATCTGGATATGGACCTTATCCAAGAACTTCAAACGGTCTGCTCGGACTACTATCCTATTCAAGGATGACCACCACAGGATGTACACCGTCATTGTCATCAAGAGCATCTCGACAGACGCATCGCACGACAGTGGGAGAATCCGAATGTGTCATAACAATAAGTGGGCCCGCCCGGGTTCACGCAAAATCAGGCCAGACATCCCGCCGCGAAGGGAATGTCGACGGCCGTCTATGTCCATTGACTCACGGTGCACCCATCTGGGCGCACGACACCGTGCTTTTGAACCCGACTTGGAAAGACGTCGCAGTCCGCCGATATCCTCGGCGGGATGATGCCCGGGGAGGGCGACGTCGTTCCGAGGTTGAAACGATGTCAAGAGAAACGATCATGGACGGGGCGGTGGAGCTCACGGGTCCGGCACAGCCGGGTATCGGAGCCCGTCTCGAAGGAGGATGTGATGTCCTTCAGGAACGACCACATGCTCAGGGATGTGATCGTATGACCGTCAGGGTCACATCCGATCCGGAGACGGACAGGCTGCTCTCGATGAGGGCATCCTCAAGCATCCCGCTCC
>CAVKKO010000108.1:0-6577 GCA_963656905.1 Bacteroidaceae bacterium | reverse complement strand
ATCCGAGGGTGTAGTTGTTGTACGAGCCCTCGTAGTACTGGATCCAGTACTTCCATTCGCCGTTCCCCAGGTTCACGTCGCCGAGGCCGAACATGGATGTGATCCATCCCTTGAGGTCGCCTCCGGAGTATTGGACCAGAGGGATGCCGTTCTCGCTGCACGCCTTGGACAGGGCGTCGGCGGCGTTCTTCGCGGTGGCCTGGATGGTGAACCCGGACTCCAGCATGGACTGGGTGTACTTGGTGTTCGTGACCTTGTCGGCATCGACGTTCATTCTGATCTCGAAGTAGTAGACCTTGTCCTCGACGGGCGGAGTGGACACGGTAACTGTGCAGGCGGCCTCATCCACTTTCGAACCTGACTTCACCGTCACACTGATTGTCGCGGTTCCGTTCGATAGTCCCTCTATGGTCGCTGTAGCTCCGGTCGTTGAACCAGATATCCTGACGACATCAGGATGATCTGATGACCAGATGATTTCAACCGCGCCCTCGCAATCGATGGTAGCGGTTATCGTAGCTGTGCGATTCGACCCTCCGCTGCTGTACAGGTTGATGGCGGACTTGTCTATCTTGACCTCCACATCCGAGGACTCGTCGGATTCGTCATCGTCGAGGACCAGCTTGAACTTGTGATAGACGTTCAAGGTATCGACTGAGAGCAGCCCCGCATTGACCCATTTCGCCCCATAGTAGTACTGAGCCTTCCAATCTCCGGACGAGCCATCGATGCTTGAGACGAGCCCGGAATTGGATATCGTGTACTGGATGCCCTCAGCCTTGAGACCGGACTTGAGAGCCTCCAGCGCAGTCTTGGCCGAAGAGGTTATGGTCAACGTTTTGCCGGAATATTCTATCTCGAAAGTGTACGGGTTATTGGCGGGCGTTCCGTAGCAATACACCGTACCGGCATCCGTGTACCACACCAGGTTTCCATCCTTCGTTGCACGGATAGCCTGCGAACCGTAGGCATCTCCGGCCTTCGAAGTACGGTAATACGAACCCGCCACTGTCTTGGATTGGGAATCCTCGAAGATGTAGATCGCCTGATCCGCAGGGTTGTAAGCCAGCATGTAGATGTACACGGTGTAGTCGTTCTCATGAGTAGCATAAGCCGTGGACACTACGATACCGCCATGCGAGGCGACCGCAGCTTCCTTGTAGATCAGGTACCCATCGCTCTGACATTGAGACCATGTTATCTGCTTGGTTCCCGACGAGAGTGCTTCGCAGATCTTATCGGCATTCATGACCAGGCCTGAAGCATATCCCCTCCCCTTGTACACGACAAAGGCAGAGATGCCACCCAGATCAGTATCCACACGGATGGCCTTGCAATCCTGCGAAAGCGTGCCATTGCTGTTCACTTCCACGCCGATTATGCTTGCAGGACGGTAATTGCTACCTGTATCGAACAGTCCCTGGCTGTAGGTCGTCAGGAAGAGGTATCTTTTCCCGTCCAGAGAATACGTCGTGAGCCACCCGTCGTCCAGGAGTCTCCCGGACTCGCTCGTCAGCTCAATAGTCGATGTGCTGCCGTCCTTGAGGCTGATAGCGGTCAAACCGCGGTAGTCGTCAGATGTCTTCGCAGACACTATGTACATATGGTCATCCGTAAAGACAGGTGCGGACGTGGTTCCGTACAATCCGAACCAGGTGACGCTCACTCCGTCTGCCCATGATCCGGTTTTATCCATTTCGCCAGTGGACGGCAGGAATCTGTACACCCTTCCATCCGAGAGGCCGTAGAAATACCCGTCACCCTGATTGTAGAACACAGCAGTGAAATGCTTCGCCGTGGTATACAGGTGGTTGAGATCGGCATCGAAAACTTTGTCTGTGGCATAGTCTACGACGACGCCGTTCCCCACGCCCAGATATAGATAGTAGGCCACGAGGGTCTTGGATTCCACACGGCATAGCTCTTCTCCGGTCTTGGAATCGTACTTGTACAACGTGTCAGATGCTCTGATGTATACTGCATCGTCCATCACCGCAGGAACGCTGGGGAAACCGCTCCAAACGCTCATTCCCGTGTTGATCGCATAATGGTGACTCCATTGGAGCGTCACATCCTCCCCGTACCTGGGCGTTTCCACATCGATCAGGTTCGTCAGACTGTTCGATTGGGACACATACCTCAGTGCGGGAGACACGACGACATCCGAAGTTGCTGTTATCGAATTGCCGTCATCCTCTATCGGAGACCCGTTCACAATCCAATAAAGCAGCTCCCATCCATTAGATGGGACATACTCAAACTCGACCGTGGATCCTATCGATACGAGGTTCCCTGATACCAGTTCCGCCCCAGAGACCTTCGCTACCACAGTTCCGTGCTCGGTACCGAACGTTATGCGGGCATTCTCACCATTGCTTTCCCACTTTGCGTAGATTGTGATGTCAGCCTCGACTTTGGTGGCCGGATCGTATTCCGTCGAGAAGGCACCATCCGAATACCAGCCTCTGAACGTATAGCCGTTCCGAACTGGATTACTTGGCATGTTCCCGTATAGCGTTCCGCCGATCGGCACAGTCCTCGGAGCAACATCGGTTCCCCCATCCGTTGAAAACGACACCGTCGCTGACAACGACGATGTGTGGGCGCGGATCTCCACGTTGACTCTTTCTGCAGCAGACGAGATCGTTGTGGAATACCTGCCATTCCCGCCGTTGTCTGCTAGGATGCTGTTCACTTTAACGTCGATATCCCAGAACGTCTTGGGGAATCCATTGTTGGTCAGTGTGACAACGACCTTTCCGTTTCCGGAAAGCTCGCTATTGACTTCTACAAAGATGCCATCCAAGCTGTTCTCTATGAATACAGGCTTTCCATCAACGAATCCTTTAGATAATTCGACTTTCCATGCCTCAACATCTAATAGATATGTTCCAGCCAACGTCCCATAGGATATGACTGAGGTTTCAGGCTCCTTGGTGTAAACCGGCGTTCCCGTTCCTGAAAGAGTGTTCCCGAATGGAGCATCGATATTATCGGTGCACAAAACTGAAATCTTAGCATCATTGAGGAATCCCCCGAAATCGAAATCCTTCGATTCGATGAGCAACGTCCCGATGCTGGAGCTCTGGAATGCGATATCTGAAAGCTTCATGGTTTCACTGGCCCTCAGAATCGCATTTCCGATGTCGTTCTTGAAGAAAGCCGAACCGTTTATAACCACGGTATCCGCATCCAATACGAGGGTTCCAATAGACTTCACAGGCTGCAAGGAACCGCCGGCCAAAGTGACGGAATCGGATTCCCATATCAGGCTATCCAGCTGAGTAACATCCCTGAACGGAGCATCGAACTTGCTCGTTCTGCCCTGTATGGATTTGATCGTTGATGGGATCTCCACACTTCCGATGTTCGCAGGGACATAATCCAGAACGGTTCCGGACTCCGTCCTCTTCAACAGGACCCCATTTTCCGCCAGATACACAGGATTCCCGCTTTCGACTTCGATTCTGCTGAGAGAACTGGCGGATGAGAATGCGGACGAGGTCGTGGTGACCTCATACCCTGTGATGTCGGACGCTATGGTGAGCTCTGTGATTCCAGCGGGCACGAAGATCATGGTCGTTCCCTCGCAGAGGGCCCCACCTTTCAGGCTGTAAGCTCCGTTGCCGCTTTGAACTGATATTGCAGATAGCAAGATGCAACCATCGAAACATGACTGCCCTATCGATTCCACTCCCGAGGGGACCATGAATGCACGAATGATAGTGGAAGCAAAGGCCCTGCTCCCGATGGTCTTGAGTTCCGAACCTTCGGGAACCTCCATCACAGCCAATACATGGCAGTTCTCGAAAGCCGAATCGCCTATGGCCTCCACCGATGACGGCAGATAGAACCCTGTCAGATTCGTATTATAGAATGCTTCTGCACCGATAGATTTCAACCTACTGTTCTCCGGAATATCCACCTGAGACAGCTTCGAACAGCCATTGAAAGCATTATCGCCTATCGAGATCACATTGGAGGACAATCTCACCTGACGTAGCTCGAGGCAATATTCGAAGCAAGCATCGGGGACAGCCAGGTCATTGTTCCCGTCCTCGAAGCTGACATCGGTCAGACTCGATAACCCCTTGAAGTGATCCGCAAGGACCTTCGACACAGTTCCAGGTATGGTCACGGAAACAGCCTTCTGCGGCACGGCAACAATCTCGCCATAACCCGTCAGGATGCCTCCGGTGAAGGAGAATGTATTCGAACTTTTCGTATCGAACTCCTTCAGAGAACCACAACCGGAAAACGCAGACTGCGATATCTCCTGGACAGATGCCGGGATCCCGACGCTGGTCAGGTTCTTGCAGTTGATGAAAGCATTATCACCGATCTCCACCACACCATCGGGCACATTGAACGTTTGGAACTTGCATCCTTCGAAGGAAGATGATCCAAGCGTCACCTTGGCGCTTCCGGCTATCTTCAGAGATCCGTCCGTCATCGACGTGCATCCGCTGAAAGCGCCTGTAATCGAGATCGTCCCACCGCGGATATTTACTGTCTTCAGATTCGTACATCCTAAGAACGTCTTCTTCAAACAGCTCACAGATGAGGGAATTGATATCTCTTCCAAGCTCTTGCATCTGTAGAACAGCCTACCAAGCTCGGTTATCTTGCAATTATCATCGAAAGTGACACTCGTCACATCCGTTTCGAAGAAACCCAGATAATCCGAGATGTACTCAACGGTCGAGGGGAAGCTGACAGTGAACTTTCCTTCGCAATCGACAAATGATGCCTCAACTGTCTTTATTCCTTCTGGAATCTTTATTTCTCCCGATGTCCCCGCAGGTATGAACACCAGCGTATCTACGGTTCCACCTTCACTCTTCTTGAATAACCAATTCTTATATTCATCCTGGAAAACGTACTTCCCATATCCATTAGTGGATTCGAACGTTTCCAAATTCTTGCTCCCGAATTTGCCATCCTTCAAATCGAAATTATCCAGATCCTTCATCGGAATCTTGACAGATTCGAGTGATGTATAGCCGAAAGCAGAGGCAGATATCTTGTTCAGACCGGATGCGCCCTCCTGAGAAGATACGGTCTTCAGAGACCGGCAATAAATGAAAGCATTGAAACCGATCTCCTGAAGATCCCTCGGAAGGACAATGGATTCCAAAGCCGTACCGTTGAAAGCGTTATCTCCGATACGCTCTGTATATGGGCTGAATTCTACAAAAGAGAGCTTCGAAGAGCCCATGAACGCATTGTTCGGCACTGAACCTTTGAACTGATCTGAAAAAACGACACCGACGATGTGCCCATTCCTCGCGAATCCTTCGGAAAGGGACGACACGGCATATGGTGTTTCGTCTATCTGGATCGTGTTCGGAATCAGCAATACCACAGACTCGGAACTCGTTTCGAACCCGGTGATCGAGAGCGATCTATCAACGATGTCATATGCCAGGCCATACGATCCTTGCGAAGTTCCATCGGCAGTCCTTATCGTTTCGAACTGCGCGTTCTGAGAATCAGCTGATATTACCTTCAGAGAATACTCTCCGAATTCCGAAGAAGCATTCTCGATTGTGAAACCGACTGAATACTTGTAACTCCTTTCGCCAGCGATATCGAATCTTGACTGGATCTGATAATCCCCTGAGACCAAGGATTCAGCAAAAATCGATACGCTGAATTTTCCGTCCGACCCCACGCGTGCGTAAGCGTCGGACACTATATCCCCGTCGAACAGGATACTGCATGTGAATATCCCCCCTCCATAGACCGTGGGGGCGCATCCGGATATCGTCAGGACATCTTTAGAATATGATGCATTGACCTCACATTCTAGACCTCCGATCGAGACGGTCGTTTCCTCTTGAACGATTTTCTGACCTGTGACTGCATAGCTCACCTGAATCTGATATGTCCCGTTTTCAAGATTCTTCAGCGAGATGGAGCATGCAAATCCAAGGTCGTCATCTATCAATGCATATGCATCCGAGATCTTCGATCCAGAAGGGTCGAAGATCTCGAATGTTGCCTGCCCTCCAGAGAAACCACTGGGTGCAATACCTGTGATTGACAACGTGTCATCCGAGTATGACGCTGCCAGGGCCTGCCCCTGGCCTACGCCTCCGTCGGAATCGGTCATGACGGTCAACGCCGAGAACAAAACCAGTGCAAGGGCGGCCGCCAGCAGCGTCTGTTTCTTCATCGCACCTCACCCATTCGTTATCTCCACGACTTCATCGTTCAACATCACATCACCTGAGAACACCTGAACCAGATATTCTACAGGGGACTGCAGGGTCATAGAAGCGCTCACGGTGACCGCATACCCATCTGTGTACTGGGGAATCTTCACAACCATCTTCGAGAACGAATACGCGCCCTCGGAAGCACCATATTTCACAAATATGCATATCTGATCCGGTGCCTGACCCTCATCGGGAGTTCCGTCGAGAGTCACTTCGATCTGCACTACAGATCCATTCTGGACATAGGTTGTGGTAATCGAGGGAACAGCTTCTTTTGAGACCTCGAACGTAGCGCTCACTGTGACGTCCGCAGAGGGCATCACGAAGGAGTATGTGCCGTCGGCGCCCTTCAGAAC
>CAVKKO010000107.1:0-6729 GCA_963656905.1 Bacteroidaceae bacterium | reverse complement strand
CCGACGGCCAGGACCATGGAAGGTTCATGGAGTTCTTCCCCGGGATCCCGTCCGGGTACAACCTAGGCGGCGCCTTCGTGATAGGACATTCCAGGGTCGGATACAGACGGACAGTGCCCCGCGATCCGCCCAAGGTGGATATGAGATGAGGTTGTTACGGCCAAGAAAATGCAGCTAAACGGGCCCATTATGTAACTACAAATGGGTTAACGGCGATTATTCCCAATCGCCTCCCGCGAACAACCTCAAAGGGCTTCCCTGCCGCTGCCGTTAGGCAGCGGAGGGCTGCCACCACAACTCCCCTCGAAACAATCATAATCAGGACAGCGTATGGGCTCTCCGGAGCATCTTAAAATGACCGAGCCCGTCCCGAAAAGAACCCTTATCACCCTGATGAACGCCCTCTCCTCCGGAGTCGTCCCGAGGCGCGGGCTCGAGTACATAGCGGTGGGCAGGAAGAAGGAGACGGAGACCTTCGTCAGCGACCTGGAGGACACCGCCGCAGGCGGAGGAGCGTTCAGGTTCCTGTCCGGAAGGTTCGGGAACGGGAAGAGCTTCATGACGCAGATGATCCGCAACTACGCCATGGACAAGGGCTTCGTGGTCATGGATGCGGACCTCGCCATCAACAGGAGGCTCACCGGCTCCAAGAAGGAAGGGCTCAACACATACAGGGAGCTGGTCAAGAACATGGCCGTCAGGACCCGCCCCGACGGCGGATCCATGGAGCCCATACTGCAGAACTGGATCCAGGACATCGCCGAGGACATCTCGTCCAAGGACGGCTCCGACCCCGACAGCGTTCCCTATGAAGCGATCGCCAAGAGGATGAGGGCGGACACATCATCGATGTCATGCCTCCAGAACTACCAGGACTTCATCAAAGGTCTCACCGAATACTGCAAGGGATACCGCAACGGGGACGACGACATATTCGCACTGAGATGGCTCAAGGGCGAGTGCGAGCTGAAGACCGAGGCGAGGAAGAACCTCGGGATCAACGCAATGGTGGACGATTCCAACTGGTACGACTTCATCAAGCTCTGGGCCGAGCTGTCCGTGAAGCTGGGATACAAGGGACTCGTCGTCTTCCTGGACGAGGCCGTGGTATTGTACAAGCTGCAGAACAAGGCCTCCCGCTCCAACAACTACGAGCGCCTGTTGACGATGTTCAACGACATCATGCAGGGGAAGTCCTCGTACCTTTCCATGTACGTCTGCGGGACCCCCGAGTTCATCGAGGATGCCAACAGAGGGCTGTACAGCTACGAAGCGCTGAGGTCCAGGCTGGTCTCCGGAAGGTTCGAGAACGGCTACGACAACTATCTCGGGCCTGTGATAAACCTGAGGCCCCTGACCAACGAGGAGATCTACGTTTTGCTCAAAACGATAAGGGACCTCCACGCCCAGAGGTATTCTTACGAATCACCGGTCACCGACGAGATGCTGGAGAGGTACCTGAAAGCTGTCCTGGCAAGCGTGATATCCACTTCCATGATCACCCCAAGGGAGATCACCAGGGACCTCATCGGCCTTCTGGACACCATGCACCAGAATCCCGATACCGTCTTCGACGACATGATCTCCGGAAGGAAGGTGACGGCTGACGTGAACCCCGATGACGACATCATCGAGGACCTTGAGATATGACCGACCACTTCTCAGAGCTGCCGTGGTTCCTCAGGGAGTACGTGTACGGCAGCGGATGGCCGTCGTTCAGGGAGATACAGACGAAGGCCTTCGATGTCTTCGCCGAAGGCGACGACCATATATTGATATCCGCGGGCACCAGCAGCGGGAAGACCGAAGCCGCGATGTTCCCGGTGATATCTTCATTGTACCGCAATCCCCCGGAGGGGATAGGCGCGATGTACATCGGGCCTCTGAAAGCATTGATCGACGACCAGTTCCAGAGGATCGAGCCGATGATCCGCGAGTCCGGGATCAGGATAACCGGATGGCACGGCGACGCTTCGCGGACGGCGAAGCTCGCCCTGCTGGAGTTCCCTTCCGGGATACTCCAGATAACCCCGGAGTCTCTGCAGAACCTCATCGCCAACGACCCGGAGAAGATAGAGGGACTGTTCCACGAGCTGAGGTTCGTCGTCATCGACGAGGTGCACGCATTCATGGCCTCCGAGAGGGGAGCGCAGCTCCTGTGCTGCCTCCAGAGGCTGGAATTATTGGCGAAGTGCGACCCCCGGAGGATCGGACTGTCGGCCACGATCTCCGACCCGGAAGCGGCAGGCAGATGGCTGTCCGCAGACACCGGAAGGAAGACAAGGATCATCCGCGACCCCAGGACCTCGGACAGGGACATCAGGATCAGCCTCCACCAGATACCGGCGGCAGAGAACGACGGGACCGAGAGGAAGAAGGCCATAACAAGATACTACAAGGACCTCTACAGGGAGGTCCGCGACCGGAACTGCATAGTGTTCGTGAACAGCAGGTCCGATGCTGAGACTACCGGACGCTCCCTGAAGAAGATGGCGAGCCTCGAAGGCAGGGAAGACACCATCCACGTGCACCACGGCAGCATCTCGAAGGAGTACAGGAGCGCTGCGGAAGAGAGATTGAAGAGCACGTCGTCCAAGGACACCATAGTCGCAACGGTGACTTTGGAATTAGGGATAGATGTGGGCGGCCTGGACACCGTGGTCCAGATAGAGCCGCCGTACACCTGCTCCAGCCTGGTCCAGAGGATGGGGAGGTCCGGAAGGCGCGGAGGCGCCCAGACCATGACAGTCATGTGCCTCGAAGATCCCGCGAGATGGTGGACAGACGTGGAGGGGATTAACATGGAGCTGGTCAAGGCCATAGCCATGACCGAGCTTGCCATCGGGGAATCCTGGACCGAGACGCCCTCGGTGGAGCATCTGCCCTACGGGCTGCTGTACCATCAGACCATGGAGCACATGAAATCCGGGATCGGGGCCAGGTTCAGCACGTTATCTTCGGAGGTGCTGTCGATGTACCCGTTCAAGGACATCACCAAGGAGGACTACAAGGACCTCTTGGTGAGGATGGTCGCGCTGGGCCAGCTTGAGAGGATGCCCGACGGCACGCTACTGATAGGAGGAAAGGGGGAGAAGGAGGTCTTCGGAAGGGACTTCTGCTCCGTGTTCTCGGTGAAGAAGGAGATCGACGTCCGCTGCGACGGTAAGGTGGTCGGTTCCATCCAGGAGATGCCCGAAGTCGGGGAGCCCATCCAGCTGGCCGGGCACGTGTGGGAGGTGACGGAGGTCAAAGCAAGGGAGATGATAGTGGATGTCGTGCAATCCGACGGCACCGCCTGCAACCCGTGGAGGTCCGGGACCCCGCCGGTCGACACCCGCATCATGAGGAAGATGCTGGAGGTGCTGAGCTCAGACCTCTCGTATCCCTATCTGGACGAGGCGGCCTCCGAGAGGCTGGAAGGGTGCAGGAACATCGCGAAGGCGAAGCGCCTGACCTCGCTGTTCTCGGAGAACGAGGACGGGTCTCTCAGGATGCGCCCATGGCTCGGTACCATACATTTCGAGACGCTCAGGAGGATCGTCCGCGACGTGGACGGGGTGCAGTCCCTTTACGCATTCCAGCCGTACTTCATGGACATCCGCGGAGACGTGACCGACTCGGACATCCTGGACGCCGTGGACGCCTACCTCGCGGACCCGTGCCCGGAATCCCTGGTGAGGGACGAGGACAAGCTGAGGTTCGGGAAGTACGACAGGTACGTGCCGGACCACCTTCTCATGAAGGCGTTCGCCAGGGACAGACTGGATTCCGACTTCGACCTGGACTTCTGATGCCGGAGATCAGAATCCGTTGAACGGTCTGTTCCCCTTGCAGTTCGGGTAGTCGCAGCATCCGTAGAACAATCCCGAAGGCCCTCTCGCTATCCGCAGCGGCCCGAAGCACTCCGGGCAGAACAGCGTGGCCCTGGACAGAGTCGGGCTCTGCCCCAGCAGCTCGGTCACGAACGGCGACTTGGACGACTGCGCATAGTTGTCGTCGTCCGTGATCGTGACGATGAACGCCCTCTTCCTCGCCCTTGTGAGCGCCACATAGAACACCCTCCTCTCCTCCGGGTACGGGATGTCCTCGTCCACCCTCGGGAAAAGGTCGGACAGGTTGTCGGACACCGTGTTGGGAAACCCGCCGCGGTCCCTGTCAGCAAGTATGAAGACGTTGTCCGCCTCCAATCCCTTTGCGGAATGAGCGGTCAGGAACCTGATCTTCCTGTCGTCGCTCCAGTCCTCCGCATCCTTGTCCCATCTCCTGAACACGACTTCGCAGGACCCTGCCAGGTCCCCGGACGAGAACCTGAACTGCCCCGTGCCGGACCCCAAGGCATACAGATCGGCTCTTGTCCTCCCGATGACGAACACGCTCTCGTCGTCCGGAAGGTGCTCTATCCTGTTGGCGATCATCTTGGAGATGTCCTTGTCCGTGTTGGCCGGCAGGAGCATCACGGGCTTGAACGGAGGATCGGGAACCCCTTTCACGGACTTCTTCTGCTGCTTGGCGTTCTTCATCACGAAATCACCGGCCAGATCCGCGATGGTCTGAGGGTACCTGTAGGTGGTCTCTATCCTCTTCACGGACACCGACCCGAACTCGGACCAGGTCTTCCTGAAATCGTAGAACTGGCCGATGTCGCCGCCGGTGAAGGAGTAGATGCTCTGCCAGTCGTCCCCGACGCAGAACAGCCTGAACCCCATGCGGCGCCTCAGCGCCAAAAGGAGGTCGACAAGCGTCCTGGAGACATCTTGGTACTCATCGACCAGCACATGGGTGTAGGCCTTCCCGCAGGGCCCCATGGAAGCCACATCCTCCGTGGCCTGGATGACCATGTCGTCGTAGTCCGCCATTCCGCCTTTGATGCATGTGAGGCTGTAGTGGTCCCATACGGCATCCAGGACGTTCAGCTCCTGCTCGATCTGCGGCCTGATCGCAGTGGGGTTCCTGCCGTTCGCGCGTCTGAGGTCGCGGATGGTCGTCCTGGTGCACTTGCACCTGGAGATCAGCGCCCCTATGGGCTCGGAGAGCCTGGGGCCCCATGCGTTCACCACAGCCGCCGCAAGATCGTTGGCGTTCAGCAGATCGTCGGAAAACCCCTGGTCTTTGATGTATTCGGATGCCTTGGCGGGCTTTGAAGACAGTTCTGAGGCCCTCATCGAATCCCCGAGTACCTTCAGCTTGTGCCCATGGCCGTCATCAGCTTCCAACACTGCGGGGCTCGACTTCCCGTCTGCGAAGGTCTGGGCAGTGTACTTGCATTGGATGCCATGCCTGAACAGCTCATCCGCGAGGATCCTCAGCCCTCTCGGGCGGATGTACATGCCGTTCAGCGACAGGTCCCCCATTCCGGTGGTCCGGAGGTCCTCGATGTACGCCATAAGGTTGACCGCGAACTTCCTGTCGCACTCGCACAGGTCGTACATTATCGATGACAGCAGAGTGCTCCTGTCCTTCCCGACGCAGGGCCTCCTCCGGGTGATCCTGTTGCCCAGGGCGTGGATCGTCATGACATCGGCCCCGAAACCGGGGCCGAACTCCCTCTCCAATGCCTCTCTGAGATCGTGGACGGTGTTGTTCGTCAGGGAGATCATCAGGATGTGAGAAGGATCGGCGCCGTTGCCGACAAGATGCTTGACCTTCCCCACGAGGGTGGTGGTCTTCCCGGTGCCCGCCGCGGCTATGACCAGCTCGGTATCGGCATTGTCGAGGACCGCATCGGACTGCTGGCGGTCCAGCCTGTGGCCGTTGACCTCCATCCCCTTCCGAGGCATTCAGATGCCCCGTCCGATCTCTTTCATGACAATCTCGTAAGCCTCCCGGAATGGGATGCCCTTCTCCCTGCATATCGCCGCAAGGCACTCGTACTCCGGATGAGCCTTCTCGATGCCGTCCATTGACAGGACCTTGACCTTGACCGTTCCGATCGACGTCTCGACGTCCTCGGACCTCCTGGACATCACGGTGCGGTCCATGGTGCACCTGCGGATGCCGGCCGTCGAGGTCTCCGAGAATATGACGGATTCCAGCCTGTGCCTGTCGGATTCGGAACATATCACGGTCAAAAGCCAGGCGGGACGGCCCTTCTTCATGAACACCGGAGTGTAATGGGCGTCCTTGGCGCCTTCCGCCATGAGCCTCTCCGCAGTGTATCCCAGAGCCTCCCCGGTGCAGTCGTCGATGTTGCATTCCAGCTTGACGGCGATGTCGTGGTTCTCCGTCGGGGAGATGATCATCGCCCTGAGGATCCCGCTCCTGTCCGTCTCCCTCTTTCCGCCTCCCATTCCGACCTTCTCTATCCTGAATGATCCGGGGATATCGCATGTCCTCGCCGCGGCCGCGAAAGCGGCCCCGGTGGGGGTGACGAACTCGCCTTGCGATTGAGTCATTCTCAGCGACAGCTCCCTGTGGGATGCCAGGATGTTCACCACCGCGGGCACCGGCACGGGGATGACCCCGTGCTGGCAGCGGACGGTCCCCGTGCCCTCGTAGAGCTCGGAGAAGCAGACGCCGTCGACGTCCAGAGAGTCCAGGCAGACTCCCAGCGAGACGATGTCCACGATGGAATCCACCGCTCCGACCTCATGGAAATGGACATCTTCCACGGGGATGCCGTGGGCCGAGGCCTCGGCCTCGGCCAGTATATTCAATATATTACAGGAGACGGAACGGGCCCTCTCGGACATGTCCGCCTTGGAGATTATCTCCCTTATCTCGGCGGGCCCG
>CAVKKO010000106.1:0-6933 GCA_963656905.1 Bacteroidaceae bacterium | reverse complement strand
CAGCGTCACGGTTATGCAGGACATCGGAAACAGGTGCGTGGTATCAGGTTATAAAAGTAACGACGATAGTTCCACTGGCAGCCAGCTGACGTGGCACACGTCAGGCACCAACTTTCTGCTCACCTAGCCCGTATCCCTTTGTTATTCCTCTACCGTTCGTCCTTCTCTGAGCAGCTGTCCGAATCGGTAAAATAGAACTGCAAGGATGAAGACGCATGCATGAGCTGGACATCGGCCCGGAGAAGTCCAAGAGGAAGACCTCCGAAGACAAGGCAGTCGATGCAGTCCATTCCGCTGTGGACAAGGTGGCGTACTACGCCAACTTCATCATGGCGCTGCTGATGGTCCTGATGTCCATCAACTATTTCTACACGGCCGTCACGGAGGCAGACAGGCTCAGAGTGACCGCCTCGATCGGGAACATCATCCTCCTGGCCTGCGGAGCCATAATCATAGCCGACAAGAAGCGCAGCCTTCCCAGGTCGGTCGGGGTCTACGCCGTCGGGATGGGCCTGTACAGGGCGTTCAGCGTCATGGGCAGCCTGCGCCCCCATTCCACCACCAATCTGATCTACTTCGTGATCATCATCGTCGGCCTGAACATGGCCGTGTCCGGGCGCGCCTACCTGAAAGGAGAGTCCAGGGCTCGCATCACGATGATGTACAGCGCCATGGCCATGTTCCTGATATGCGTCATCAGCCTGATCTACCTCTACGCCACCAACCACCACGACCTGTCGTACCTGGTCCACAACTACGGCAGGTACATGATCCTGGCGCTGATGTACCTGACCTACATCATGATCCTGGACACGGAGAAGCTCCGCCGCCTGGACTGGCTGGAGGTCCACAACAGGACCTTGGGCGGGATCACCAGGACGTACCATCTCGCAGCCGATGCGGCCATGGAGGAGTACGAGGCCCACAGGCTGGCAGAGGGGATGTCCTCCGAGAAAGGATGGATCCGTGTCTCGGACGGCGGGCCGGCGAGGGTGGAGATGCGCGCGCCGATATGGAACGGCACGGGGCTGTCGTACCTGACCGCCCAGAAATGGCACGGCTCTGACAGCATATACCTCACCATGTCCGACCACGAGGACGGAACGCTCATACAGGCGACCAGGCTGGCCCTGGACAACGTCGAGATGCACGGGACGAAGCTGCAGCTGTCCGTCTCCGACGGGACCGTGATAGAGCTCGAGATAGTGGAGGAGCTGCGATGTTCAAGAACGAAGACGGCACATGGGACATGGCGGCCATCCTCGGGACGGTCATGGTGCTCTGCGGTGTCTATGTCCTCGCATGCATGATCAACACGCTGAGCCCATACTACGAGTACCTCCTGTCGAAGTACAGCTTCGACCAGATGTCGGCCGTGTTCCTCCTGATATTCGGAGGGCTGGCGGTGATCATCGCCAGGGGCCTGGAGTACAGCAGCAGGGTCGCCATCGCGGGCCTGACCGTGGGGCTGATCTTCATGCTGCGCAACCTGGGGTTCACGGAGTTCTACGGAGCCTACATCTCGTTCATCGTCTCCATCATCTCGTTCATCCTGGGAGTGGTGACGATCCTGGCCTCCGTCGCCCTGCTCTGCCGGTACAAGTTCTACGCCAGCAGGCTGCTCCCCGCGGTGGCGCTGATGATCGGGATCGAGTGCATCCCGATGTACATGTACTACCATCAGATGGTCCCCTGGAGGACGATCATATACTACTGCGACGTCTACTTCGGGTTCATCGCGGCATATGCGATGGTCGTGATAGCGCTGGCAGACAAGAGCATCAGGGTCCCGTCGGTCTACAAGAAGATCGACGCCAACCTGAAGGTCGTCAAAGACCAGTTCTACTCCGATGCGGAGACATATATCACGCCCGACGACCTGTACCGCCTGGAGGCGTTCGTCGGCGGGGGGCACGGGGACAGATTGGACATACCCCTCCGCAGCAGGAAGAGCAACAGGGTCCTGTCGGTGGAGAGCCGCGAAGGGTCCGCTCCCAGGGCGTCCGTGGTGGCAGAGTTCGGCCGGAGCTTCATGAAGAGCTTCTACATCGATATCTGCTCGGTGGTCCCCGGAGACGGGAAGGTCACGATCTACGGAAGGAACGGGGTGTTCATCCGCATCCTGGTGCATCCGGAGCCCGAGAAGCCCGACATCAGGAGCAAGATCCCGTTCATCTCGGACCTGAAGAAAGACCCCGAGGAAGAGGCCAAGGACTGAGCATGCCACATCGGACGCTCATTCCAGGAGCCAGTCTATCACATTCACGACATCTATCCCTTCGTAGGACCCGAGCCCGAAGCGGTCCAGCGTGAGTATCGTCTTGCGATAGTTGTCCCGGATCTTCTGATACGGACGGAACTCCCGGGCCCGGGCGTCCTCGGACATGATGGTCTGCGACACCTGGAAATATTCCGTCACATCACCGTCGGAGGCCGTGAAATCGACCTCGTAATCCCTGTAGCTGCCCACACGGACGATAGGATATCTGCGACGGAGTTCCATGTACACCACATCCTCCAGCGGCCTGCTGATGTCCGGAGTCTGAGCGCCGCTCATCAGGACCCTCCTCATCCCCACGTCTGTCGCATAGTATTTGCCCTTCGACTGCAGGATCTTCCTGCCGACGATGTCGTATCTCTCGCAGTATTCGAAAAGATGGGCCGAGACCATCTCGTCCACGAACTTCATCACTGTCGGATAGCCTATGCCCAGGTCTTTCGAGATGTTGTCGACGTTCGTCACATTCCCTATGTTGGAGAAAAGATACCTCGCTACGGCGATCACCTTGCTCACGTCCTTGCTGCCTGCGTGAGCAAGGATGTCATCGACCAGGACCGTGTTGAACACATCCCTCAGCTGCACCTCGCACAGTTCCGGCCCCCTGTCAGGCTCTATGACCGGAAGCGAGCCGTAACGGATGAAATCATCGAACCGCTCGTACTTGTCTCCTGGATAGAATTCCATATACTCCTTGAACGACAGCGGGGAGACCTCGATCTCCACATACCGCCCGGAAATCTTGGTCGCCAGCTCCGACGAGAGCATTTTCGAGCTGAAGCCTGTGATGTATATGTCGCAGTCTCCCCTTGCCACAAGCCCGGCGATGACTTTCTCCCATTCCCCCACATTCTGAATCTCATCCACGAACACATAGTGCATTCCATCTCCGGAGAGCCCTCCGCGTATCCGGTCCCTCAGACCGTTCCTGTCAAGGTCCTCATCCAGACGGTCGAGGTCCAGGAACACGATGTTATCGTCGTCGTCCAATGTGTCGCGGAACTGCCTCAAGAGCGTGGATTTGCCCGTACGGCGCATGCCGGTTATGACCTTCACGAGGTCTGTCTTCCCTTTGGCAGCTTGGAGCAGCTTGAGCTGCTTCTCACGGAGGACTTCCATGCGACTGCATCATTGTACTGTTATAAAAATCATAAGTTAAATTAGATTTTTTGATTATCATTAATATTTTTCTAATTCAAGTTCGGATTCATAAAGATTTTAGTGAGTATCCTACGTTAAATTAGAGTTTTCAAGATCGATCTGGCCCCGATCGGACCCCTCGATTACCCTTATATACAGAGATGCAATCTGGCGGGTTATCGGACTCGTGGTCTAGGGGTTATGACGTCGCCTTCACACGGCGGAGGTCGCCGGTTCAAATCCGGCCGGGTCCACCATCTTCTGAACCTTTGAGAATCTATCGGACAGAGCTATGCGCACGTTCGATGGACAGCCGCCGAGACGGTCTCCCGCCCCGGCGTGAAAGAATCAGTTTCCTACCAGCTCGGTGCCGGAGAAGCTCATGGTGGGGACATCCACCACGCCCATCTGGGCGCTGTCGTTCCCGATGGCCTCGATGTTGCGGACGGCATCCAGCATGTTGCCCATGAGGAGCGCGTTGTTGACGGTTCCCACGATCTCGCCCTTGCGGATCAGGTAGCCGCATCTGACGTTCAGCCCGAACCTGCCTGTAAGCTCGTCGGCCTCGGGCCAGGCGAACTTCTCCACCAGGATCCCGTGGTCGGTCTGGGCGATGACGTCCTCGCGAGACATCTTCCCTGGCTGCACGACCATGTTCAGCGGCTTGATGACAGGGGTCCTCTCGAACGCCCCCTGGGCCTCCACGCTGGACCTCCTCATCCCGTTCCCGGTGCTGTCGCCGCAGAACGAGTCCCTCAGGAAAGACCTCAGGACTCCGCCCTCGACTATCCGGCGGCGCTCTGTCGGAGTGCCCTCGTCGTCGAACACGCAGGACAGCGGCGCGGGCACGGCGGGATCGTCCACGATGGTCAGGCAGTCGGAGGCTACCTGCTCCCCGACAGAATCCTTCCACATGCTCCTGCCGTACTTCACGTTCTCTCCGTTCACCGCGGACCCGACGGATGACATCATCATGTCCCCCAGCTCGCTCGGCGGCAGGATCATCGTCAGGCTCTCGTGGCCCTTGAACTCCTTCGCTCCGGCGGCGGCGCGGGCCTTCTCCGACAGCCTGCTGCCTATGAGCCCGGGATCCAGGTCCAGCTCGGTGCCGTGGAACGTCTCCATCCCCTCGCCGGGATGCTCTCCCCTGAACATAGAGGTGAAATGACCGTACACGAGGGTGCTCTCGCTCGAGACATCCACTCCGTTGCTGTTCATGGTGCATCCCCTGTTCAACGAAACGCGGATCTGGGCGCGGGGGATGTTGACGGAGCATGAGTCGATCACGGCCTTGGCGATCTCCCTCAGGTCCTCCGGGGTGATATCCACCACCCTCTTGTCTATGACGTCGGGGGTGGAGATGCGGGCCTTGCCCGGAACGGCGTATCCCTTGAAATCCGGGTCCTCCGGAGAATACCTCAGGACGGATTCCGCCATGGACACACAGCCTCCGACGGAATCCTTCCCGGCGAGGGCGACGGAGGCCTTCCCCTGCCTCCCGCCGTCGGCCATCCTGACCATGATCCCAGATTCCGTTTTAGTCTCGATGTTGCTGATGTGGGAATCGTCGATGTAGATCGTGTTGACGATCGCCTCGGACACGTAGACCTCGGCATGCTCATGTCCCCCGACAGCCCGGAGCGCCTGCTCCGCATAGGAATGCATGTCGCTCACTGCCCTCCCCCCACTATCATCCTGGCGCGCATGTACGGGCCTCCGGATGAGACCCTCACCCAGTCTTCTATCCCCTTCCCGCACATCCCGCCGTCCAGGACAACCTCCTTGGAGAGGGCGTCCGCCGAGGACAGGATGTCCACAGACCTGCCGGTCAGGGTGAAGGACTGCAGGGGCTTCACGACCTCCCCGTTCTTGATGAGGAACCCACGGAGGCACTTGGCCTCGAAGCACCCGCCCACCGGGTCCTCCATGCCGTTGATCATCTTGTCGCAGAGGATCCCCTCCTTGGTGTCAGCGACGATCTCGTCCCTGTCCCACTCGCCGGGGCCGAAGAAGGTGTTGGTCATCCTGACCCAGACCCTCTTGCCGTAGCTCTCGGCCCTTCCGTTTCCCGTGGGGGAGACCCCCAGCTGGGATGCGGTCTCCAGGCTGTGCATGTACCCTTTGTAGACCCCGTGGTCGATAATGGTCGTGCGTGATGACGGGGTGCCCTCGTCATCGTACGGTATGGAGCCGTGGGCCCCGCGGACGGTGCCGTCGTCGTACATGGAGATGATGTCGGAGGCGACCTTCCTCCCTTCCGCCCCCGTCAGGAACGAGCGCTTCTTGGTGATCTCGTCGCCTTCGGAGGCATGCCCCATGGCCTCGTGGGCCAGCAGGCCGGAGACCATCGGATCGGATATCACGGTCAGGTTCCCGGACGGCGCCCTGTCCGCCTTGAGCGTGGCTATGGCCTCCGCGGCGGTGGTCCTTCCGAGCTCCTCCAGGTCCAGGTCGCGGACCACCTCGTATCCCCTGGTGCTGTCCGGACCATCGTAATAGCGCTCCATCCTCTGGCCGTCGGCTGCGACGGACATGGCCCTGCAGAGGACACGGACCTCCTCCCAGCTCATGTCGGAGCCGGCGGAGTTGACCAGTGCGTTGGACTTCACCTCTTCGGAATACGAACCGACGCTGTTGATGATACGTTCGTCATGGGACTGCGCCCTGTCGAGATCCCTCGCGGCCGAGATCTTCTCGTCCAGGTCCACGGAGTCGGGATGGATCCTCACGTCGGCGCGGTCGTGGCGCCTGACCACGGAAGGCTCCAGGCGCAGGTCGGACCTGCCGTCCCCGGAGGCGTTCCTGACCGCGTCCTCGGCGGCCTTCAGCACCGCTCCGCGGTCGAACGACGTGACCGTCCCGTAGCCCCATCTCCCGCCGTTCCATGCCCTGAGGCACACTCCGCCGGTGCTCTTCTGGACCAGCTGGCGCAGCCCCCCGTTCAGGGAGCTCACGCCTATGACCTTCACGGTCTGCGACCTGGCGTCGGAGAACTCCGCGCCCAGGTCCTGCATGCGCGAGACAGCCTCGGAGAGCACGTCCTGCGCGTCCACGGCCTTCTCCATCACGGCTGCCTGCATCTCACACCACCGTGAATGAATGGTCGAACGATGTCAGGACCTCGCACCCGTCCTCGGTTATCAGGCATGTGTCCTCGATCCTTATCCCGCCCACGCCGGGGATGTAGATCCCGGGCTCGGCGGACACCACGTTCCCGGCGCGGAGCACCTGCTCCGACCTTGGGGACACGGAGATGTCCTGGTGGACGTCCATGCCGATGCCGTGGCCGAACGAATGTATGAACTTGCCCTTGAACTCGGACTCGTCGATGATCTTCCTGGCGGCCAGGTCGGCGGCGTTGGCCTTGGCCCCGTCGCGGTACTCCGCGATGCCGGCCAGCTGGGCCCGGCGGACCACTTCGTAGGCCCTCTCCAGTATCTCCGGGGGCTTCCCCAGGAAGACGGTGCGGGTCATGTCCGAGCAGTACCTGTCGTACTTGGTGCCGAAATCGAACA
>CAVKKO010000105.1:0-6948 GCA_963656905.1 Bacteroidaceae bacterium | reverse complement strand
GGGAGCCTCGTGCTGGAGCACGACGGCACCCAGGACATCGTGGTGAAAATGACCCGAGAGAAGCTGTGAACCGGCTGGAAACCATCATATATCCTTCAGGAGAGTCCGCTGTCATGGTCTACGCATGCCCGATGGAAAGCGACCCGAGAGACAAGCTGCAGCAGTTCGTCACCGATCCGGAGTTCAACACGATCGCCGGCCTCCGCACCGACGGGCTGATGGCCCTCGTCGACATGGTGAAGAGCACGATCGAGAAGGAGGAGCCGGACGCGAAGGTGATCGTCCTTGACCGCGAGGTCCTCAGCGACAACGGGATCGACATGCCCGGAGAGCTCAGGGCATACTTCGACAGGATGACCGCCGACGGATCCAAGGTCAGGTTCCTCATGTCCGACGAGCTGCCCGTGATCAACTGGCAGGGCGCCGTGCAGGTCATGAAAGGCAGGAACGCCCAGGTCTACTGCTTCTCGGTGGCCTGCCGCCAGATCCCCGCCTGCTCCAAACTGCTCTGATGCTTTTCCTGGTTCCTCGGCCGCATATGCGCGGCCAGGAACCGTATCACGATACATCATCTCGAGTTCCTACCGCATCGACTCTGTCCACAACATCTGCATACAGAGCACGATAAAACCAATTTTTCTTACAATATGTATTCGTTCGACCCCTACTCACCTTATTCCCTCAAGTTACATATGAGTCAGACATTACAGATATTACAATCATTACAAACAGCAGTAGATATAATAGGACTCCATACTCCATACAGAGCTCGGTCGTGCACCGACGTCGAATGAGATGTATAAAAAGGAGGCAACGCATATGGCGAATCAGGATGAGAGCATGGAAGGGATGCCGGTAGGCTATGACAATTTCAGGGAGCTGAGGGACAGCGATTTCTACTTCGTTGATAAAACCCCTCTGATAGACATGGTCTTGAAGAGCTCCTCCAAGGTCATGCTCTTCACACGTCCCCGCAGGTTCGGGAAGTCCCTTAACATGAGCATGCTGGACGCGTACCTGAACATCAAGTACGCCGGCGAGAGGGACCGCTTCTCCGACCTGAAGATCTCGGAGCTCCGTCCGGACGACCCCGAGAAGAACAGCAATATTGTGGTGTTCATCAGCCTCAAGGATCTCGGCAACGGCACTTACGCCAGCTTCCTCCGTCGCTTCCCCGATGTGGCATCCCTTCTCTTCGAGAACTTTGCAGAGCTCAGGACCTCGGACAAGCTCGATCCTGACGACAAAGAATATTACAGCGCGGTCCGCGGACTCAAGATGGATCCGGCCAGCTTGGATTCGTGCCTGTTGCGTCTGTGCAGGATGCTCACCAAGCATTACGGCAGAACCCCAATCTTGCTGATAGACGAGTACGACAACGTCATGAACAAGTCGTACGGCAATCCGAAAGAGCACAAGGCCATAATGGACATCATGAGGACCTTTTTGAGCACCGCGCTCAAGGGTAACGAGTACATGCGCTTCGCAGTCTTGACCGGCGTGACGAGGATCTCTAAAGAGAGCATCTTCTCGGGCGTGAACAACTTCAGAGTGTATGATGTGTTCTCCGCGCAATACGACGAGATGTTCGGGTTCACGCAGTCCGAAGTGGAAAAGCTCCTTATCGACAATGGCCATCCTGAGAAGATCTCCGAGGCCCGCGAATGGTACGACGGATACAGGTTCGGGAACGCGGATGTGTTCAATCCCTGGTCCATCCTGATGTACGTGGACACGGGCTTCGAGGCGACGCCGCACTGGGCCGGCACCAGCGACAACGCGATAATATGGGACCTGCTCCGTTCCAGGGACAAGGATGTCTGGAACAACCTCAAGACCCTATGCTCAGGAGGCACCGTCACCACAGGCATCGACAGGGAGATCGCATACGACGACCTCAGGGTGTTCAAGAACTCCATATTCTCCATCATGGTCGCCGCAGGCTACCTCAACGCCGTCCCCGACGGGAGCAAGTACAGCCTGTCGATACCGAACAAGGAGATGTTCAGGACGTTCGCCAAGCAGATCATCGACAGGACCGAGCTCGGAGCCAATGCCACCGTGCTCGACTTCGTGGATGCAGTGGAGACTGGGGATGTGGAGAGCATAACAGCGAACCTGAATCTGCTGATGCCCATCCTCAGCAACCGCATCCTCGACAGCGAGCATTCCTACCAGTCGTTCATCGCAGGTCTGATGGCCAATTCCGCTGGGAGGTTCGAGGTAAAGGCCGAACGCGAGGCTGGCGAGGGGTACTACGACATCCGCATGCGGAGGCTGCGCGGGACAGGAGCTAACGTGGTCATCGAGATTAAGCGCCGCAACAAGAAGAACGCCGGGATGAGCATGGAAGACCTTGCGAAAGCTGCTCTCCGGCAGATCCACGAAAAGAGATACTACAGCGAGATGGAAGGCGAGTGCATCCTTTACGGCCTGAGCTTCAAGGGGAAGCAGCCGACCGTCATCATGGAGACATACAACGCCTGAAGCCCGCCGCATCGATATGAGACGGCGGGCCGGTGGTGTTCATGCTCGGCAGGCGTCCTTTATCGCCTGGAGCATGTCGTGGAAAGTGGTCTCCGCAGGCACGATATCAGGCTTGAACCCCAGGGATTCCAGCCTCTCCGCGGTGGGCCTTCCGATAGCGGCGATGCGCACCTGCTTCAGGTAGGCGTCGCCCTGCTCCTTTCCGAAGTGCTTCTCCAGCCCCTCGATGAAGGTAGAAGCCGACTTGGGAGAAGTGAAGGCCATCACATCCATGCGCCCTCTCTTGACGGAGATGTACATGTGCAAAATCGCGGGGCACATCCCGACCTCCTTCAGCTTGTACACCGCCACGGTCACCAGGTCGGCTCCCGCTTCCGTCAGCCCGTCGGCCAGGACATCGGACCCGCTGTCGGACCTGATGAGGACGACCCTCTTTCCGGAGACATCCCCCTTCAGCAGGTCAACCAGACCGTACGATGAATAATCCTCCGGGACGGAGTCCGCCTTCAGACCGACCGATTCCAGCTTCTTGGTGGTTGCCGGGCCGATGGAAACGATGCGGACGTTCTCGAACATGCCCTTCAGGGCATCTCCGAAGCGCTTCTGGCATTGGTCCACCGCCGTTCCCGATCCGAACACCGCGATGCATCCCTCTTTCAAAGAAGACGTCAGCTTCTCGAACTCGGAGTCGTCACCGGGAAAGATCTCCAGCGACGGCGCGGCCATCACTGTGAACCCCATGTCCTCCGCCTCCTTGACGGAGTCTTTGATCCTGTCTATGGGACGGGTGAACCCTATGACGGTCATGCCATGTCCCCCAGGACCTCGCGCATCTTGGCCACTTCTCCGACGACGATTATCCCCGGAGGCTCTATGGAGTTCTCTTTGATCGCAGCCTCGAGGTCCGAGACCTTGGTGACGACGACCTTCTGATTGGGGGTGGATCCCTTGGAGATGACAGCCGCGGGCGTGTCGGGGGACATGCCGCCGGCGATCAGCTCCTTGGAGATGGTCCCGGCGTTCCCCAGGCCCATCATGATCACCAGCGTCCCGTGTCCTCCGACCAGGGACTTCCAGTCGATCCTGTCCGTCTCTCTATCAGCTTTCTCGTGCCCGGTGATGAAAGTGACCAAAGAAGCGTGGTCCCTGTGCGTCACAGGGATCCCGGCGAGCTCGGGGACCGATATGGAAGAAGAGACTCCGGGCACCACGTGCACCTCGGCTCCCGCCTTCCTCAGTTCTTCGGCCTCCTCCGCACCGCGGCCGAACAGGAACGGGTCCCCGCCCTTGAGGCGGACGACCAGCTTGCCCTCTTTGGCCTTCTCCACCAGCAGCTCGTTGGTCTGCCACTGGCTGAGATGGTGGTCCCTGGCCCTCTTGCCGGCGTCGATGAGCTCCGCGCCCTGCTTGCATTCCTTCAGCAGCTCCGGGTTCGCCAGCGCGTCGTACATGACGACGTCGGCGGTCCTCAGGAGCGCCAATCCCTTTATCGTGAACAGCCCCGGGTCTCCGGGCCCGGCGCCTACCAAGTAAACCTTTCCTGTCATATCCTGTCCCTCTTCCCTGTCAAGTACTCCGCGATGTCCAGCAGGTCATCCATCACGTAATCCACCGGGAGCATGGTGTCGACCCTCCTCGGCTCTTCCGAATAACCGTAGGACACCGCCATGACACGGACCTCCATGCCCTCCACTTCGGCGTGTATCCCCACGGGCGACGAGCATCCGGCCCCCATGAGCTTCATTATCCCCCTCTCCGCGCCGACCGCGATGCGGGACTCCCTGCAATCGAGCTTGCGGATGGCGTTCGCGGTGGCATCGTCGTCGGTCCTGCACTCCACAGCGATGACCCCCTGCGCCGGAGCGGGGATGAACCTCTTCTTGTCCAGGACCGCCATGGGCCTGTCTATGCCCATGCGGTCCAGTCCCGCTTTGGCGAGGACGATAGCATCGTAATCCCCCTTGTCCAGGCGGTCCAGGCGAGTGTGGATGTTCCCTCTGAGAGGGACGATCTCCAGGTCCGGGCGGGCCTCTTTGAGCATCTCCACCCTCCTGACAGACGATGTCCCCACCTTCGCTCCCTTCGGGAGGTCCTCCAGCGGGCACGGGAGGATCACGTCCTCCGGCGAGTCCCTGGGGAACATGGCGGCGATCCTCAGCCTCTTGTCCATGTCGATCGGGATGTCCTTGAGCGAGTTGACGGAGCAGTCGATCTCCCCTTTCATCATCGCCTCGTCCAGCTCCCTGACGAACGCTCCGGTCGCCGACATCTGGTCCAGCGGCGATTTCAGATCGATGTCGCCCAGTGCTTTCATTCCGATGACCTTGCATTCCACATCGGGATTGGCTTGTGCCATCCTTTCGCAGAAGATCTCGGTCTGGCGCATGGCCAGCTTGCTCTCGCGGGTGCCGACCTTCATCCCTTCTTCACCTCGGAGAAGAACCCTTTGAACGCTTCCGAGAGCTCCGCGACGGCTTCGCCGTCGTGGGCCAGGGACATGAAGTCCACTTCCAGCGCGGAAGGCGGAAGGTACACGCCGTGCTCCAGCATGTACCTGAACATCCTGTCGAACATGGCGCGGTCCGTCGTCTCCGCCTGAGTGCCGTTGGTCACTTCGGAAGGCCCGAAATAGATGGCGAACATGGACGCCAGCGAGTTGACGCATCCGGGGACCTTGGAGTCCTCCATCGATTCCCTGACGGACTTGACCAGCTCGGATGTCCATTTCTCGATCTTGGTATAATTGCCGTCCCTGCACATCAGGTCGATCTGCGCCAGACCGGCGGCTGCCGACACGGGGTTCCCTGCGAAGGTCCCCGCCGCGTAGACGGGCCCCTGCGGGGCCACGTTGGACATTATCTCCTCTTTGCCCATGAAAGCGCCTCCGGCGAAGCCTCCGCCGATGATCTTGGCCATGGTGGTCATGTCCGGTTCGACGTTGTAGAGCTTCTGGGCTCCTCCGCTGGAGGCCCTGAAGCCCATGATGACCTCGTCGAAGATGAGGACGGCATCGTTCTCGGATGTGATCCTCCTCACTTCGTTGAGATAGCCCTTGGACGGCGGGACCAGTCCCACGTTCCCCAGAACGGGCTCCATTATCACGCAGGCGATGTCCTTCTGCTTCTCCAGCAGGTCGGACATGGCTTGTGCATCGTTGTACTCCACCACATGAGTATGCTTGGCGGTGTCCGCAGGCACTCCTTTCGAAGAAGGCACTCCCTCTGCCGAGCCGCTTCCGGCTTTCACGAGAACGGAATCGTGCGCCCCGTGGAAGCCTCCGTACATCTTGACGATGCCGTCCTTCCCGGTGAACCCCCTGGCAGTGCGGATCGCGTGCATCGTCGCTTCCGTTCCGGAGCAGGCCAGCCTGACCATCTCCGCCGAAGGGACTTCGGAATGTATCCTCTCGATGAGCGCCAGCTCCTGCTCGGACGGCGCTCCGAACACGGTCCCCCTGGTGAGCTGGTCCCTGGCGGCATCCATGACGGCGGGATGGGCGTGCCCCGTGATCAGGGGCCCGTAGGCCATGCACAGGTCGATGTAGCTCTTGCCGTCTGCATCGGTTATGCGGCAGCCGGAAGCCTCCTTTATGAACAGAGGATACGGCTTGAACGCCCTGACAGGGCTGGAGACGCCTCCCGGCGACAGCTTGGACGACTCGGAGTAGAGCTCCTGCGAACGGTCCATGGTATCAGAGCATCCTCGCGGCTTCCTCCGCGAAGTAGGTGATTATGATGTCGGCGCCTGCCCTCTTGATCCCCAGAAGGGATTCCATCATGACCCTGTCGCCGTCGATCCATCCGTTGGCGGCCCCGGCCTTTATCATCGAATATTCTCCGGACACCTGATAGGCTGCCAGCGGAAGGTCGAACCTGTCCCTGGCCTCGCGGATGATATCGAGATAGGGCCCGGCGGGCTTGACCATGATCATGTCCGCTCCTTCTGCGACATCGAGCTCGATCTCCCTCATCGCTTCGAGCCTGTTGCCGCAGGGCATCTGGTAGCCGGCGCGGTTCCCCTTTCCGGGTGCGGATTCCGCAACATCCCTGAAGGGGCCGTAATATGCGCTGTAGAACTTGGCGCTGTATGCCATTATGGGCACGTTCTGGAACCCGGCGTCGTCCAGGGCCATCCTGATAGCGGCGATCTGCCCGTCCATCATGCCGCTGGGAGCTATGATATCGGCTCCCGCTTCCGCCTGCGATACGGCGGTCTTGCCGTACAGCTCGATCGTATCATCGTTCACGACGCATCCGTCGTCATCGAGAACGCCGCAGTGGCCGTGGTCGGTGTACTCGCACAGGCACAGGTCGGCGATGACCATCAGGTCCGAGCTCTCCTTCAGACCGGCGATCGCCTTCTGCACCACGCCGTCCTTCTCGTATGCCCCGGTGCCCACCGCATCCTTGTGGGACGGGATCCCGAACACCAGGACGGAGTTGACCCCGCTGTCCTGGATGT
>CAVKKO010000104.1:6362-6993 GCA_963656905.1 Bacteroidaceae bacterium | reverse complement strand
CCTCTCGGCGATGGCAGCCTCGGACTTCGGGCCGATGTTGCGCTCCTTGTAGGCTGTCTCCGGCGGAGCGAGCTTCACTTTGGCTTCCCTCGAGAAGCGGACCCACTGCTTCTCCGGTTTGACGTCCTCCACGCCCCAGTCGGTGCACTTCAGGGCATCCCCGACGGTGGCCCTGCTGTCCCTCATCCACCAGCTCCTGTCCTTGTACGCGCTGTCGCATAGCCCTCCCAGCAGGAGGTTGTCCAGCCCCTCGAAGGTGAAATCGTAGTAGGCGTAGGGGATGTTGTTCAGGAAGTCCACCAGTGGCTGGAACTTCGACACCCCCTTCTTGCACGGCACGACGACGACCTTTTTGCGCTCGGGGACGAGCGTGGCCTGCTCCGGGCGGGGCTCCCTTGCGCCGGTTCCGGGATCGCGGGCTTCCGCAGGTGCCTCAGCCACCGCGGTGACAATGGGAACTTCCGTGACAGTTCCCTCCCCGGTCATCATCCCATCATGTTCTTGGAGGGATTCCTCCGAGAGCTCTGGGTGCGCAGATGGAAGCTCTCCGCTGTGCTCCGGGAGCTCCAGGAACCTCAACTGCCCGTGCAGGGCCTCGTGCTCGGCCCTGCATTCCACATGGACATATCCC
>CAVKKO010000104.1:0-6352 GCA_963656905.1 Bacteroidaceae bacterium | reverse complement strand
GGCATCCGTCGCCACCTTGGAGACCTGGTCGCGCTTCTTCCTCTCCTCGAAGTATCCTCTGTCGACGAATGGGTTCGCGGTCAGCCAGATGCGCTCATGGTCGGTCTGCACGATGTCTGCCGTCCTGCGGATGCGCAGCCCGCCGGCGGTCCTGTACGCCCACCCCTTGCCGTCCTTCGATATGCGCAGGCCGGCGATGCTCTCGTAAGGGAGATGCAGGATCCCCGCGGCCCTCTCCGCCGCCATCTGGACCACGGTGCAGTCGATGCGCTCGATGCATCCGCTCATGTCCGACACGCGGTACTTGTTGGTGAATCCGCGGATGCGGCTGTTCACCGACTTGATCATCGACGCCTCGTCGGTCTGTTTGGAGATCGCATCCCTGATGCCGTCGATCAGCTCGTCCACGGCAGAAACCTCGGGGGTCAGATGTATGGAATCCCCCTCCCGGACGTACCTGTACTTCAGGAACTCGAACCCGTCCCGGACGTTGGCGACATAGCTCTTGCCCTCGTTCAGCCTCATTCCCCTCTCGGCCACGAACCTCCTGACCAGGGCCATGTAGCGGAGAGCATCCTCCTCGGTGCGGGCGCTCACCACTATGTCATCAACCCACCTGACAACGGCCCCGTTATCAGGATCGGACGGATCGCGGAGATAGTCCTCTAATCCGTTCAGCATCATGTTCGCCAGGACCGGGGACATCCTGTTCCCTGTCGGGACCCCTCTGTCGGGCACCGTCGGCTTCCCCGTCCCGTTCTCCATCCTCGGGGCTTTCAGGAACTCGCTTAGGATGCGCCTGTCCATCGGGACGTGCTCGAGGAGCCATTCGTGGGACATGGTGTCGTAGAAGGACTTCACGTCGCAGCGCGCCACCCACTCGGGGGCGGACTCGTCGGAGAACATGTGCTTCACCTCCATCGCCGCATCCGTCAGGGACCTGCCGGTCCTGGAGGAGAAGAGCCTCCTGTCGTACAGCGGCTCGCAGACAGCCTCCATGAGCATCCTGTACAGGTCGTGCATCGCACGGTCGTAGAACGTGGGGATGCACATGGTCCTGTCCTTCTTGGTCTTCGGCTCGAACATGACGAAGGAATAGAACGGCTCGGAGGTGTATCCATGATGGTCGAGGACCACCACCGCCTTCATCTTGTCTGCCGAAGTCTTCCAGGGCTCTCCCACCCCGGGGTTCTCGGTGGCCTCGTTCTTCGTCACGTTGCGGACGGCCAGGGCCCTGACCTCGAAGGAGCCCAGGAACCTGTCGCTGAGCTCCGCCAGGAGCTCCCGGTCCCCGTCCCTCGACGCCTCGGACACGGAGGCCTGCATGGCCGCTACGCATTCCTCTATCGTCTTCCAATCCATCTCGTCCCAGCGTCTCGCCAGGGCCGCATCGCTTATGCTGTGGTCTTGCCTCATCGGGGAACGGAACAGGTGCTCTTAGAAACTACTACCTATGTTCCTGCGACCCACCCGGCCGATGGAATCCTGGGAACCGAATAATACCATGTATTCTTACCAGAGGACATGGCCCTTTTCTCCAGGAGACCGAAGACCCCCGTCAGGGTGACATCCATAGACATGCACTGGGACACGGAGGACCCGTTCCTGTTCGCATCCCACCATGAGGACGACTATCCCAAGGGCAACAGGCAGCAGGCCCCGCCGCTGGCCGAGATCGGAGGAAGGAACCTGGGAAGGGACTACGAGAAGAGGCTCGGGTTCAGGATGTACCACGGGAAAGTCGTTCCCGGTTTTCCGATGCACGCCCACTGGGGGTACGAGACCTTCACATATGCGCACATCGGGCTGGTGGACCACTTCGACCATGCCGGCACCTGCGGGAGGTTCGGGAACGGGGACGCCCAGTGGGTGCATGCATCGTCCAGGTACAGCCACAACGAGATGTACCCTCTGGCCAATCAGGAGGACAGGAACCCCAACGACATCACGCAGATATTCGTGAACCTGCCGCTAGCGATGAAGAACAGGGAGAACTCCGTGGCTACCGTGTGGGCCGACAAGGTCCCCGTCATATCAGGGAATGGCTGGAGCGCGAAGGTGTTCTGCGGGACGCTCGGAGATGCGGACGTCAAGGCGCCCGTTGCGGATTCATGGGCAAACGGAGAGCACGGGGTGAGGATCGTCAGGATCGAGATGGAGCCCGGGGCGGAGATGACGATAGGTCCCGCAGCGGAAGGCGCCAACAGGAACCTGTACGTGATTTCCGGAGCCGGGATATCGGTCTCTGGAGTGGATGTGCCCTGCAACTCGAGGGCGAAGATGCTCGAAACGGGAGAGATCGTCGTCAGGAACGGCTCCGAACCGACGGTCGCATGGCTCCTGGAAGGCAAGCCGATAGGCGAGAAGATGGCCATGTTCGGGCCAGTGTGCTTGGGGGATGTCAACCAGGTCCGTGCCGCACATGACGAGATCCGCGTGAACGAGTACAAGGAATGGCCCTGGACCTATGTGGACCAGGCCCAGCCACTTAGCACGGAGAGGTTCATAAGATACGCGGACGGCACGGAGAGCAGGCCTTGAGCGCGTGACAGGATACAACGAATACCAGTTTATAGTCGTCTACCAATAGACTATATGAACACTACGGGCGGTCCGAAGACCGCCTTAAGATGTCTACCGTAGGAGCAGGTCGACGATCAGCCGAACTACTCCGAGGACCAGGTTCAGTCTGGACAACTTAATGGCCTGGTCCTCCTTGTTCTTGGTGATTCCACCGCATCCAAGGATTGCTCAGGACGAAAGCCTATCAGCAGATGGGGAAGTCTGCGTCCAGACTTCCTTCCTGGCATCGATGCCTAGGCGGAAGCAGTTTATAAAAACAGATATGCTTGATTAAGCTCGGTAGTTCTGAGACTGATGTCCGAGAAGCATGATTTTGTGGTGGAACGAATGGAAACAGGGGCGCGAGGCCCCGGTTTGATAAGAAGAACTCAGCCCTTGTAATAGATCATCGAGTTGCAGATGGTCGCGGCGATGTTAGAACCGCCCTTCCTCCCCTTGGGGACGATGTACGGGACGTCGCGCTCCATGATCATCTCCTTGGACTCGATGACGTTGACGAACCCGACAGGCGCTCCGATGATCAGCGCGGGCTTCAGCTTGCCCTCGTCGATCAGCTCGCAGAGCCTCACCAGCGCAGTGGGAGCGTTTCCGATGGCGAAGATGACGGGATGCTCCTTGGCGATCTCCGCTCCCCTCTCCATGGACACCGTGGCCCTGGTGCATCCCCTGGCCTTGGCCTCGGAGACGACGTCGTCCTCGCTGATGAAGCAATGGACCTGGCCTCCGTAGGCGCCCAGCTTCTTCTTGTTGATGCCCGCGGCGGCCATCTTGGTGTCCGTGACGATATGGGCCCCTGCCCTTATCGCCTCGACCCCGATCTGCGCGGCATTGTCGGAGAAGACAAGATTGTCCGCGTAATCGAAGTCCGCAGACGTGTGGATGCAGCGCTTGACGATGGAGAACTGGGGCTCCGGCCATGTCCTGCCGTTGAGCTCCCCTGTGATTATCTCCATGCTGCGCTTCTCTATCTCTTCCGGTTTGACTATCTCTATTGCCATATGATCCCTCAGATTCTGTATCCTCTCGGTGTGATCATCCTTCCGTTCGACACATACGTCTGCGAGTTCCCGATGATGACTATCGAGAACATGTCCACATCCGCCTTGTCCAGGTCGCCTAATGCGGTCACCTGCTTGGTCTCGCCCTCCCTCCCGGCGTCCCTGACGATGCCGACAGGGGTCTCGGGGGAGCGGTGCTCGAGTATTATCTTCTGAGCGTCGGCCAGGTACGTGGTCCTGGTCTTGCTCTTGGGGTTGTACAGCGCGATGACGAAGTCGCCTTCCGCTGCGAGCTTCACCCTTTTCATGATGAGGTCCAGAGGCGTCATCAGGTCTGAGAGGCTGATGATCGCCAGGTCGTGCATCAAGGGGGCTCCCAGAACGGATGCCGCTGTCGAAGCGGCTGTCATCCCGGGAACGGTGTCTATCTCGATGTCAGCGTTCATCTCGTCCGCCAGCTGGTAGACGATGCCCGCCATCCCGTAGATGCCGGAGTCTCCGCTGGAGACTATGGCCACATCCTTCCCTGTCATGGCGTCCTCGATGGCCATCCTGCATCTGTCCACTTCCTTCATCATCCCGGTGGACTTGTAGACCTTGTCCGGGAATATGGGCTGGAGCATCTTGATGTACGCTGTGTATCCTGTGACGATGTCCGCCGCCTGTATGGTCTCGGCGGCCTTGATCGTCATATGTTCCTTGCCTCCGGGCCCGAACCCGACAACGTGGAGCTTGCCTGTCATCGGATCACTCCTTGGCCTGGCGGAACTCGGTGGTGAAGTGCTTGTCGTAGAGCTTGGACAGCTCGTACTCGTCGCCGAGGAAGTCTCCGACGACGGTCAGCGCGGTCTTCTTGATGCCTGCGGCCTTCACCTTCCCGGCTATGTCCTGGAGGGTGCCGGTGACGATCATCTGGTCGGGCCATGTCGCTTTGTACACGACAGCGACGGGAGTGGTGGGCTCGTATCCGCCCGCTTCGAGCTGCTTGACCATCTCGTCCATGAACCCTATCGAGAGGAAGATCACCATGGAAGAGTGGTGCCTGGCCAGGTCGGTGAGCTTCTCGCGCTCCGGCATGGGGGTCCTGCCCTCCATTCTTGTGAGGATGACCGTTTGGCTCTTCCCGGGCAGGGTGAACTCCTTGTTGAGGACAGCGGCGGTCCCAAGGAACGAGGACACTCCGGGGATGACTTCGTAAGTTATCCCCAGCTTGTCCAGCCTGTCCATCTGCTCCCTGTGCGCCCCGTAGATCGCCGGGTCTCCGGTGTGCACGCGGACGCACTTCTTGCCTGCGTCCTCGGCCTCTTTCATCACGGCGATGACCTCGTCCAGGTCCATCAGGGCGCTGTTGTAGATCTTCGCGCCCTCTTTGTGGTCGGAAAGCACCTTAGGGTTCACCAGCGATCCGGCGTAGATGATCACGTCGGCATCGTCGATGAGCCTTTTCCCTTTGATCGTAAGCAGCTCGGGGTCTCCGGGACCCGCACCAATGAACGAAATCATCTCCTCACATCTCCTTCTTTATTATCACGGTCGTGAAGTACCCGTATTCGCGGCCCTTGTCCAGCGGTCCGACGTACTCCCCTTCCATCCCCACGTTGCTGACGACGACGCCGTTCTCCTGAGGGATCCCCCTGGCCTCCATCATCTCGCTCAGCAGCGGGACCGATTTGAACGCCTTCATCACGACGACGTTGTCGAAACTGTCCAAAGCGGCCTCCAGGAGCCTGGTGTTCCCTTTGGCCATCGGCACGACGGCCAGCCCCTGGTCGCCGATCATGAGCGGTATCCCCGCGAGGGCGGCGCCGTGGCAGAACGAAGGTATGCCGGGGATGACCTCGGTGTCGTATCCCCTTGCGGCGATCTCGCGGTCGATGTACATGTACGTGCTGTAGACCCCCACGTCCCCCAGGGTGACCATGGCGATGTCCTCGCCGTTGTCCAGGAGCCTGCACATCTTGTCCATGGCGTCCTTCCTGCACTTCTCCCTCACGGAGTCGTCCGGGTCCATGGAGAACAGGAACTCGTCGACGCTCTTCTCGGAGATGTCGACCACGCCCTTGATGATGTCGAGCGCGACGCTCCCCTCGCCGATCTTCTTCACGGGATATGCGATCACGCCGCATTTCTCCAGGACTTCCTTGGCTTTCAGAGTGAGCAGTCCCGGGTCCCCCGGGCCTACCCCTATACCGTACAATTTTCCAGACATCTGTATCCGCCTCTTGGATGAATCAGCCATGTCTACCTAACTATTATAACTTGGCGCATTCATCCAACGGAAGCCCATCCGGATTAGCTTCTGGACCTGCGGACCGGTGGATAGATGTCATCTGATTCGGAATTGTACGTTTTCGTGAACAACAAGAAGCTCAGGCGCGGCCATACCACGGGCACCTGCGCTGCAGCGGCGTCCCGCGGGGCGGCCGAGGCAGCGCTCACCCGGAAGATCGTGGAGAGGGTGCTCATACGCACGCCGGTGGGGATCGTCCTGGACCTTCCAGTAGAGGACCTGTCCTTCGACGGCTCCCACGGGAGATGCGCCGTGAGGAAGGACGGCGGCGATGACATAGACGCCACCCACGGCACGCTCGTCTACGCCGACGTGGACCTGATCGAGTCCGGGATCGAGATAGACGGAGGGCTCGGAGTGGGGAGGGTCACCAGGAAGGGCCTGGACCAGCCTCCCGGGAACGCGGCGATCAACCATGTCCCCAGGAGCATGATAACGGAAGCCCTGCAGGACCTTGCATCATCCCTGGGCTACACTGGGG
>CAVKKO010000103.1:0-7032 GCA_963656905.1 Bacteroidaceae bacterium | reverse complement strand
CACCCTCTTCCTGCCTTCCGCCATGCTCAAGGGAACGTGCCTCAGGACGGCATCGGAGCGGGTCCCGTCCTCCAGGTCGTGCGATACCGCATCAGCGGACTGGATGTCGCATATCCTGCGCTGGACGTCCCGGACTTTTCCGATGTCCCCGGAATCCAGGAAGGCCGAGACGCTCTCTGGGAACCCCCCGCAGATCAGGTAGTCCCTGAACAGGTCCATCATCCTCCGGTGGAGGCCGTCGGGGACCGGTTCGCAACGGTCTAACATGGCCTTCATCTCGGACAGGAGGCTGTCCGGGATGCCGTTGGCCCACAGGAACTCCTCGAAGTCCATCGGATGCAAGCGCTCGGCCCTGATGCCCTCGGCATCTGCGATGCCGAGAGAGGATCCGGCCGCGACGATCCTGTGCATGCGGGCTTCTGAAAGCTGGACAATCAGAGGCAGGATGCCCTTGCAGAGATGGATATTGTCCAGGAAGACGAGGGTGTTGTCATAGCTCCCGATATCCCCAGCGGCAGCCGACTGGATAGCATAGCTGAGGTCTTTCGCCGTGGATATACCGCCGAGGTCCGTCTGGGAGAGGTCGATCTCGACGAAGTGCTGGAAGAGCTTCTCCCCTACATGACAGACGAGGGCTGTCTTGCCTGTCTGCCTGGCGCCGATCAGGACGAAGGGCCTGGTATCGTCTCCCTGAAGATGATCTCTGAAAAGGGCCTCCATCCTGCGACGATAGAATCCGGACATCGGTTAGAGATGATGTCATCTCTTTATACTTTTTACTTGTAGAAAAACGTATTAACTAACACTTTTTACATGTAAAAAATCATATTTATCTAGATTTTCTATTAGTAAAAGGTGTAAAATCCGACAGATGCGTGTAGTTATAAGTTTAGAGAAACATCGATGTGCCCCATTGACATACCGAGTTCCGTCCCGCATAGACCCGTAGGACAGGTCACTGTATGGTGGCCATTAATGCCTACGGGCGACGGACATTCTCAGACACGACCTGAGCGGAAAGGCGGAACAACGCCTTTCCGCTCCGGTCGGATAACAGGTTTGTAGGCCCTTGTCAGAACCACCACAGGTACGTCATGACGACGATAGCCGCCGCCCCCAGGATGAATGCGGCCTCCACGGCGTATTCGAACAGCTTGTAGCGGAGGCCGGGATCTTCGTCACCGAAGTCCACCGTGCGCACAACCTCGTAGTCCAGGCCGTCCCGGGTCACGGTCTCGATGACGGTGGCCGGCCTGACATCCCTGCCGCATACAGGGCACACGGTCATGCCGTGCTTTATCGGCGAACCGCAGTCCGGGCAGGTCATGCGGCCGCCGCCTTGTACGGATCGACCATGGACAGCTTCGTGAGCGCCGCGATCTCTGCCCTGTTGTCCTGGCTGAAGTATCCTGCGGACACCGCCACGCTGTATGTGGTCTCGCAGAAGTACATCGTCCCGCCTGTGTAGAGGATGAACGTCTCGCTCGCGTAGAAGTCCGGATCTGGGTTGGGCGCCACAGAGTCCAGCTTGACGGCGGCCATCACATGGTCCTCCAGCACTGCCACGCCCGACGTGTAGCCCGCGGCGGAGAACAGGGCGCATGCCAGGAACGAGGTGTCCTCGCAGTCCCCGGTCCCAAGGTAGAGGGTCTCCATGGGGTATGACCAGTACTCATTCTGGCCATTGATGTACATGTCCCCGTTCCCGTGCTCGGGATCGTAGTACCAATGGCCGTCCTTCCAGGACACCATGTCCGGGTACGGGATGGCGCACTGCACGAACGAGAGGAGATAATCAGCGTACTCGTGGCCCGTCAGGGACATCGAGGATCCGCGGACCTCCAGATACTCCTTGGAGAGGGCGCTCTCCAGGTTGATGATCGGGCTGTCCACCGCAACGAAGCGGTTGGCCTCCAGGAACATGGACTCCTCGCGGATCGCGCTGGCGTCGGAGGCGTACCTGTAGTAGTCCATGAAAGAGTAAGAGCAATCGGCAGAGTAGGTGTAGGTCCTGCCGTCGACGGCCTGCGACCACGTGAAGGACTGGCTCACCGTGCCGTCCAGGACGACCCTGCCCGTGGCCTTCTGCGACCCGTCCACGTAGAGCCGGATCTGGTAGTTCCCGGGCTCCGAGAACGTCAGCGCCTTCCCTTGGACGTCCGAGTATCCGCGCTCTTCGTAATAACCGTACTCGGTCTTCACCAGGAAGGTGGCCGAGAGGACCTTGACCTCCCAGCGGACGCTGCTCCCGTCGCCGGAGTAGGACACGGTGCCGTTCACCGGGTCGGTGACGGAGATGAATGCGGAGGTCATCCCGCCGTAGAGGGTGACGTTGCCGACGGTGCGGCTGTCCTCCGCATCGGGTTCGTCGTCGCCGAGGGCCCAGACCGCGATGGCGGCCGTGGCGATGACGAAGAGTATCACGAATACGGCGATCGCCTTCCGGCTGGGGCCGCCGGTCGCGTCCGCGGAATCATAGTCGTCATCATCGAATATGCGCTCGGGCATCGGAGGGCGCACCGCCTCTCCTGCGACCGGATTCCCGGACACTGCTCCGCACACGGAGCAGGCGTCCGAGCCGGGCTCCATCGGAGACCCGCACTTGGGGCATAACATGTATCATCACTCTCCTTGCGGGACGGCGCCGGGGCGGCACTGTCCCGCTTCCGGGATCGGATGGGCTTGAAGATGTTAAAAGCCTGGTGCCGCGGACGGCTCATCCGACCGGGTAGAATCCCGTGATGCCCCAGAAGGTCTTGGATCCGAAGGACACGCTCATGCAGTACCCTACCGGAGCCTGCCCCTTTATCAGCTCCACGGCCTGGAAGACCTTCCCGGACGTGCCGTAGACGTCGGTGCTGCTGACGTGCTTCATGTAGCCGACGCCGAGGCTGCTCAGCCTCGATTCGTCCGCTTCCGTGAACCCGTCGACCACCACGCCGGCGAACACGTGGCCGGCCTTCCCGGCCATGGCCGTATCGTATCCGAAGCAGGACGCCAGGGCGCAGAACAGGGCGGCGTCGTCCTCGCAGTCGCCGTACAGGAGCCACAGCGTCTGGGCCGGGACGGCCCAGTACTCGTCCTTGCCGTAGATCCCGTAGTCGTACTCGCGGCCGGAGACCGTCGAAGGGTACCGGACCGCTTTCTGCACGAAGCCTGCGATGAAATCCAGGAAGGACTGGCCATCGCCGGCGTCCCCTCCGAGGCGGAGGTACTCCGCGCGGATGCTCTCGGCCGCGGACTTCACGGAATCCCCGGCACGGACCAGCTGGGGCAGGTCCTCGAACTGGTAGACCAGCTCCCCGGAGGCGGCCCCCGTGGGAGAGCCGCGGACGTTGAACCCGGCGGCGAATTCCCATTCTGCCGCCAGCTCCGCGACGGATATCGCGTACGATACCGATGCTTCCTTCACGGTGCCGTCCATGTCGTACTTCCATGACTTCTCCACCTGGAGATCCCCGTAGACGATGACGTCGAACTTCCCGCCGTTGGCGGCGACGGTGTACTTCCCCGGCTCGAGATGGAGGTCTTTCCCTGTGGATTCCGTGCCCTGGTAACGGGTGGTGAAGCTCCCGTACTGATTGGCGTCGTAGTAGGTGTGGAACCTGTCGTAGACCTTCCAGACGATGTCCGAGGACGCGCTGAACGTGCACGCCTTCATGTCGGCGGAGATCCCGTCGGGCAGGTCGGTGTACGACATGGACGGATCGGAGGGATCTTCTCCACCCCCTCCGTTTCCATTGGGGAAATGCAACCCGATGAGCGCTCCGCAGGCGATGACGGCCGCGGCTGCGATCACGGCGCAGACGGCTCTGCTCATGCCGCCGTCCTCTCGTAGGGCTGGACGACCGACATCTCCGTGATCCTCGACAGCTCGGACTGGGTGCCCTTGTTGTAGTATCCCACAGGGACGGCGGACTCGTAGGTGGTCTCGCAGTAGTACATCTTCTCCCCGGTGGCCTTCAGCGTGGCGTATCCGCTCGCATAGTATCCGCGGGCGGGATCGGACGCGATGGAGTCCACGTGAACGGCGGCCATCATGTGGCTGGTGAGCGTGATCACCGCCGATTTGTATCCGGCGGCGGAGAACAGGGCGCATGCCAGGAAAGAGGTGTCCTCGCAGTCGCCGTATCCCAAGTACAGGGTCTCCATGGGATAGGACCAGTACTCCGTCTGGCCGTTGAGGAAGACATCCCCCACTCCGTCGCTCGAGTCGTAGTACCAATGGGCCCCGCTCTTCTTGACCATGTCCGGGTACTTGATCGCACATTGGACGAAGGACAAGAGGTAATCGGCGTACTCGTGGCCGGTGAGGGACATGGACGATCCCCTGACCTTCAGGTACTCAGCGGACAGGGCGTCCTCCAGATCGAGGATGGAGCTGTCGACGACGGCGAAGCGGCTGTCGTCCAAGCGGACGGACTGCTTGCGGACCACGTTGTCCATGGATGCGTACTTGTAATAATCCGAGAAATCGTAGGTGAACGTGACGGAGTAGCCGTAGTACTTCCCGTCCACGCTCTGGTACCAGGAGTACGATGAGGTGACCGTCCCGTCCAGAACGGCCCTGCCGCTCGATTGGAGCTTTCCGTCCACGTACAGCTGCACGCTGTAGTTGCCGGGCTCGGAGAACGTCAGGGAGGATCCGGAGACCATTTCGTAGCTGCGCTCGTCGTAGTAGCCGTAGGAGGTCTTGACCAGGTAGGTGGCGGAGAGGGCCTTGTACATCCAGTAGACGTCTGAGGAGTCGCCGGTGTAGACCATCGTCCCGGACAGGACATCGGAGGCGGTGATGTCGTCGGAGACCATCCCCCCATAGAAGGTGAAGTCGCCGACGGTGTAGCTGCGCTCGTCCCCGCTGCCGTTGTCCGTGCCGTAGGGCTCGGAGAGGGCCCCGAGGGCGGCCAGGGCCACGACTGCGACGACGAGGGCGATTATGGCGTAGCGGCCGATGCCGCCGCCACGGCCCCCTGCGGGGGCGCCGGCGCGCTGGCTGCGCGCGTAGGCGTCGTCGATGGGGCCGTCGGAAGAGTACTCGTCCAGGAAGCCGGAGCTTCCGGGCAGGTCCTCGAAGGCCCTTGCGCCGCACACGGTGCAGAAGTTGGCGCCGGGCTCCATCAGGGACCCGCATTTGACGCAGTACATGTCCTCTCCGGCCCTCCTTTCCTCAGACGATGGACCAGGTGATCTGGACGCTGTCCTCTGCTTCTATGTCTTCAGGGACGGCATCGAAGCCGCAGGCGGCGTTGCATCCCATGAGCCTCATGCCGTTGCCGTATGAGTCGGAGTCGTACCTGATGTCGACGATGTCTCCCAGTTTGACCTTGGCGGCGCAGGCCAGCTCCTTGGCCTTGGCCCTTGCGTCGCAGACGGCGGCGGTGCGGGCCTCCGATTGGATCTTCGACTGGTCGCGGAGGATGTACTCCAGGCTGAAGCGGGGAGCGCCCTCGCATCCGTAGATGGCGGCCAGTAGCTTGCTGACGGTCTCGGGATCGGAGTCTTCGGTGATCGTCATGCCGTGGTTGAAGCGGTATCCCGCGAGGACGATCCTGTCGTCGACGGACCTGTGCTCCGGTGTGACGGAGAGGCGGGTGGTGCGGAGGTCGTCCATGTCGAAGCCCGCGTCGCCCAGGGCCTTCCTCAGGTCCCTGAGGGCTGTGGAGGATGCCTTGACGGCGTCTTCGTAGGAAGGGAAGACGGCGGAGAACTCGCCGGAGACCCGTATCGCGTCGGGGGCGGATGATGCCGTGCCCCGGCCCCTGACGGTGATCGTCCTGTTCATGGATGTTCTAATCGGGATATGGTTAATACCTTTGACGGTGAGATATTCGCGATAGCTGTCAGCATCCTACAGGCCAGTATGTGTCGAGGAACCGTTGGACTGCTTGAACGCAATTGTTCAGACTGATATCGGTCGGATTGTGTTCGTAGACGATTCTGAGATCGGTGACTTCGTGGAGAAGATCGAGTCTTTGGACTATCTGTTCATGGGATTGGTTCTCCATCAGAAAGACGCCGATCCTGTCTATCGCGGATTGGTAAAGCGGGAATACCGATTCCAGATAACGGATACTGGATGACAGATTGTTCAGATGTCCGTCTCCGATTGCGCTTAGATCCATTTTCATGAGCTGCTTGTAAGCGTGCAGTTCCGATTCCATCAGGATGCCTACGTGTACGATGTCCAATTCGACCTGCATCAGCAGATACATCGACATGTCCATGGCGTGGACGGCAGAGAAAGCGTGAAGGGGGTCGCTCGGTAGCGGGAGGGCGTGTTCGCATATCAGGCCCATGAAGTGTGTGAGTTCGTTACCCAGAGCCTCGGAGAAGGATTTCGAGACTTGGATGAGTTCGTAGGCGGATGCTTCCCAATCGAAACCGTCGATATCGGCTTTCAGTACCTCGGAAGCCAGGACGTCTTCGGCCCATTCTATATGCTTTGGATTCCGGGCTTCGGAGATCATTTGGGAGATACCGTAGGCGAGATATTCGGACCCGGGATCGTGCAGATATCTCAAAGAGGCGAGGAAGCTTGCGAACCAGCTGGATTGATCGTCTTGGAGAAGTTTGTTGAGGGTTGAGAATAAGAGCTGAGGATCCTGTTGATCGAGGAGTTGGCAGGCGAGGATGGCATCGTGTTGGAGCGATTCGGGTATGTCGGAGATTACAGGAGTTGGATCGATCCTTAGGGTGGGACAAAAAGGTTGATCGGGAGATTCCATGACAAATAAATGTGAACTATACTGATAAGATCTTCGATTTCGAAACAGACAGCCAAACGATGCGTAGATCGAAATCGCCCAATCGAACATTGTTTAAATCATTTGATAACGTGCCTGGACTCATACTCTGAGGTCGTACAACCTTGCCTACACCGAAGACAGTTTGATCCACCTCGAATTGTTTGCCCTGAGCTGAACAATATGGAAATTGATAGCAACAACAAACCCATCACAGTAGGGATGATCGATGCGGATCTTATCGACAGTGGAACCAGACACCCAAATCTAGCTCAGATGAAGATCAGTA
>CAVKKO010000102.1:0-7140 GCA_963656905.1 Bacteroidaceae bacterium | reverse complement strand
GTGCTCGTTGGCCGCATCGATGACCTCCTGGTCCCTGATGCTGCCTCCGGGCTGGATGATCGCGGTGACTCCGGCATTGGCCGCCTCGTCGACTCCGTCCCTGAATGGGAAGAAGGCATCCGAGGCCATGACGCAGCCCTGAGTAGGCTCGTTGGCCTTCATGGTGGCGATCTTCGCGGAGTCCACACGGCTCATCTGGCCGGCTCCGATCCCGACGGCGCGCTCTCCCCTGACGTACACGACGGCGTTGGAGGTGACGTGCTTGGCGAGCTTCCAGGCGAACAGCAGGGAATGGATCTCCTCCTCGGTGGGCGCGCGGTCGGTGACGACCTTGAGGTTGGCGGGGTCGATGACGACATCCTCGTCGGTCTGCACCAGCATCCCGCCCTGGACCTTCTTCATCTTGTACTCCCTCGTCCTGGTAGACGGCCCGATGGGGCAGGCTGTCTTAAGCAGGCGGATGTTCTTCTTGACCTCCATGATCTCCACCGCGCCCTCGTCGTAGTCGGGGCAGATCACAGCCTCCACGAAGTGCTGGGAGATCTCGGTGGCGGTCTTCACGTCGCAGTTCCTGTTGAGGCATATGACGCATCCGAAGGCCGAGAGGGGATCAACGTTGTACGCGGTCATGAAGGCGTCGTAGATGTTGTCCGCGGAGGCGAGCCCGCAGGGGTTGGTGTGCTTCATGACGACTGCGGTGGGCTTCTCGAAGTCCATGCAGATGTCCAGGGCCTTGTCCAGGTCCAGGATGTTGTTGTAGGACAGCTGCTTCCCGTGCTGCAGGTGGACGGACGTCGCAACAGTGGGAGCCGGGGTGAACGGGTCCTTGTAGAACGCGGCGGCCTGGTTGGGGTTCTCCCCGTACCTCAGGTCCTCGACCTTCTCCAGAGGTATGGGGAAGGACTCGGGGAACCCGGTGCAGAAGCGGCCGTACATGCGGGACGCGATCATGCTGTCGTAGTTGGCGGTGGCCACGAAAGCCTCTGCCATGAGCTTGCCGTGAAGGGCTTCGGAGACGCATCCTCCGTTCTCCTTCATGTCGGCGAGGACCTCGGCGTACTGAGAGGGCTCGACGACTACCGCAACGGACTGATAGTTCTTGGCGGCCGCGCGGATCATGCTGGGCCCGCCGATGTCGATGTTCTCGACTATCTCTTCAAAAGAGACGCCTTCTTTGAGGACGGTCTGCTTGAACGGATAGAGGTTGACGACCACCATGTCGACGGCCTCGATGCCCATGGATGCTATGGCATCCATGTGCGCCTTGACGTCCCTGCGGGCCAGGATGCCCGCGTGTATCTTGGGGTGGAGGGTCTTCACGCGTCCATCGAGCATCTCGGGGAACCCGGTGACATCGGAGACCTCGGTCACGGCGATGCCGCTCTCCTTCAGGATCTTGTACGTTCCCCCGGTGGAGACGATCTCCACGCCCATAGAAGCCAGCTCCTTGGAGAAATCCACGATGCCGGTCTTGTCAGATACGCTGATGATGGCTCTTTTGATCTTTGACAGTGGTACACCCCCTCGTTGAGAGGCGCATACGCATCGTATGCATCATTCGAATCAGGTTCCGATAGATAAACCCTGGCTATGCCGCCTGCGCGAACCGTCGCCGGCGGTTCGGAATCCGCAGCCGGTCATCGCTTTTGAAAGCGCAAAACGTCGGACGAACTGCGACGGACAAAGGTCACGGGCCCTCCGCTGACGCTCGGGACCCGATAAAACGTTTCAAGAAAAGAGCATCTGCCATCGACATCTGAACCCGGCAAATGCCCGATGTTGGCTATATTGGTTTGATATATAACAGGCTCGCAGGCTGAATCAAGATGTGCATTATGCGCCGCCCATGCGCTGCCCTTTTAACGCCGGGCGCGATATGAGCCACGATGAGGAAAAGGGACCTTGAGATCAGGCTGGAATCCATACAGGGATTCGACGGCCCCGACCCTTCGCTGGAGCAGTACATGACGCCCGCGACGATCGCGGCCGACATCCTGTACAGAGCGTACTCCGAAGGGGACGTGGCGGGCCTGAAGGTCATGGACCTGGGCTGCGGGACCGGCATGTTCTCCATAGGAGCCTGGCTCCTGGGAGCCGGCATGGTCGTCGGGTACGACATCTCCGACAGAGCGCTGGCCGTTGCGGAGTCCAACAGGGAAGCGTTCGGTGCGGACGTGACGTTCATGGAGAAGGACGTCCGCGACGTGGACGAGGGCGCGGACACCGTGTTCATGAACCCCCCGTTCGGATGCCAGAGCCGCCGTGCGGACAGGCCGTTCCTCGAGAAGGCCATGGAGTCCTCGGAATGCGTGTACTCGATCCACATGGCCTCCACGCTGGAGTTCGTGGAGGAGTTCTGCGGGGAGCACGGGCGCACCGTCGCCTGGCATAAAACGTATAAGTACGTAATTCCGCATACGTTCTCATTCCATTCCAAGGAGAAGAAGAGCGTTGACGTCGCGGTCGTCAACATAAGGTGATTTTCAATGAGCGAGAAGCTGGTTTTTCCGGGCGACGAGGTCGCGGCAGAAGAGGAGTACATGGGCGGAGAGGGGACGTTCTCCGAAGACGGCACCGTCTACGCGTCCCAAGTCGGGACCCTCGAGCTGGACGACGAGGAGTGCATCGCCCGCGTCGTGTCCTACAACCCCCCGAACGTCCTGAAGGAGGGCGACATAGTCTACGCCGTCGTGGCCGACATCAGGAACACCATGGCCACCGCCGACGTCATCGCCAAGTCCGGGGTCGAGAGGACCCTCGGAGGCGAGACATACGCCACCATCCATGTGTCCAAGATCTCCCAGAAGTACACCGATGACGTGTCCAAGGAGCTCAGGAAGGGAGACTTCATAAGAGCAAGGGTCACCGGCATCAAGCCGTCCCTGCAGCTCACCACCAAGGACGACAACCTCGGATGCATCAGGGCGCTCTGCTACCACTGCAAGACCGAGCTCGTCAGGAAGGGATCCTCTCTCTACTGCCCCGAGTGCAAGGTCACCACCCCCAGGAAGCTGGCCAACGACTACGGCGACGTCAAGCTCTGAGCCGCGGGCCGGTAGATCCCGGCTCCTCTCAGAGGCACATCGCCATGTACAATGGCAGGTAAACCATATTCCCTTCTTTCTTCAGGTTCTTCGCATGGAGCACGTATGCCTGTCCGAGGGACTTGGAATGCATCTCCATCAGCCTGTCGAGAGATGCATGCAGGCTGCTCCTGTCGCTGGACTTCACCTCTATCGGGCAGACCTTGCGCCCGCGCCTGATCAGGAAGTCCACCTCATCCATTGTTTTGCCGTGGAGATGGCACAATTCTACGGTCATATCACCTTAACTCACCATACAAAACGACATACGTCTTACATCATGCTCCGTAAAAGAAAACCGTCCCTAATGCCCACATGCCCCTATGAGCGGACAGACCCTGTGGGAAGTCTTGGCCACGGCGCATATGTATGAGATGCTCGAGGTCCTCAGAGACAACGGCGAATGCATGCAGAGCGTCATCACCGAATAGACCGGAGAGAACGATGACAGGGCGAGCGACAAGCTGGAGATCCTCAGGGAGAACGGCGTGGTGTCCAGCCGGGTCGGCACGTCCGCGAGATCAGGCCATATCGCCACTCACTGGTCGCTCACGCCGAAGGGCACGGCCCTGATGATGAGCATGGACCTGAGCGACAAAGTCTGGAAGGGCGAGATAACGCTGGAGGACCTGCAAGGGCCTCAGTAAGACCTTCTGGTGTAGAACGCGGGACAGGACTCGATGTCGTCCCTGTCGTAGAGCATGTCGATGGAGACCCTGTCGATGTACATCATCTGAACGCGGGAGATGTACAGGGTGTGCTCCCCCACGGGGATCTTGATGTCCGTGTCCTTGGGAGCCTTCACCTTGGTCGGCACCAGAGCCGGCCCCATGCATGCTGTGCAGACACGGAAGTCGCATCCCATCGATGCGATGTGCTGTTTGACTTCCTCGTCCACCTGGATTTCCATGCTACTCGGATTGACAGGTTGTTTATTACCCCTGCGGTCAACGCTCTTCCAGGAACGCCCTGGCCGCCCCCGGAATGTCCGAGCACTGCATCGCATCCAGGTCTTTCATCGAAGCGGCCCTGCGGTCCAGTATGGCTGCGACGCCCCTGTCTGTCTCCGACCTGATAAGGCGTCCTATGGACTGCCTGATCTTCCTCGTCGCGGGGATGATGGACACGTACATCCTGCCGTCCCCGAACATGTGGTCGTAGTAGCGGGTCATCGCCCTCATCTTCGCAGTGGGCTTGGGGTACGGGATCCCGATGACGATGGCGAGCTCCAGGCTCTTGTCGGGGAAGTCCAGGCCTTCGCTTATCCTCCCTCCGGTGACGCAGAACAGCACGTCCCCGTCGGAGGACCTGAACCTCTCGAACTCCTCCATGAGCTCTCCCTGCGGCATCCCCCTGCGCTCGTAGTGCACCGGCCTGCCCAGGTCTTCGGGCACGCCGTCTGCGGCCATGCGGTCCATGAACGCGAAAGACGGGAAGAAGACGGCGGTGTTCACTTTGACGGAACGCACCGTGTCCACCAGGATCTGCCTTATGCGGGCGTAGTTGGACTCCAGGTTCCTGTCCTCGTAGCGCATGGACACCTCGTCCGAATACAGCGTGAGGAGGTTCTCCGGCGGGAAGCAACACGGGAACGTCCTCGGAACGGCCCTTTCCAGGCCCATCTCCTTCACGTAAGCGTCCAGCGGCGACAGCGTGCCGGACATGTGGATGGAGGAATGACACTCGTTCAGCGGGCCTGCGGCCCCGGACGGGTCCATGCAGTACGACTGGAAGCGGGGATTGCCGTCGTCCACGACCAGGTGGATGCGGATGTCGTCGGGGTCGTCCAGCCAGCCCCTGATGAACCTGCCCATGGAGCCTATGTACGACCGTGGGAGCTTGTTGGCCTCCGCCTTGCGGTCTGAGAGCTCCTCGCCTATGCCCTCCAGGCTGTCGCAGATGCGCCTGATGCTCACCGACGTGGCTCCGAGGCGGGTCATGAGCTCGTCCTCCAGGAAATAAGGGGGGAGCAGCCCGTCGTCTTCGATCAGGTACTCGACCGCGGCCGTGGCTAGCGACGCCCTCAGCACATCGACGATGTCCGTGACGCGCAGCCCTTCATGGACCTCCGGGTTGCCTATGTCCTTGGCCTCCTTCTCCGCCAGGGCCATGGCGGCGAGGGAGTACTCGTAGGTCTGCGTCTCCCTCAGGTAGTCCGGGAGGTTGTGCGCCTCGTCGACTATGACGACCATCCTGTGCAGCGGAGTGCCGGTCCACTCGATCAGCTTCTCCAGGATCGGAGAGACGAACATGAAAGGATAGGAAGCGGCCACGACATCCGCTTGCGGGAGGATCATCTTGGTCAGCTCGAAGGGGCACACGCCGGCGTTCTCGCACAGCTCGGCGAACTCCTCCGGGCCGGGATGGGACATCCGAAGGACGTCCGCCCACTCCCCGATGTCCTCTTCCTCCAGATTGGAGAAGTACGTGCACCGGCAGACTCCGTCATCCTTCTTCTTATGGCGGGAGCAGAGGCGGGAGATCTCCTCCGAGGTCCCGGACTGGAGGTCGGGGTCGTCCCTCATCAGAGGGCATCCGTGAGCCGTCCTCCCCCTGAGCGGAGCGCACAGAACGCCCAACGCGGCGCATTCGCGGACCACCTGCGCCTGCTGCGACTTGGTGCGCGTCAGGTAGATGACCTTCATCCCGTTGGATGATGCATAAGACAATGCCCCGGCCAATGAGGACACGGTCTTCCCGGTGCCGGTCCCCGCCTCCACGACGGGGCACATGGCATCGGATACCGTGTCCGATATGAAACGGACGAGCTCCCTCTGACCGGGGCGGTAGCTGTAGGGGAACCCGTCCATGATAGGTTTACTCTTTGTTGGACGAGCGGCTGGCCCAGATGTCGTCGGGCAGCTCGCTGTAGACCGATTCCTCCTCGGTCTGCACGGGAGCCTCCTTGGGGGCCTTGGCCATCATCGTGGCGATCTTCTCCCTGCGGAACAGCCAGTAGTGGATCCTCCACTCCCTCCCGTCGTAGAGGGTGGTCTCCTCCCTCTCGGTGGTCAGGATGCCGGCGTCCTCCAGCATGTAGAACGCATCGCGGTCTTCGGGCTCCAGCACGTTGTCGATGATCCTGTCGGCGTAGCCGAAGAAGTTCAGCACGTGGTGGGCCAGGTCGTAGGCCTGCTCGTCCTCCATGCCGTAGGAGCTGTCAATGCTGTTCTGGATGGCGAGCGAGAGCTCGTCGACGGTGACTACGTCCATCTTCACTCCACCAGGTCGAGGAACTTGATGTCGTCTGTGCCCACCGCAGAGGCGATCTTGGAGACGACGCTCTCGGGAACGCTCTGGTCCACGGTCAGGAACATGACGGCGCGGCCGCTGTCCCTTCCGACGGCCATCTGGGCGACATTGATCCCGGCCTCGCCGAGAGCGTTGCCGACGGCTCCGATGACTCCGGGGGCATCCTCGTATGTGAGGAACATCATGTCGCCGCATGCGGGCACGTCGAAGGCGAAGCCGTCGATGCCGACGATCCTGGGCTGGCCGCCGATGACGGTCCCCCTGATGCTGCGGGTCCTGCCCTCGGATGTGAACTTCATCTCCAGCACGGAGGAGTAGTCCTTGGCGGTGTCGTTGCTGGTCTCGGCGATCTCGATGCCCTTGGCCTTGGCGACCGGGAGGGCGTTGATCATGTTGGCGGAGCCGATGATCCTCTTGAGGTACCCGATGACGGCGGAGATCGTGATGAGCTTGGTCTGCTTGCCGGCCAGGTTGCCGCAGAAGGAGACTTCCAGCTTCTGGAGCGGGTGGTTCCCGATGACCTGCTGGATGATGATCCCCATCCTCTCTGCCAGGGGCATGTACGGCTCGGTCTCGGCGTCCAGCTTGCCGCGGGGCGCGTTGATGGCGTTGGAGATGACCCCGTCCCTGAGGTACATGACGGCGTGCTCGGCGATCTCGATGGCGACCCTCTCCTGGGCCTCGACGGTGGAGGCTCCGAGGTGGGGGGTGGTGACCAGGTTGTCCAGCTCCAGGAGCTTGGACTCGTTCTCGTCCAGGGGCTCGTTGCACCATACGTCGAAAGCGGCTCCGGCGATGATCTTCT
>CAVKKO010000101.1:0-7278 GCA_963656905.1 Bacteroidaceae bacterium | reverse complement strand
GGGTCATTTTCACCACGATGTCCTGGGTGCCGTCGTGCTCCAGCACGAGGCTCCCCATCTGCATGAACGCGGACACCGTGTGCTATGGTCCCCCTTAACGTCGAAGGTCACGCGGTACGTGCTGGTGCTGTCGTCGGTCTCGGTCCAAGTCCCGTATGCCGGGTGTCGGGCATGATCCGGATCCCCATGTTTCCGCCGGCAGGACGGCGATAGTCGCGGTGCTCACGGCCGCAAGCGTTCTGCTGTTCCTGGAGAAAGAACCGGGATGGAAGATGGTCGAAGCTCAGGGCAGGGGCATCCGGATATCCGCGAGATGCCGAGAATGGTTTGGAAATGGCTCCGGACCCCTCCGATCGAGATGATACGGGAAGCTCGGAGCGGTGTTTGTTCACGCCCACTGGGCGTAGAGGATGGTGTATCCGTAGTAGTCGATGGCGTCGCCGGCCTTGTAGGTCGTTCCGGTGCCGTCGGCCTTAGTGTTCCAGGACACGAACGTCTTGCCTTCCTTGGTGAACTTGTTCGCGGACACCGAGGACTCATCGATCGTGTAGCTGCTCTTGTCGCCGGAGGTTCCTCCGTTCCCGTTGTAGTGCACGCCCTTCTCAACAGTATGGGTGCTGTACTTGCCTGCGCTGATCGAGACATCTCCCGAGCCGTCGTAGGCGATCTTGAGGGTTCCTGACGTTCCATCCGTTGAAAGCGTGCTGCTGGTGGCTCCGGTGGTCGAGATCGCATTCGACGTGACACGGACAGAGCTGCCGTTGATGACCCTCTGCTCGATGATGGAGTCGGTCATCTGGACGACCTTCCCTTCAGCGCTCTTGTATGTTATGGCGATGGTGGCCTCTCCGCCGGCAGGCAGCTTGATAGAACTGAGAGTCGACAGCGTCTGGCCGTTGTACGTGAGCGTGATGTTCTCCGCGACTCCGGAGCAGGTCAGGTACGCGCCGGTGTCCCAGATGGCGTACAGCCTCACGGATGTGCCGTCCTTGTAGTCGATGTTGTCTCCTGGGCGGTACGTGGTCCCGGTGCCGTCGCTCTTGGTGTTCCAAGAGTCGAAACGGGCATCGTCTTTGCTGAACAGGTTCTGAGAAACGGTGTGGGATGTCAGCCCGAAGACCGTATTCCCGCTGGAGGTCGAGCCGCCGTTCCCGTAGTAGTTGACGCCGTTCGTGACCTCATCCTGGTTGTTGCCGCCGTTGAAGCCGAAGCCTATCGCGACGGCCGCGATTGCCACGACCGCCACGATTCCGACGATTACAAGCGTTTTGTTGCTCATGGAGAGGAATCGGAGATAAGGATATTAATCCATGCTGGCTCGGGGCCCTCGGCATTGCCGTTCGGTATCGGGATCCGGTCGGATGATGTATTCTCGGTTCTATAGCGAGAAATGAACACAAATGCACATTTTTGGTTAATTCCTACTGAGTTTTTGTCCAATCGAAGGAAATACGTTCTTCGAATCTGGAGTACAACTATTAATATCGGTTAGACGGATTAACGTTTCATGTCATTCTTCGACAACACAAAAAATGTCGGACTGATGATGTTCATCATCGCCATCCTGGGGCTCATCCAGGCGGTGATCGAGATCTGCAACGGAGCCACCTTCGACGGCGAAACCAAGGAGAAGGTCGGATACGTCATCATCGGTATCGGAGCTCTCATCGGAGCGATCATCTTCTTCAAGTTCGGAAACAGCGTCCGCAAGGGCTCCATCTCCGGAAAGCTCGATGTGGTCGCCGGATTCGTCAAGACCGTCGGATTCATGACCGTCGTCGCAAGCATCTTCGCCATCATCGGAGGCGCCCTCGTCTCTGCCGAGCTCGCAGCCGGCGGAGTCGTCCTGCTGATCTTCGGTGCCATCGTCCTGTTCTGCGGAAAGAAGATCGACGACGGAAAGAACACCGGGTTCGACAGCGTCCTCTGGATCCTGCTCGTCATCATCTTCTTCATCATGATGCTCGCAAGCCTTGCTGGATTCTTCGGCAACATCTTCGACATCATCGACGGAATCTGCAGCTTCATCATGTACCTCTGCATCCTTGTCTTCATGTTCGACAAGGAGATCAAGAACGCAATGCTCTGATTCCCGAAAGAAGATCGACAAACCTTTTCCCAAACCTCTTCCCTTGCCCTTCTATGGTTGATTCCGATTATTCCGCTCTCCGCGAACGCGTCTCATGCTTTCTTCATGACGGGTCGTCGGACACGGTCCTCGGTCCCAGGCGCATGCCCCGCCCGGAGCTCGTGGAACTCGTCAAGGCCGTCATCGACGAGGAAGGCCTTTCGGACAGGTTCGTCGTCCTCGACCACTGGTCCGAGCTGACATCGGACATCATCGGCGACGGCCGCCAGGTCCTCTTCGGCCAGGACCTCTGCCATCAGGTCCCGGCTGTGGTCAGATGCCGGGGCGACGGCCCGGTCCGCAGCCCGGAATGCCCGGTTCTTCGCTAAAATTTATCAATGATGATGGGGGATTCTCATCCGGTGACTTCTATGGAAGTGACGATAGAGAAATTCAACCCGTGGAAGGACTCCCTTCTGACAGGGCTGTTCATGGTGGTCCTGGGGATCCTGATGATGGTGTTCCAGAGCGAATCGCTCGACTGGATACTCATCATCGGAGGCGTGCTGTGCATCATCTCCGGGGCCCTGATGATCTACGGGGCCATGGGCACGAAGTTCGCCCCTACCCTCGTGATGGGCGCCATCCTGGTGGTGCTGGGCATAGCCCTGATAGTGCTGACCAACCTCTTCGAGGACATCCTGATGGTCCTCCTGGCCATCGGCCTGATCGTCATGGGGATCGTGTCCCTGTTCGGCACCGGCAGCGGGTTCGCTGTGGCCAAGGGGTCCAAGGTCCTGTCGATAATCATCGGCGTGCTCCTGATCGTCATCGGCATCTACGCCATGCTGAACCTCGACGATACCAAGGACATCGTGATGATCATCATCGGAGCGATCCTCCTCGTGTCCGGGATACTGGAGCTGGTGGAGTGCTATCAGCTCAAGAAGGTCTCGGCCCGAGCCTGAAACATCAAGAAACAACAGAACAAAAGCCCGGCGCCCGTGTTACGGACGCCGGGCCGCACCGGTCACTTCTGGCCGGTGATCTTTATCACGTGGTACCCGAACTCGGTCTTCACCGGTCCAATCACGTCTCCGGTCTTCCCGTTGAAGCATGCCTGCTCGAACTCGGGGACCATGTCGCCTTTTCCGAACCATCCGAGGTTCCCGCCCTTGGACTTGGAGGGGCATTTGGAGAACCTCTTGGCCAGCTCGGCGAAGTCCTCGCCCTTGGCCAGGCGCTCCATTATCTTCTGCGCGTCCTTCTCGTTGCCCACCAGGATGTGGCAGGCGCTCACGGATTTCACCATGGCGGGGCCATCGGCATGGATGACATAAGGGTTGCCCACGGAGCCCCGTCGATATGCTGATTAAGGCACTGCCCATACACCTTGGCATGAAAGGGATGAACAAGGCGATCGTCGGGGTCGTCTTAGGAATTGCACTCGTTTACGGCGTGCTGTGCATGATGCTGTCGGCGCAGCACGTCCTGGATGCGGGAGAGGTCTCCCTGTTCCTGTTCCTTCCCCGCGGGGATGAGATGGGGATAGACCTGGCCGAACACATTGGGCCTCTGACCGACCTCTACGCATCGTTCATCGACGAGATCGTCGGATACGTCACCGACGATGCGGACATGGCCAAATACATGTCCCTCGTCCTCGTGATCGCCGGGTTCGTGCTGTCCGCAGCGGGATTCGCCGCGAAGCCCACCCTGGACTGCACCGGCGACGACTCCAACCCGGTCCAGTACCTCTGGACCCACAGGCCCAAGGCCTTCGCGAAGTGCCTGTCCGCCCCCTGGGGGCTCATCACGGGCGCCTGGGCGAAGCACAAGGCACTCGTAATCGTTCCGATAGTCCTGCTGCCTCTCTACGCGGTCTGGGCGGTCATGCTCACGATATTCCTAATCGTGCCCTTCCTCCTCGCGAAGGGCATCATCGGGGCGAAGATCTCCTCCGCAGCCAAGAAGGAGGCCAGGGAGTACGATTCGACCATCAGGTACGCCGCGTGCCCCAGGTGCAAGAGGAACTTCGCCCGCCCCAAGGTCAAGTGCAGGTGCGGGCTGGACATCGAGTACCCCGTGCCGAGCGTGCACGGTTACAGGATGCAGTACTGCAACAACGGCCACGAGGTCCCCTGCACCCCGGGCGCGAGGGCCAATCTGAGGACTTTCTGCCCCTACTGCGGGTCGGAGATCGACACCAGGGAGGCACCGTCCATATCCATCGCCATGGTGGGAGCCGTCGGAGCGGGGAAGACGACCCTGATGCTGTCGTCGGTGGATTCCATCACCAAGGCCGCCAGGACCAGGGACGTGACCGTGGAAGCGGTCACTCCGGGGATATCCAAGGCTGCCGTCTCTGCCAAGAGCGTGGCGCCCAAGACCCCTTCGGGAGAGCTGGATGCGGAGTCCATGTTCGTCAGGTCCGGGAAGATCTCCGACAGGCAGGTGATGTTCTACGACATCTCCGGCCACGAGTTCGAGCCCAGGGAGGGGAAGTCGCTGTTCGAGGAGTACTACAACTACGTCGGAGGGATCCTGTTCGTTTACGACCCGCTGTCCTTCGGAAGGCAGAGGGCCCAGCCCCCGCAGGAGGTCTTCGAGTCGTTCGAGTACATGTTCTCCACGATCAAGGGCGTCGGGCCCAGCATGTCCTGCACCGTGCCCTTCGCCGTAGTCGCGACCAGAAAGGAGACCACCGGCCTGTCCGACAAGGACGTCAGGTCCAACCTGGAGTCCAACGGCCAGGGCGGGATGGTGAAGATCATAGAGTCCATGTTCACCACCGTGAGGTACTTCTCGGTGGAGTCGCTGGGCGACGACCCGACGGTGGCGAAGCCGGTCTGGTGGATCGTCTCGCAGTCCGACATGGAGCTGGCTTCCGCCGTTCCGATAGACCTGAAATGAAGACAAAAGGCCTTCGGAGGGGATCCCCTTCCGAGGCCGCTCTTCATGATTGCCCGATTGGGGACCTTCTCAGAAACGCTTTTATCCTTCCAACAGGTCGTTTCATCATGTTCTCGACTCTGGAGATGTTCACGAATCTTTCGAGCCCGTCCGGGGCTGGCATTCCAGGCACTGTAGAGTCTTACATTTCAAAGGAAGGCAGGTTCCCTCTGTTTCTGGTCGGAGATTGCCTTGAGGTGCTCCGTCAGTTTCCTTCCAATTCCATAGACTGCTGCATAACCAGCCCACCATATTGGAACAAAAGGGAATATGCGGGCGGCGGTATCGGGCAGGAGCCCACGTTCAAAGATTATATCGATTCCATCTTGTCCGTGACAGAAGAGATCATGCGCGTCCTCAAACCGACCGGATCGTTCTGGCTGAACATCGGGGACTCCTACAAGGACAAGTGCCTTCTGAACATCCCTTGGAGGATATCCACCGCGATGATCGACCAGCAGGGCTGGATCCTGCGCAACACTGTGATATGGAACAAGATGAAGGGGAATCCGGACAACTCCAACGACAAGCTCAGGAACATGTACGAGCCTGTCTTCCATTTCGTGAAGAGCAAGCACTACTACTATGACGTGGACGCGATCCGCAACCCCCCTTCCAGATCCACAGTCAAAGGCGATGCGGTGGTCTCGCCCACAGGAGTCTCCGGCAAGAAGTACCGCAGCCAGATCGAGAGCTCGCCCCATCTGACGGAAGAGGAGAAGAGGAATGCCAACGCAGCTCTGGACCAGATGCTCTGCGACATGCGCTCCGGGAAGATCTCCGATTTCAGGATGGTCATCCGCGGACAGCAGAGGACGACGCATTCCGACTCGGAGAAGATGTCCGGACGGGCCAAGGAGCTTCACAGCAAGGGATTCTACTTCCTGAAGTACAACCCGAAGGGCACCAAGCCCGGCGACATTTGGAATATAGTCCCCGAAGACACGCAGAGGCGCGATGCCTGCCACTACGCATCGTATCCCGAGCAGCTGTGCGAGATTCCCATAAGGACCACTTGTCCGAAGGACGGGGTCGTTCTCGATCCGTTCTGCGGCACCGGGACCACCATGCTCTCAGCATTCACGAACGGCGTGAAGTCGATCGGGATCGATATCTCCGAAGAATACGTATCGATCTCCAAGGACAGGATAACCCATGAACAAGATTGTTGAGCTGTACGGCAAGTCCGTCACCGATCAATCTGTGGATTGGGCCCAAGTGGTCAATGACCAGCTTTGTCCTTTCTCAGGAAAGAGGTGCTATAAAGTCCGCAAGAGCACGCCCGATATATCAATAGGTACCTGTGTGGTGCATCACTTCAGCAATAACGTCATCATTTGCCCGAACAGGCTAATGGAGCGCAGGCAGGTCTTCATGGATTGCATCCATCTTCTGGCGGAGCATGAGCCTGGGAATGAGCTGCATCTCATTCCTGAAGTCAAGGTTCCGGGCGGCACGGTTGATTTCATCTTGGTTTCCCTGAAACGTGGGGCCGTGGCTGATTTCACGGGCATCGAGTTTCAGACGTTGGATACTATCGGATTTGTCTGGCCAGAGAGGCAGAGGCTTCTGGAAGAGCTCGGTGTATCGAAGCCTGATACGGAGCCGGTCAAAGGGACGCCGCTCGGGATGAACTGGAAGATGACGGCTAAGACGATCCTGGTCCAGATGCATCATAAGGCGAAATCGTTCGAATCTATGAGGAAACATCTGGCCCTGGTGGTCCAGAGCCCCCTGCTCAGCTACATTCAGAAGGAATTCGACTGCTCTGAGTTCCGTGGCCCGGTTGTAGATGACTCTGTGCACATCCATTCTTATTCGTTGGAAGCGTGTGAGAAGGGGTGCAGCATCCAGTTGGATTCTAGGTTCAGCACCGACTCTCAAGGCATAATGAAGTGCTTGGGCCTGAACGCAGACTCAGTCATTGACCTCACAGAGTTCGAAAAGACCCTTCTCTCCAAGGTGTCTGAAGACACTTCGGGCTAGGTGAGCAGAAAGTTGGTGACCTTTGATCGGCTGCCAGGCAGGCCGCGAGTGGAACTCTCCGCACAACCTTTATAGCCTGAGAGCGCGCAACTACTACTGATGTCCTGCATAACCGTGACGCTGAGGCTCCGCCCGAACAAGAAGCAGCAGCGCAGGCTATGCGAGACCCTCGACGTATGCATGATGCTCTGGAACCTGCTCTTGGAAGAGGGAACCAGCATATTCCTTGAGACGGGCAAGGTCCCGTCCGTGTTCGACCTGAACAAGCGCAT
>CAVKKO010000100.1:0-7408 GCA_963656905.1 Bacteroidaceae bacterium | reverse complement strand
GCCTCTGCCTCGGCCAGTATATTCAATATATTATAGGAGACCGCACGCGCCCTCTCGGACATGTCCGCCTTGGAGATTATCTCCCTTATCTCGGCGGGCCCGCGGCCGTGATGATGCTCATGCCCGTGATGCCCCTCGCCGTAGAGGTACTGCATGTCGTGGTCATGGCTGTCGTGCTCCAGCACTACATCGAAATCGCACACGTCCAGGCCGGACTTCTGCTTCCTTGTGATCGATACCTCGAACCCTCCGACGTCCAGAGACGAAAGCGCCCTGTCCAGAGCGCCCCTGTCGGCTCCCAGGTCGAGCATGGCCGCCACGGCCATGTCCCCGCTTATGCCGGAGCAGCACTCGAAGTACAGGATCCTGGCCATCAGATACCGCCTCTGGCGGATGCCGCCACCTTGTCGGCCAGAGCTTCGAGCTCCGAGGCCTGGTCCTGCTTCAGACAGGATGTGAACACGATCTCTCCCAGAGACGTCATCTCCTTCAGCGCGGAGAGCCTCTCGCCCATGATCCTCGCAGACTGGGGCACCCACGATCCGTTCCCGATGATCGCGTAGCTCCTCTTCTGGACGGCCATGTTCTCCATGTTCTCGATGACCGCGGACATGGTCGGGTGGAGGTTGTTGTTGTACGTCGGAGCGGCCAGGACCATCACGGGGAACCTGAACACGTCGGACACCACGTAAGAGGAATGGTCGCGGGACACGTCCCTGACGGAAACTTCCCTCACGCCCCTGTCCTTCAGCATCATCGCCAGCCTGTTGGCCACCGACGCGGTGTTGCCGTACATGCTCGCATACGCAATCACAACGCCATCGTCCTCCGGGCGGTAGGTGCTCCAGACGTCGTACTTCTCCAGTATGTATCCGAGGTCCTTCCTCCAAATCGGCCCGTGCAGAGGGCAGATCATCTCCACGGGAGTCCCTTCCAGCTTCTTCAGCGCCGACTGCACCTTGGAGCCGTACTTCCCGACGATGTTGGCGTAGTACCTCCTCGCTTCGGGCAGGAAGTCCCTTTCGAAATCGCACTCGTCTGCGTACAGAGTGCCTTCCAAGGCCCCGAAGGTCCCGAACGCATCGGCGGAGAACAGGATCCTGTCGGTGATGTCGTAGGAGAACATGACCTCCGGCCAGTGGACCATCACGGCGAACACGAACCTGAGCCTGTGCTTCCCCAGGCCCAGCTCGTCCCCGTCGGCCACGACCATCTTGTTGACAGGCTCGATGGAGTAGAAGTTCCTCAGCATGTCGAATGTCTTCTGGTTCCCCACCACGGTCACGTCCGGCCACGTGTCCATCACGCGCTGGATGGCCGCCCCGTGGTCGGGCTCCATGTGGTCTATCACGAAGTAGTCCAGAGCACGCCCGTTCAGGGCGGCCTTCAGCCCGCTCCAGAACACGGGCTCTATCGAGATGTCGCAGGTGTCCAGGAGGCATGTCCTCTCGTCGATTATCACATAGCTGTTGTACGAGACCCCTTCCGGTATGGGGATCTCCCCTTCGAAGATGGATGCGGTGCGGTCGTCGCCCCCGATCCACCAGATGTCGTCTTTAATCTTCACGCTGTTCTGTGCCATCGTTCTCGCCTTCCTTCTATCGATCGATCATCAAACGTTGGACTTCCTCTTCGCGATGTGCGCTTTCCTCCTTTCCGCGACGCGCTCCTTCTTGGACTTCGCCTTGGGCTTGGGACTGCTATCGGCCTTTCTCCGTACTTTCTTTACTGGCTCGGGCTCTGGTCCGAACAATTCCCGTATCAGCGAACGTTCCCTGTACCATTTGGGGTGGATGCCCACCAACCGGCCGTTGATCTCTTCCTCCAGCTGTCCGAAGTACTCCATGATCTCCGGAGACCCGTCGCAGGTGTACAGCAGATAATAGGCATCCATCATCAGCTCCCCCGCTATAGCAGGGTCGGAGCAGCCTTCGAGCTTCTCGATCGCGCCTTCCAGCTTCTCGACCGCTTCGGGGGTCCAGTCGAAGCTGCGATCCGGGAACTCGGGCATGGTCGGTGCCCCATAGGCCATTATGAGCGCTTCCATCAGCTCTGCCTTGGCATTGAATGCGTCCTAATACTCTCCTGAGATTCCGGCGAGCTTCCGGAGCTGCTCGATGACGGCTTTCCCGCCGATGGTCATGGACATCATATCGGCCCTGTATGACATCATCCTGAAGATGCGGGGCATCATGGGGCTGCCTGCTCTCAGCATGGCCTCTGCTTCGGAGAGCGCCTCATCCCAGCGGGAGATCTCATAATCGTCTAACTCGTCCTCATCGAAATCCAGATACCCGGGGTTCCAGAGGCTGAAGGACGTTTCGAGCCTGATGAGCGGCAGCAATGCCGGGAATTCAGGACATCTCGCCTTCTCCGCTTCGGGCAGCAATGAAAACGCGTCCTTCGCGACATCCAGCAGCTGTGCCGTCTCGTCTGTGACGTTGTTGGCCCAGCATTCAAGATAGAACATCTCCAGCCAGAGCATGCAATCCTCTGCTGTCTCGGGAGCCCCTATGACCTCCGCGGCCTTCCTGCATGCCCCGAGGCATGGGTCCTTCAGCTCCTTGATCCCGTCCAGTTTGCAGAACCTGAGTATCCATGGGACCATCCTTCTGGCATGGTCCTTGTCGATGTCCGCGCATCCGCAGAACTTGTCAACAGCTTCCTTCCATATCGGAGGGGCCTTGAGTGTTATGAACAGATATGTCTCCCAAGCGACCTCGGCCAGCGCCAGGCATTCTTCTGGAGCGTTGCCGCTTACAGCCTGGAGCCTCTCTTTCGCGGCATTCAGCGCGATCTGCTTGTCATATATCTCTCCCGTGCCGTCGATGATCGATACGACCTCCCCGTTCTCCATGCTCGGGCTGACACGGGTCGTTCCGCATACCGGGCAGTCTATGTCGTAAGAAACCGTGCTCGCATGCAACACGATGCGGAAATCGCAACGCCTCCCGCATCCGGGGCAGGGAGAGGACACTATGGGCGATGCCCGACGCATGGCCACGGCGGGGTCCGCGTAAGGCGAGATGTTGGTCGTCTTCATCGTCAATGCCATGCACCTGCATCTCCTGCAGGATATAACACCGTTAGCGGACTTCCGTCGCAGATGGCGAAGGATCGCCGTCCATGTCGGACGGGATGCGGAGGCGCGCCCACCCCTTTCCGGTCACGCTCTCCTCTTCGACCTCGGCTCATCGTCCCATCCGAACGTACATCCCAGGCCCTCCATCAGGGCCGAGGGTGTGTTGCCCATGAAGGGCTTCGCCCCGACCCCTATCAGCCGGTTGACGGTCTCCTCCTCCAGCTGCTGGCAGTATTCCAGGGCCTCGGGGGCCCCCTCGTGCGTGTAGAGGAGATAGTACGCGTCGATCAGGATGTCGCCGACGATCGCGGGGTCAGGATACTTCTCCAGCATCCGGATGGCCCCCTCCAGCTTCGCGAAGGCCTCCTGGGTCCATTCGAGCCTGCTCTTCGGAGAGCAGGGCATGACCGAGGTGCCCCTGACAGACATTAGTACCTCCAGCAGGTCCGCCTCGGCCCTGAAGGCATCCCCGTAATCGCCTGACAGCTCCCCGAGCCTCCTGAGCTGGCCGCATACGGGGCTGACCGCGGGAGGCAGCATCTCGAGCGCGCCGTTGGCGCAGAGCATCCTGAAGATGCGCGATGTCATCGGATGCCCTGCAGAGAGCATCCTCTCCGCCTCCGACACGGCCTCGCTCCACATCGCGGTCTCGAAATCGGCCAGCTCTTCCTCGCTGCAGTCTATGCCGCCCTCTTCCCGGTAATCCGAGGAGCAGCTGTACATGATCAACGGCCACAGGACGGGGAACGCGGGGCATTCCGCCTGCTCGGACTCGGGAAGGGCCAGGTAAGCGGCCTTGGCGATGTCCGGGATAGAGGTCTCGTATTCGTTGATCATGCCCTGCCTGCATTCGAGGTAAAAGTACTCCATCCACAGCATGCACTCCGCCGCGGTCTCCGGCTTCCCGATGACGCAGACGGCCTTTGAGCATGCATGCCTGTCGATTGATCTCATCTCCCCCGTCCCTCCGATCTCGCAGAACCTGAGGATCCACGGGACCATCCTGCGGGCATGGGCCTTGTCGATGTCCGCGCATCTGCGGAACACCTCTACCGCCCCTTTCCACATCATGGGGGCATCGAACGTCAGGAACAGGTAGGTCTCCCATGCGACCTCGGCCATCGCCAGGCATTCTTCCGGAGCGTCCCCTCTGACGGCCTCGAGCCTGGCCTTCGCTGCGTTCAGCTCGGCCTGGTCGTCGTACCTCAGGCCGGTGCCTTCGATGGCCATGACGACGTCGCGGCCCTCCAACCCCGGCACAACGCGGGTGGTCCCGCAGTCCGGGCAATCGATGCTGTATACAGCTTCTCCCCGATGCGTCATACGAAAATCGCAGGGCCTCCTGCATCCGGGGCAGGGGAACGATATTATGGGCACCCCGCGGCGGACGACCACTCCGGGATCGGCATAGGGCGAGATGGTCTTGGTCTTCGTCATCATGTCCATGGGCTTGCATCTCCTGCAGGATATAACATCGTTGGCGGACGTCCGCCGACCGAGCCGTAAGACAGCTCATCTCCTCTTCGCGATGTGCGCCTTCCTCTTCTCGGCCACGCGCTCCTTCTTGGTCATCGCCTTGGGCTTCTTCTCCGCACCGTTGGCGAACATTTCGCCCAGCATCGACAGGAGATCGTCCCCCACTCCCAGGTAGAGCTTGGTGCTGATATCTATCAGCCTCCTGTCGGCCTCCGCCTGGAGCTGCTTGCAGTAATCCAGGGTGTCGGGGGATCCGTTGTGCGTGTACAACAGGTAGTATGCATCGATCATCATGTCGTTGACGACCGCCGGATCATGATACTCCTCCAGCATCTTGATGGCGCCTACCAGCTTCTCGAGGGATCCCGAATCCCAATGGATATTGTTCATCTTGGAATACGGCATCACCGGGCTGCCCCTGACCGACATGAGGACCTCCAGCAGGTCCGCCTCGGCCCTGAACGCATCCCCGTACGCCCCGGACAGCTCTCCGAGCCTCCTGAGCTGGTCGCATACCGGGCTGACGGAGGGCGGCAGCATCTCATGCCCGGCCTTGGCGGTGAACATCCTTACGATGCGGGAGGTCATGGGATGCCCTGCGGAGAGCATCTTCTCCGCCTGCGACACGGCCTCGTTCCACATCTCGGACTCGAAGATGTCCAGCTCATCCTCGCTGCAGTCTATGCCGCCCTCATCCCGGTAGTCCGATGCGCAACTGAACATGATCAACGGCCACAGGACGGGAAACTCGGGGCATTCCGCCTGCTCGGACTCGGTAAGGGCCAGATAAGTGGCCTTGGCGATGTCCGGGATAGATGTATCATGCTCTCCGAGCATGCCGTTCCTGCATTCGAGGTGGAAGTACTCCATCCACAGCATGCAGTCCTGTGCTGTCTCCGGCTTCCCGATGGCGCAGACGGCCTTGGCGCAGGCGGACCTGTTGACCTCCTTCAGGCTCCTCGAGGCCCCGAGGCCGCAGAACCTGAGTATCCACGGGACCATCCTGCGGGCGTGGTCCTTGTCGATGCCAGCGCATCCGTTGAAAGCATCCACTGCGCCCTCCCATGCTGCAGGGGCCCTAGCCGTCATGTTCAGATAGGTTTCCCATGCCACCTCGGCCATCGCCAGGCATTCCTCGGGTGCATTCCCCTCGACTGCCCTGAGCCTGTCCTTCGCGGCATTCAGCGCAGCCTGCGAGTCGTACCTCTCCCCGGTTCCGTCGATGGTATAGACGATCTCCCCGTCCTCGATGCCGGGGCTGACGCGGGTCGTCCCACATCCAGGGCAGCATATGTCGTATGATACGCCGCCTCCGTGCAGCACCATGAGGAAATCGCATTGCTTCCCGCATCCGGGGCACGGGTTCGACACGATGGGCATTCCCCTGCGCATGACCGTCGCAGGGTCTGCGTAAGGCGAGATGTTGGTCGTCTTCATCATCACTTCCATGCACCTGCATCTCCTGCAGGATATAACACCCTGCAGGGGCATCCTTCTGCGGCCCCGCACTTCGGACATGCCCTTTATACGAGGGAGCACCATCCGCAAGCATGGACACCCTCGGATTCATCTTCGAACAGCTCCCCGACAAGGACCTCCAGGCAAGGCGCGCCGGCAGGCGCAGGGTCTTCCCGTGCCCGAAGTGCGGAGAGAACGTCTTCGGATGCTCCTCGGTCAGGACATCTCCGAAGAAGCCGTTCGACCAGATGGGGATCCTGATCCCGTGCCCGAAGTGCGGCAGCTTCACGATCGACGTCTCCGTCAGGAAAGGGAAGGAGATCCTCACCGTCATGGAGACGGGAGCCAAGTACGACATGTTCTCCAGGGTGAAGGCGTCCGGGAAACGGATGTGCGAGCTCGCCGACAGCCTGGACAACACCAGGGAGGAAGACTGCCTCCTGATGGTGGAAGCCGCTTCCGAGGATGCCGAGGAGCTCAGGCTCGCCGACCCCGGCAACGAGAACCTGCACTGCCCGTACATGATCGCCGTCAACTCCTACAACAGGCTCATAGCGATGGGGCGCACCGACCTCGTCGAGGACCTGGCCCGCTTCACGCTCAAGTGCAACGACATCTCGCAGTACGACCTGCTGGGCCAGCTCCATACCTCGTACCGCCTCATCGACGAGAATCGGGACAGACTGCCCCGCGCGCTTTACATCAAGACCATGATCGAGAGGGCGCTGGTGGACGAAGCGTTCGATTCCATCGAGGGCCGGATGACTGACGAGGGATCGGAGGATTCCATGATCGAGAAGATAGAGCTCCTCGTGAAGGAGTTCGATTCCCTCCCTGCAGAAGAGAAGGCGGTCTGCCCGTATGCCGCAGCGGACGGCAGGAACTACATCCTGAACACATACAGCAGGAACGGCGGAAGGGGCGTGGCCCCTGCGGCCAAGAAGGTCATAGCCGCGATACGCAAGGCCCGCAGGAACGGCGCACCGGAGGACAGGCTGCAGATGCTGAGGATGGGCGTCTGCTACCGCAGGATGGCCCCTTATGGGAAGAAGAAGTACGACGAGATGCTCGCCGATGCCGAGCTGTGGTCTGATCCCCTTTTCTTGGCGATCGCCGATTTCACGTTCGCGGAACGCGTCCGCGACGTCATTCTGGGAAATTATCAGGTTGATATGGACCGTGTGCCCCCGGAAGACCGCGAAGAGGCTCTGAGAAGGATAGAAGAGGCCATCGGGATCCTGGAGACAAGAGATGATGTGCACGAGATCGCGCCCATCGTATCCGAATCGTACAACATCAGAGGGCTCCTGAAGAACGACAAAGAGGACTACAAGCTGTCGTGCCTTTATGGAGCGTACTTCACCGATCTCGGACTGATCGATAGCCGCGAAC
>CAVKKO010000099.1:0-7425 GCA_963656905.1 Bacteroidaceae bacterium | reverse complement strand
TAATAAACCGCCTTCCGGAGGAAGCAGGCCTCAGCGCATTTTCCGGGGCTTATGTTGGAGTATACATCCAACATATCCCACCTGATTCATATTAAATACTGTTTCTGTTTTTACAACCTACATTATATAACATTATCCCCCTAAATGCGGATTTTAACAAGATACTTTAAATAATAGATTTCCAGACGATATGATTTTCATCCCTGATAACGACTGCGGAATGCTTTATTATTTAAAATTAACGGGTTGTTTAATATACTAACTTATGGGATATTAATAACATTGAGTCGTCCAACTCATGGCAAGGACGCTCAAAGGAGCGATAACCGGGCAACCGCCCGGCAACGCACTCAGTAGGAGGAGAAACATGGCAAAACACGGAGTAAGGATATTGGCTGAGGGGAACAGCCATTCATCCTGGGGGCTGGACAGCTCGGGCCTCGTGAAGTCCATTGACTGGAAGCAGGGGATGATCATCGCGATGGGAGTGCCCATCCTGATCCTCCCCGGGATCTACGATATCGCAGGGACCGCATGGGGGCTCAGCATATTCATCTGGACGATCTCGGTGCTCCAGGGCTTCGCGCAGAACCTGGCCATCGGAGAGATGGCGTCCACCCTGGAGACCCCAGGGATAGGAGGATGCGCCCAGAAGGTGTTCACAAAGCCCAACGGCGGACGTTACGGTTTAGGCAAGTTCGTCGGAGCATTCACGGCATGGTCCTATTGGTTCACATGGACCCCTGTCATTCCCATTTTCACTTGCACTTCTGTCGATTACATAACAAAGTTCCTCGAGTACGGCCTCGGGATGGACCCTCTCAGCGACTCGGCCACCCTGATATTCCAGCTGCTCCTCGGAGCATTGATCTTCAGCGTCATCGTGTACGTAGGGTCCAAGGGACTGTCCGGCGGAGCGAAGCTCGGCCTGATCCTAGCGCTCGTCGCTATCCTGCCGCTTCTCGTGGTCATAGCCCTGCCCCTGCTCGGCCTCACGGTCGGAGAGGGGGAGCTCAGCGGATTCTCGATTGACCTCATCCTCGATAACCTCACTCCCGAAGGATGGAACTGGGGCGCCGCCGACCTGATGATGGTCTTCGGTATGTTCGCCTACGCCCAGTGGTGCGCATGCGCCTGGGAGTCCACCGCCACCTACGGCGCCGAGTACAAGAACCCCGGAAAGGACCTGCCCAAGGCGATGATCTCCGCAGGGCTGATCTGCCTGGCGATGTACTTCATCGTGCCCTTCGTGGTTTACGGCATGATGACCCCCGGCCAGATCGACGAATGGGGCATATCCACCCTGTACCCAATAGCGGAATACGACTTCGGCTCCATAGGGCTGATAATTGCATTGGTCCTGCTGGTAGCCGGAATGGTGATGCTCATCCAGACCGCGTTCCTGGGCTCGTCCAGGACATTGTACTTCATGGGACACGAGGGCAACATGCCCAAGGTGTTCACCGTCACCAACAAGAACGGAGCTCCGCTGGTGGCCATGGCCTTCCAGTTCATGATGGGGCTGATCTTCATCGTGATCATCCACTTCGGATCGGTCGGTATGATCCTTGCGGCGTCGTCCTTCGGATTCGCCTTCGCCCTCGGAATGGGGATGCTGGCGTTCATCGTCTCCAGGAGGAGCCCCAGGTTCAAGGACCTGGAGAGGCCCTACAGGGCGCCCCGCGGCTGGTTCTACGTCGCGTGCTTCCTGATGGTCTACCAGTTCTTCGTGCTCATACCCTGCCTGGCGTACTGGTGCATAAACGGCGGCATAGAGAACGGGGTGTTCTCCGTTGTAATCGGTGCGGTCATCCTGCTGTGCTACATCCCGCTGTGGCTCACGTTGCAGTTCATCAGCGGCAGGAACGACGAGAAGTGCTACATCTGCAAGAGGACCGCGGAGGACTACAACGCGTACATATCCGACCCGAAGCACCTGGACATGGTGGAGAAGGAGGATACGCTCACAGAGATGGACGCCCTGCCGGTGATGCTGGTGGGCAACTCGATCATCTCGCTCTGCCCGATATGCTACGAGATGACCTTCGGGTTCTCATCGGATGTGGAGGAGAAGGCCACCGGGCGCAAGAAGGGGCTCAGCCTCCTTGCGGACCCGATCTTCGCAGAGGACATCGAGAAGATGAGGGAGGAGATGGAGAAGTCCGAGACCGCCTCATCCTGATCTTCCGGGCCTGTGGGAGCAGGTCCGAAATGAAACTCCTGTGCCGTCCGACCAGGGCGGCACGGGGCCTTTCCCCTTGTTCTGCATCTGTTATAGAAGATAGCGGCCGACGGACAATCCGCCAGCCGGTTGATGTTTCCTCAGGCCACCTTGCGGACGGCCTCGTAAGGGGTCTTGTAGAGAGCCTTGTCTGCTTCCTCAGCAGTCATCCCCGCTCCGAGAGCGACGATCCTGGCGGAGGCGTCGTCCATCAGGTTCTCGGGCTGGTGGGTGTCGGAATCGATGACCATGTCGGCACCTACGGCACGGGCCATGTTCACAACGTGCCCGTTGGTGATGTTGTGCCCTGCCCTTCCGGTGACCTCCAGGATGACATCGTTGTCCTTGGCCAGCTGAGCTTCTTCCATAGTGATGAACCCGGGGTGCGCCAGGACATCGATCTCGGGGTCCTCCGCGGACGCCCTGTTGGTCCCCGGAGCCACAGGCTCGGTGACAGTCTCCCCGTGAACGACGACCCACTCGGCGCCGGCCTTCCTGGCCATCATGGCGACCTTGTTGATCTTAGAAGGGGGCACATGGGTGATCTCCACTCCCGGGACCACGCGGATGTAGTCCTCCACCAGCTCCACGGCCTTGGCCACGTTGCTAGCGACGAACTCCACGTTGGTCATGTCCACGTGGTCTGTGATGGCGATGAGGTCATGCCCCAGGACCATGGCCCTGCGGACCAGCTCCGCGGGAATCAGCTCCCCGTCGCTGAAGACGGTGTGGGTGTGGAGGTCTGCTCTCATTGCGCTCTCTCCCACAGCTTGCGGTAGACCTCGTTCATGGGGATGCCCGTCTTCTCGATCGCGACCATGGTGTGGTAGATCAGGTCTGCGACCTCCCAGGCCTCCTCCTCCTGGTCCTTGTCCTTTATGGCGAGGACCACTTCGGCAGCCTCTTCGACGATCTTCTTGCACATCTTGGTCTCGTTGTTGTAGAGCTTGCAGGTGTAGCTGTCCTCCTGGGGGTTCTCCAGGCGGTCCTTCAATACCCTCTTGAGATCGGGGATGATGGCCATGGTCTCCTCGGTGCTGCCGTAGACCAGCTGGTTGAAGCATGACGGGGTCCCGGTGTGGCATGCGACCCCTCCGACCTGCTCCACCCTCGCCAGGAGGGTGTCGCCGTCGCAGTCCTTCTGGATCGACTTGATCTTCTGGAAGTGCCCGGACTCCTCGCCCTTCTTCCAGAGCTTCTGCCTGCTCCTGGACCAGAAGTGGGTGTAGCCGGTCTCGACCATCTTGTCGACCGCTTCCTCGTTGGCCCATGCGACCATGAGCACCTCGTTCGTAATCCAGTCCTGCACGACCACGGGGATGAGCCCGTTGGCGTCATATTTGAGTCCGATCATCTGACCTCGATCCCCCTGTCCCTGAGGTACTCCTTGACCTCTCCGACGGTGTATTCGTTGTAATGGAAGATTGATGCCGCGAGAGCGGCGGAAGCCCCGGTCTGGGAGAACACGTCGTAGATGTGCTCCACGCTACCGCATCCTCCGGAAGCTATCACGGGGATGCTGACCTCGTCGGAGATTGCAGCGGTGAGCGGGATGTCGTATCCCGTCTTCACGCCGTCGGCGTCCATGGAAGTGAGCAGGATCTCCCCCGCCCCGAGGTCCTCGGCCTTCTTGGCCCACTCGACAGCGTCGATGCCTGCGGACCTTGTCCCTCCGTGGGTGAAGACCTCCCAGTGGTCGTCCACTCTCTTGGCGTCTATAGCCACGACCACGCACTGCCTGCCGAAGCTCTCGGCGCATTCCGAGATTATCGAAGGGTCCTTGACCGCTGCGGAGTTCACGGACACCTTGTCCGCTCCGGCGTTCAAAGCGTCCCTCATGTCCGCCACGCTGCGGATCCCTCCGCCTACGGTCAGCGGGACGAAGAGGTTGCTGGCAGTCTCGGAAACAATGTCGAGCATGGTCTGCCTGGTCTCCAGAGAAGCGGTGATGTCCAGGAACGTTATCTCGTCCGCGCCCTGCTTCTCGTACTCCACGGCCATCTCCGGAGGGTATCCGACCTCGCGGAGCCCCTTGAAGTTGATCCCCTTGACTACTTTCCCGCCCTTGACGTCCAGGCAGGGTATGATCCTCTTCGTCAGCATGGGATCACCCGATGACCTCGCGGTCCTTGGTGCTCAGCTCGGTGCTCCTCCTGCGGAGCGCCTCTGCCAGAGCCTTGCCGGTTGCTTTGAACGATGCCTCGACGATGTGGTGCTCGTCGAATCCTCTCATCTTGACGATGTGAAGGGTCATCCCGGCGGCCATGGCGAAGCTGCGCATGAAGTGGATGTACAGCGGATCCGGAAGGTCGATCTCCGCGTAGGGCCTGTCCACAAGGTCCAGAGACGACATCACGAGAGCGTCGTCCATGGGGATTATGCATGTGGCCATCCTCTCGATGGGCTCCTCGCCCATGGCGGCCCTCAGGGCCTTTCCCAATGTGATGGCGGTGTCCTCGATGATGTGGTGGTCGTTGTCTCCGGAGGCCTTCAGCCTCAGGTCGAATCCCGCGTACCTGGCCAGCGTCTCGGTCATGTGCTTCAGGAACTGTATGTCGCACTCGACGTCGAACTGCCCGGTCCCGTCTATGTTGAGGTCCACGGAGACCTTCGTCTCCCTGGTGCTGCGCTCGATGGTGGACGTCCTGGCATTCATAGCGTCCGTCGTAGGTTCCGCCAATACAAATATATGCGCGTGGACGGGGCGGAACGCCCGTTCATCCTACAGGAACAGTGACGGATTCTGTCCTGGCCTTGACCAGTTTGGAACAGAAGCACAGCCCTATCAGGGAGACTCTGCCCGGACCCGTTGCCAAGCTGAAAAGCCCGGGAAAGCGAGCAACGGCCCGCCTCCCCGGTAATAAGGTTCAGTTCACGGAAAGGTCGCAGGGAAGGACGTCCTGGAGCATCACGTGCGGAGCTCCGTGGTCGTCCACGATGTCGCAGCAGACGCCGTACACGTCGCGGACCATGCGCTCGGTTATGACCTCTTCGGGCCTCCCGATGTCATAGACCACTCCCGGCTTCTTCAACACCAGGATCTTCGTCGCGTGCTTGGCGGCCAGGTTCAGGTCGTGGCTCACGGTGAAGCAGGTCATCCCCGCCTTGTCGGTCAGGTTCCTGAGGAACGCGGACACATAGATCTGATGCCTGATGTCCAGGTTGGCGGTGGGCTCGTCCAGCATGAGCATCTTCGGCTCCTGGACCAGCCCGCGGGCGATGGACACCTTCTGGCGCTGCCCGGCGGACAGCTCGTCGAACCTGCGGTCCACCAGGTCGTCCACGCCCATGGCCTTCAGCGCCCTGACCGCCGCGGATATGTCGTCGGACCTGGTCCTCCAGCCCTGGAGGGAGTACCTCCCCACCAGGACCGTGTCCAGGACGGGCATGGAGCTGAAGTCGTTGGAGGTCACCGGCACATACCCTATGAGCCTCGACAGCTCCTTCAGGCCGTATTCCGACACGTCCTTCCCGAACACGGAGACCGATCCGGACGTGGGCTTGACCAGCCCGTCGATCAGCTTGATCAGCGTGGACTTCCCCACTCCGTTCGGCCCTATGACGCAGACGTACTCCGGCTTGTCGATGGAGAACGTCACGTCCCTGAGCACGGGGTCGTCCCCGTAGCCGCAGGTCACGTCGCTCACTTCCAGAAGGTCCATGTCAATCGGTCCTCCTGGCCCTGACTATCAGGTAGAGGAACATCGGCCCGCCGATGAACGCTGTGATCACTCCCACCTGGATGACCGTCGGCGCGATGATCGTCCTTCCGATGACGTCCGCGGTTATGAGCAGTGCGGCTCCGAAAGCCGCCGAAGCGGGTATGAGGAACCTGTTGTCCGACCCGATCACCAGCCTGGAGATGTGCGGGGAGACCAGCCCCACGAACCCTATCAGCCCGGTGAAGCTCACGACCCCCGCGGTCAGCAGGGACACCATCGCCAGGCAGGACATCCTCAGCCTGTCCGCGTTGACGCCCATGGACCTGGCGGTCTCGTCTCCGGTCGACAGGACGTTGAGCCTGCGGGAGAGCAGCATCAGGGCCATCACGATCACGACCACCATGCCCGTCATGATGTAGACCTGGGCCCAGGAGGCCCCGTCGATGGACCCCACCGACCAGGCGAATATCTGGGACAGGGTGTCCGGTGACACCCACAGCTTGATCATGGTTGTCATCGCGTTGAAGATGTACATCACCGCGATCCCTGCCATGATCATCGTGGTGGGGGAGGCCCCCCTCATCTTGGCGACCGTCAGGATGACGGCCATGGGGATGAGGGAGAACAGGAACGCCCCGACGACGATCGCGTACACCCCGGAAACCACCGAGAAGCCGAGCCCGATGGCCAATGTGGCCCCGAAGCTGGCTCCCGACGATATCCCTGTGGTGTACGGGTCTGCCAGGGGGTTCCTGAGGATGCTCTGCATCACAGCCCCGGCGGCTCCCAGCCCGGCTCCGGCCAGCAGGCCGGTGCAGATCCTGGGGAGCCTCCACTGCCAGATGATGTAGTCCGCCGTCTCGTCGGTTATGTCCCCTATGATGTGATGGAACACGACCCGGTAGGTGTCCCAGAAGCTGACGCTGTAGTCCCCCACGGTGAGGGCGAGGCCGGCGGCCACCACCGCGATGATGATGCAGACCGCGATGAACGCGATCTTCCTCACGGTGCCGCGATGGTAGCTCTCCTCCGCCTCGTGGCTCTGGGAGGACCCTTCTATCCAGGCGTCCACCGCCTGCTCGACCACTGAGCCCGTCATCCGAACCAATTCTCCGTTCAGGCCTTCTGCTGGGGGTAGTTGGCGTCGTATCCGTCGCCGGTGTAGGAGTACGCTCCGACCTTGCTGACGTCGATCTTCACGACTCCGAAGGTGTCGAACCACTCCTGTATGTCCTTGACGGCGTCCTCCAGGGAGAACAGCTCGGGGTACATCTGCGCGGCGATCAGCTTGAGGAACGGGTAAGCGGAGAACCCGAAGGTGTTGGGGTACACGCTTCCGATGATGTTCCCGTCCTGGTAGGCCTTGACCTTGGTGAAGTAGGACACGGCCTCCTCGAACTGGGTGTTGTACTCCTCGTGGGTGTATATCTGGCCGGTCGTCTGGTTGTTAGCGAACCCGGCGTTACCGGACTGGCAGAGCACGATGCAGTCGAACTTCTGGCTGTTCTCGACCAGCCACTCGACGTTCTTGTACACGAACCC
>CAVKKO010000098.1:0-7456 GCA_963656905.1 Bacteroidaceae bacterium | reverse complement strand
ACCCCCCGTGAAGCATACGAGGCACTGGGGAGCAGTTACGGAGAAAAGAGGTATTTCAGCATCAGAGAGATCGATGACCATTTCCTATCGATGTGCGCCAACGGGATCGCAGAGGAGACCGATGTGATGCTGGGCGAGGACGAGGAGCTCGTCTCCACGTACACCATAACGGATTATGGGAAGACCTTGCTGAAGAAGTACTATCCAGAATAAGTCGGACCGGGGGCGGGGCATCGCCCTGCTCCTCATCCGATGCTTTTTCTATCCGGTCCGTGCATCGAGTCGATGCCTTTCTCATATCTCCGTCTCGAAGTAGTCGTACAGGTCCGATCTCACTTCATCGTCGAGCTTGTACTCGATCGTCACCGGCGTGTCGGAGTCAAGGAACCTGGAGAAGCGCATCCGTCCGAGGTAGTAGAACTCCTTGGAGCCCTTGTCGTTCTTGCTCTTCCTCACGAACAGCAGTATCCTCGCATCGTTGGCATCGGAGTCCCTGACTGTCCGCATCCTGGAGCTCTCGGGGCCCTCGCGGGACTTGGACAGTGCGACCAGCGTGCCGCGGTTCACGAAATGGTCCTCGTACCTCTGAGATTCCACCACATCCTCGCCCTTGTGGTAGTTGATGAACACCGGGAATGTGTTGGTCTCCTTATGGTGGAAGTACCCTCCGATGTTCTGGGCTGTGACGTTCCTCTTCCAGTCCATGACCCTGCAGGCCTCCTCGTAGGTGTACCTCATGTTCAGGACGGGGCCTCCGGACCCGGCGTTGGAGCTGTACGAGGCTGACCATCCATCCTCCGCCAGCTCCACGACCTGCTCCACATGGTCCCTGAAGCAGGGGTCTTCCAGCATGGATCCGAATTTGCATGTCGCTTTCCAGACAGGGCCGTCCTTCTCTATGAGGCGGATGTCGTCGTTCCCGGCATCATCGTCCTCAGATGATGCGCTCCCGTAGAAGCTGCCGTCCAGGACCTGCAGGATGTTTCCCTTCTCGGCATCGATGCCGGCTGCAGCAAGGCCCGAGACGAGGTCCATGGCGCCGGCCAGCAGGAGCTTGAGGGCGGTGAACTCGTCCCTCCTCTTCCCTGCGGCCGTGAACTTCACGATCCTCTTCAGGAACGCCTCCTGCCTCTCGGTCAGGACAGAATCGTACTCCTTCTCCTTCTTCGCCAGGAACCCGTGGTACGATCCGTACTTGGACAGGATGTTCAGCGGCTCGTATGTGCCGTGATTCCTGAAGTCCATCAGCCGGGGGATGCGCCCGAGCTTCATCTTCAGCGCCTTGTACGATTCCGAGACGATCCTCGCTTCGGTGAAGTCCGTCCTGTCTATGGAGTCGTAGATCCTCTTCCTGGCGACCTCGTCGAAGCTTATTGTGGAGTTCCCGGGTATGATGGAGTCTCCCGTGGAGACGGCCCTCCTGGTCTCCGTCTTGCTGTAGGAGCGGTCGTCGGACAGGGCCATGGGGATGCTGTAGTTCCTCTCGTAGTTGCCGATGAAGTCCAGGACGACCACGTAGTCCTTGTCCGGATGGTGCCTCAACCCCCTTCCCAACTGCTGGGTGAAGACTATAGGAGACTGTGTCGGACGGAGCATGATGACCTGGTTGATCGCAGGGATGTCCACCCCCTCGTTGAACAGGTCGGCGGTGAAGATGTAGTCCAGGGCGAGCTCCCCTTCGTCGGACTCCAGCCTCTCGATCTGGGATTCCACCAGGCCCTTGTCCATGGCTCCCGACACCCATGTGGTGCGGTAGCCCCTGGCGTTGAACCTGCGGGAGTACTCCTCCGCATCCTCCAGGTCGGTGCAGAACACCAGCCCCTTCACCCTCTTCCCGCAGAATCCGTAGTAGTCGGCGTTGGAGATCACGTTCTCCACCCTCTGGTCGATGTGCGTCTTCAGGAAGTGGGAGTAGTCCTCGTCGGATTCCCCGTCTATGGACAGGTCGGATATGCCGAAGTAGTGGAACGGGCAGATGAGCCTGTTCTCCATGGCCTCCCTGAGCCTGATCTCGCAGGCGATATTGTAGTCGAACAGCCTGTAGATGTCGTAATCGTCGGTCCTGTCGGGGGTGGCGGTCATGCCCAGCAGGAACCTCGGCTTGAAATGGCCTATCACCCTCTGGTAGGTCTCTGCGCCGGCGTGGTGGACCTCGTCGATGAGGATGTAGTCGAACGTGTCCGGAGGGATCATCGACAGCACATGGGGCTTGGAGAGCGTCTGGATGGTGGCGAAGGTGCAGTCGGCGTCCAGGTTGTTCCTGGCGGGGTCGTACATGGCGACGGATTCCGTTCCTTCCATGACGGTCTCGAAGCTCTTCATGCTCTTGCGCAGGATCGGCAGCCTGTGGACGATGTACAGCATCTTCATGCCGGTGGCCCTGGCGTCGAACGCCGACAGATAGGTCTTCCCAGATCCTGTGGCGGATATCACCAGCGCCCTGTCTGCTCCTTTGTCTCTGAGCCTTTGCAGGGACTCCAGCGCTTCCTGCTGCATCCTGTTGGGCTGTGGCCTTCCGGCGCTTCCGGGCAGCCTGCGGTCCTTCTCCGAAAGGGACCTCCTGAGCTGCCTCATGTCGTCGTAGACCCTGGAGTACTGCTCGATCCACGCCTCGTCCACGACGGTGGCGATGGCGAAGGTCCTCTCGAACTCGGATATCAGCGACTTTATGATCTCCCCCGAGTCCATGGAGTTGATCTTCAGGTTCCATTCCATGTTCTCGCACAGGGCGCTGTTGGTGAGGTTGCTGCTGCCGATGAGCACGTCGTAGATGTCCCCGTGCCTGAAGATGTAGCATTTGGAGTGCATCTTGCAGGTGTCCTCGGTCATTATGCGGACGTCGATGCTGCTGTTCTTCAGAAGGGCCCTGAGGGCTGCGGGCTCGGTGAAGCTCTGGTACTGGGACGCGACTATCCTGCCTTTGACCCCTCTGCGGTCCAGCTCCCTGAACTCCTGGGCCAGGGCGTTGACCCCGCCGGAGTTGACGAAGGCCACCGAGAACATGAACTCGTCGCAGGACTCCATCTCCTGCTTCAGCGTTGTGATGACCTTCTCCCTCTTCTCGGGGTCGTTGGTGATCAGCTGCGGCTTGAACGATTCGGAGGCGCTGATGCTGCTGTCGATGTAGCCGCTCTCCAATCCTTTCAGGAGGGATTCCCCGCTCAACGCCTTCCGGCCTCCAGCAGCTTGACGGCGTCCAGGTCCGCGCCGGCCCAGTCCAGGCTCTCCAGGTCGGATATCGATGTCCAGGCCGCGGAGACGTGCTCCTTCAGGACGTATTGCGGAGCATCGGAGCGCACGAGGAAGTAATGGATCAGGACGGACTGGTCGGCATAGTCGTGGGAGAGGTCCGCGAAGGGCTTGGCGTCCATTCCGCCGATGTCGAGGGACAGCTCTTCCATGAGCTCCCTGGCCAGGGCATCGTAGGGGGACTCCCCTGCCTCCAGCTTCCCTCCGGGGAACTCGTATCTGTACGACAGGTACGGCCTCTTGGATTCTCCCTTCTGGAAGCACAGCACACGGTCTCCATCCGTGACGATGGCCGCGGACATCTCGATCATGCGGATCTTGATCAGATCTGCAGCTATAACACTGCCGGGGCCGCAGGGCGGATGTAGTTACATAATGCTCCCGAAACCGCAGGAAACCGGTGAAGCAGGACACATACCGGACAAGCTGTTATAAAGGATGGGGGACGCTGAGCTAATAGGTGACGAAAATGCCGGATGTATCAAGCAGCACCAGGGCGAAAGTCCTGGACAAGTACGCGGAATCTGTTACAGCAGCCATCGAGGATACCCTCCAAGCAATGGAGAGAGGAGACCCCGACGGCGTCAAGGAGAGCTTCACCGTGCTGGAAGATCTCATGGTCCAGACAGACCTCTTCAGCGCAATCATGGACGTCGGGACCATGTATAGGCTGATGAACAAGCTTGTTCAGAGGGGCTACAGACCTCATATAGAGCCCGATGAAGGTCCTGGCAACATGTTCGCCTTCCTGGAGTGCTGGACGGGGGCCGGCCCGAGCATCATGGTGAAGCTCCTGATGCGCGACGAGCAGTGTTTGGACCGCGAACTCGACGAGATGGCAGAGGAGGCCCTGGAGATCGTCCGCAAGAAGAGAGACCCTTCGGGATTCGACGGGGAGATCATCCTGTTCGGCATAGCCCATGATGTCGATGATGCCGAGGGGTGCGCCGTCTCGATGGAAAGGGTCCCGTCTCTCCTGGGATGATGTCATGACGACTGACGGTCGCAAGAGCAGAATGCATGTGGTCACTGCACCCAAGGATGTCGTGTACGAGCTGAGGATGAACAGTGAGATCAAAGCCGAGCTGGAGAGGATATTCGCCGGCTGCGGCATCACGCTCCCGGATGCGATCGATGTGTTCTTCCAGCAGTCCCTCAATGAGAGGGGCTTCCCATTCCCTGTGGTGTCCGATCAGGAGGCTGCCTGCAGGGACAGGACGGCCGACGGCCTGATGGAGATCCATCGCAAGGGCATGGAATCCGGGGCCGGATGCGGTTGGACATCGGAAGCGGACATGGAGAAGGAGCTCGACGGGATCTGATGGGCCTCGATGGACGACCCGATGCCGGATTAGGGTCCGTCCGAGGCTATGGCATCCTTCAGAATGATGGCGGCGAAGTGCGCATATCGGCGATCATGCGTTCCGCATCGGAACGGACTCTGATACGGAGATCACGGTCGGTCCTTGTTCTCGTCCAGGATGATCTCGTTGGAGTGGACCCTGTTGCAGAGGTTCTTGGACAGCAGCCCGCATTCCATCCATGCGGCGTTGAACACGCCCATGGGGCAGAGGCACGGCACCGACAGGGGCTCCCTGCACTCGCAGCTGACGATCTTGCTACTGTTGAAGTTCATCAGGTCGTCCATCGTCACGCGCGTGAGGCGGCGGGCGTACTCCTGCACGTTCTTGCAGTCGGATTCGATGGAGATGTCGACGTCGCCGTCGTCCCTCATCGTTGCCGTGATATGATGGGTCTTGCTGCAGGTGTTCATCTTCACTGTGACGCTGGAAGCCATGTTGTCGCCGGTTGCGACAATCTGTTACAGGATATAGGTTCTTTCCTACATGCCGTTCATCTGAGGTTCACGAGCCAAGGAACTGCAGTCAAGGGCTGCCGGATGTGATCCTTCATCTACTGGAATCTTGATGAGATGGTGGAGGTAGGGCAATGACAACTGCTTCGGTCAAAGGAGATGCTATCACAGTTCGGTTGGACATCAGTCATGATATGGCTGAAACGTTGAGGGCATACAGTGAAAAGCATAGGATATCTGCAGAACAGGCCATCAGCTACATAGTCCAGAATTTCCTTGTAGAAGACAGTTGCATGAATTCTGAACCTGGGCCTGCCGTCATTCTCGATGATGATGAGTATGATTATCTGGAAGCAGAGTTCAAGGCGGGTCTTGACTCTGTGAAATCGGAATCCGATTGGATCTCAGAAGCGGAGATGAGCGAATTCATCAAGAGCCTCAAGTTGAATCGATGTACATGCCCTAGGTTTGGTCCAGGACAAGTAAGATTACTAGCTTTAGAGAGGCCCTCAGTTGCCTTCAGGCGGCGGATGATGTGTCAATCAGGCATCATCCGATTGCATGTTGAAACAGAATCCGTGCATGGGCATGAGGAACGTTCTAAAATGATGGATGTGCATCATTGCATCACATGGCCATGAATTTCATCGAACGCTCCCGCAACGGCATACCGACCAGCAACCAGGACCCCGACCTGGGGGAGTTCCTGGAGGCGGTGGACCGCGCCAGGACGCTCTGCCACAGGTTCAACATGTACATCGGCCCGAGAGATGGCCGCATAGCGATATTGGAGGAGCTGTTCGGACAGGACCTCGACCCCGATTCCGAGATATGCCCGTCGTTCCGCTGCGACCTCGGGACGAACATCCATGTCGGGAAGCAACCTACCATCAACTACGACTGTGTGTTCCTGGATTCCGCGGACATATGGATCGGCGATTACGTTCTGATAGGCCCGAAGGTCTGCATCGCGACCCCCGGCCACAACTTCCCTCCTGCGGACCGCAGGCATGTCAAGACGGTGGCGAAGCCCGTCAGGATAGGCGACGACGTGTGGATCGGAGCGAACGCCACCATACTCCCGGGAGTGACCATAGGCGACGGTGCTATAATCGGTGGCGGCGCAGTCGTCACCCACGACGTTCCCGCCGGGGAGACATGGGTCGGGAACCCTGCCAGGAAGATACGCCACGAGTGAAGCGATGGCTTTGCAATTGCGGGAAGGTAATGACCAGCACCGTTTTTAATTACGGGAAGGTAATAACTCGTCCTGATTTCAATTACGGGAAAGTTATAACCACTTCAAGCAACTACCACTCGGCATGGCCGACCTGTTCAAGCGCAAGCTCTACGACCGCATGCTGGAGTGGAAGAGCCGCACCAGAGGCAAGAGAGCGCTCCTCGTAGAAGGCGCCAGAGGTGTCGGCAAGACGACATTGGTCAGGTCGTTCGCCGAGAACGAGTACTTATCATCTGTGTTCATCGATTTCTCCAGGCCGTCAGCAGACGTGATCGAGCTGTTCGAGCACTACTGCTCGGACATCCCTGCTCTGCTCTCGTCATTGGCAGTGCACTGCAAGGTTCCATTGAAGGATCGCGACACGGTGTTCGTGTTCGACGAGGTCCAGAGCTATCCGAGGGCCAGGCAGCTGATCAAGTACTTCGTCCTAGACGGCAGGTTCGATTTCATCGAGACAGGCTCGCTCATCTCCCTGAAGAGGAACGTCCGGAGCATCCAGATACCTTCCGAAGAGGAATCGGTCGAGATGCACCCCATGGACTTCGAGGAGTGGCTCTGGGCCAACGGCGATAATGTCACCGTCCCGTTCCTGCGCAGCAGGTTCGAGGCCAAGCAGCCTCTGGAGCCCCCGCTCCATAGGGCCATGATGGAGAAGTACAAGACGTACATGATCGTCGGCGGCATGCCCCAGGCAGTGGCTGATTACATCGAGGCCAAGGATTTCGGCTTGTGCGAGGAGGCCAAGAGGTCGATCATCGGGCAGTATCGCGACGAGATGTCGGGGATCCCAGCCAACAGCGGCTCCAACGCTCTGAGGATATTCGACAGCATCCCGGCCAACCTGTCCCGTAGGAGCAAGGCGTTCAGCCCGGGCCTTGTTTTTGAAGGGGCCAAGACATTCCAGTTCGCAGGCAGCTTGTCCTGGCTGAAGGAGTCGAGGCTCGTCAACTTCTGCAACGGGACCGATGGCATGGAAGGTGCTGATGGCAGGTTCAAGTGCTATCTCCTCGACACGGGCATTCTGCTGACGCTGTCATCCGTCACGGGCCTCTCCACCTTCTCGGATGTGCAGCTCAGCTTCATCAGAGGGCGGCTGTCGATAAACGAGGGCATGCTGTTCGAGAACATGGTGGCTCAGGAGCTTGCCATGA
>CAVKKO010000097.1:0-7490 GCA_963656905.1 Bacteroidaceae bacterium | reverse complement strand
GGATGACCTGTCCCCGCCCGATAGGTGCACCAACTTCTTGGTCACCTAGCCCCAAGGGATACATTTTCCAGCCACTCCGGCCCTTCGCAGTGTTGGAGGAGGAAACGAAGTCGTGCATTTTGTGATGATGTGTACCGGAGTGGCAGTTGGATGTATATTCCAATAATGTTAGGTGTACTATATAAAATTTTTTACAATGGGATGATGAAAAGGACGGTTTTGCCGATGAATTCGGCGTTTTTGGTCGGGGTTGCCGTCATTTGAGTAGGCCTGAGATGGATTATACGAGGTTGTATGTGGTAATATTGGCATTTAATTGCATATAAGGCCGTAGTCGGCAGAGATAGGGGGAGGACAGTTCTTCCCGGATGAATGCGTTTGGACCTGTTGTTGCACGGATTTGTTCAGAACACGGTAAATACTGGTTCTATGATGTGATAACCATGTCTTCGGCAGCGATCCGCAGAAGGGCTTTCATCGTGGCAGCGATGATGCTCGCGATCTGCGCCGCATTCTCCGTGCCTGCTTTCATAGGAACGGATGCGTCCGGAGACGAAGCGGGGACGATCGTCATCGTCCCGGAATCCGATCCTTCCAGCGACGTCACCGAGCTGGTCGAGGAATACGCCAAGATCTACTCCGAGGTGAAGCATCAGGAGTCGATGGGGCATGACGTCAAGGTCGTGGACCCGAAGAGGCCCGGCGACGAGGCCAGGAGCGAGCTGATCGACGGCATGAAGGACATGGTCGGTAAGGACCATTTCGTGCCCGGCGAGGAAGACCGTCCCGAGGCGCCCGGCGAAGGCTGCGACACAGACAGGCCGAACGACGAGATGCCTCAGAACAGCGACAGGCCCGAAGAGGCCCGTCCGGAGCCTCCGGAGAAGGGGGCCGCGCAGGTCGTGTCGTCTTCGGATCTAGAGTCCGCCCCGGACCCCGAGTTCATTCAGAAGGTCGCAGACCTGATCGAGAAGATCGGAGCGCCGGATTCCGCCAGCGAAGCGAAGGCCCTGAGGGACTATGCGTCGTGGCTGCTCCTGCAGGACCTCAACGACATACTGTCCACCGGATCTGTCGGAATAGACCGCAAGGACGGGGACGACGACGCTCCCGACCATGATGGGACCGTGCCCGGAGAGCCCTGCATAGCGGAAGCAGATGACGATGATCCCGGGTCGGAGCCTCTGCCGGACCCATCGCCGTATGGATGCACCGAACGTGTATGGCCCCATGCGGACGTTTTCTCTTATTACACGGGTGTGACCACCTGCGGCCAGATCCTCCTGTGAGATGACATGGCGCCCAGCGCGCCGGCAAACATCACCATCAGGAGGAGAACCTCATGAAGAGCATAACAATCATAGCAGGAGTACTGCTGCTAGCGGCACTGGCCGTGTGCGCGGCAGCGATGGCATGGCCCGGAGAGAACGGGCCGACGGAAGATGGCAGCAACCCATCTTCGGACAGCACAACGACGGACGACACCACCACAGACGACACCACGGACGACGGTAGCTCCGACAGCATCGTGACCGACGAGGACACCGTCTCCGGGCTCACGATCACATACGCATCGGGCACCAGCTGCCATACCGTCTCCACTGTCGACGGAGAGACCGTCATAACGTTCTCCGGAACCGAAGAGGATGTCGAATGCGCAATCACCGGCACCCTGAACGGGAGCATAGTCATCGAGATCGGCGAGGATGCAGAGTTCAAGCTCGTCCTCGCAGGCGTCACCATCACCAGCTACAACAACGCGCCCATCGTGGCGACCAGCGCCGACAAGCTGACCATCAGCGCTAAGAACGGAACCACCAACACCGTCAACGACCTCAGGAGCGAGGTCACGGACGATTCCGAGATATCATCCGCCATATACTCCACATGCGACATGGACGTCCAGGGGCGCGGCTCTCTGACCGTCTACAGCAAGAGCAACAACGGGATACACTCCAAGGACGACCTGTCCGTCAAGAACCTCGCCCTGTCGGTGGACTGCATCGACAACGCCCTCAAGGGCAACGACAGCGTGACCATAGAGTCCGGCACGATAACACTCACCGCCCGCCAGGGAGACGGGATCAAGACCACCAACACCGAAACCAAGACGAAGGACGACGGGACCATCAAGCAGAAGGGCGTAGTCAGGCTCTGCTCTGACGAGGGAGCTCTCTCGCTCACCATCCTGGCCATGTACGATGGCATCGACGCCGCCTACGGGCTGGAGATCGAGCAGACCTCCTATTCCCTGACAGTCTATGTGTCCACCGGCTCCTACGCAGGATATTCCACCGCATCCACGACAGCCACCACGGGTGCCGCGCCCGGAGGCGCCGGCCCCGGAGGGAACGGAGGAACAGGCCCCGGAGGATGGATCCCCGACGGCAACCCCGGCGGATGGACCGACAGGGACGACTCCGACTCCCCATCCGCAAAGGGACTGAAGGCCGAAACCTACCTCACTATAGTCAGCGGGACCATCACTGTGGCCTCCGAGGACGACTCCGTCCACTGCAACGGAACAGTCACGATCACCGGCGGAACGCTGAGCCTGAGCAGCGGCGACGACGGGATACATGCAGACGGCGCCCTGACCATCACCGGCGGCACCATCAGGGTCTCCGAGTGCTACGAGGGCATAGAAGGGGACACCATAGCCATCACCGGAGGCGACATCGTCGTCATCTCCGAGGACGACGGGCTCAACTCCACCGGCACGTCCGGCACGGGGATATCCATCTCCGGAGGCACCATCCTGATCCGCGCAGGCGGGGACGGCATCGACTCCAACTCCTACACGTCCTACCAGGGCTTCGTGATGACCGGCGGAGACGTCATCGTCATCAGCAACGGGCCCTCTGACTCCGCCATCGACACCGAGCGCGGGTACACGTTCTCCGGAGGGAGGCTCCTGGGGATCTGCCTGAGCGGCGACATGGCCAACTCCGAGTGCGTCTACTGCAGCAACTTCTCATCCATCGGGAAGGCATCGTCCATGAGGGTGACCTCCGGGCAGTACGTCGTCGCATCCGTCGGAGGCAGCATCTCTCTCGCAGTCGAGATGGACGCCTCGTTCTCCGCATATGTGGTGTACCTCGGATCGTCCTCTGCCACGATCACGACCTCGTCTTCCGTGTCCGGAGCCGATTCCGACGGAGCCTACAGGAGCTGATTGCATGGGCATATTCGACAGCATAATAACGACGGGAACGACCATCGAGACGTTCCTCGCCTGCCTCGGATGCTCGCTGATGGTGGGAGCGATGATCGCATTGGTCTATCGCTACCGCACCAAGCACTCGGAGAGCCTGATGTTCACCATCGGGATGATCCCGGCCGTGGTGTCGGTGATCATCCAGGTCGTCAACGGCAACATCGGCGCGGGGATCGCGGTCATGGGCGCTTTCAGCCTGGTCCGCTTCCGCTCCGCCCCCGGAACCGCGAAGGAGATCGGGATGATCTTCTTGGCCATGAGCACGGGACTGCTGATCGGGATGGGATTCATCGGCTACGCGCTGGTGTTCACCGCAGTCATGTGCGCCATATGCCTGTTGTACAACACGTACTCCCAGGGATGGTCCGCGAAGGCCCCTCTCACCCTGCGCATCACCGTCCCCGAGGACCTGGACTTCAAGGGCGCCTTCGACGAGGTGCTGGCGAAGCACGCCAGGAGCTTCGAGCTCAGCAGCGTGAAGACCGTGAACATGGGGAGCATGTACAAGCTCACCTATGATGTCACCCTCAACGCCGACTGCAACGAGAAGCAGATGATCGACGAGATCCGCTGCATCAATGGCAACCTCGAGGTGTCCCTCGGGCACGCTCCAGCCCAGTACACGGAGCTGTGATCCCATGGCGTACCAGAGCGATTTCAAGCGCTATGAGATCAAGTACTTCCTGGACAGGGAGCAAATGGACGCCGTCATGGAGGCGTTCGAGGGTAGGATGGACCGCGACAGGTACGCGGTGAGCGACATCAGGAACATCTACCTCGACACCGACACCTACACGCTGGCCAGGAGGTCCATCTCTCATCCGGCGTACAAGGAGAAGCTCAGGGTGAGGAAGTACTCTTCCGACCCCTCGGACCCCGTGTTCGTGGAGATCAAGAAGAAGTGCGACTCCGTGACGTATAAGCGCAGGGTCTCGATGGACGAGAGCGATGCGATGCGCTGGATGGGGGACTGCCAAGGAGACATGCCCGACAGCCAGATCGGCCACGAGATCGAGGCGTTCTGCGACAGGTACCCCACCATCGGGCCTAAGGTCGGCATGAGGTACCACCGCGAGTCGTTCAAGTCCGCGGAGGGATGCGACCTGAGGGCCACGTTCGACAGGAACGTGACGGCCACGCTGAAGGATTTCGACCTGAACGGAACCATGGAAGGCGTCGATATCATCCCGGAGGGATGCTCCATCCTGGAGCTGAAGACCGGGACGGCGGTGCCGCTGTGGCTGTCCAGGACGCTGTCTTCGGTCCATGCCTATCCGAGGGCCTTCTCCAAGTACGGCACCGCGTACAAGATGCTGGTCTGCGGAAAGGCCTGACCGGGATGAAACGGGGGCGGGATCCCCGCCCCCTTACACAGCCAGGTCTATGGAAGTTCGGGAAAAACGATAAACGGCGCATGACGACGACGTATCCACGCCATCAATCCCCTACGGATACAGGAAGAGGCTGGCTGAGAAGGAGATAGACAAGGTCCTGAAAGCATTCGGTGCGGACAGGATGCCTTCCGTGCTGTGCGTCATATGCGGCCTGACCGAGTACGCGTGCCGTCGCGACGATGGAGTGTACGTGGTCCCGATCACGATGCTGGGGCCTTGAGGCAGGCGCATTGTAGCGAGAATTGTGAGATGGTGGGCTCGGCCGGAATTGAACCGGCGACCTTCGCCTTGTAAGGGCGACGTCATAACCCCTAGACCACGGGCCCGTGGACTTCCGTACCGACAACGGGTATTTATACGGTTTGTTTGTGCAATTTATATATTATGACTTCATCGGGGGATTCGTTGCGATTGTAGTCCAGCGGTTAGGACGGGAGCTTCCCAAGCTTCTGACCCGGGTTCGATTCCCGGCAATCGCACCATCTCCTGTTTTACGGTCCTGTCGATCTCTTGCCGTCGGTCGGTCCTTCTGGGAACGTTGCGCCCGGGGCATAGACCAAACAACTTCATATCGAACACAGCACTGAACATATCGGCGATCTCAATGGGCCAGATGAAATACACACTATCAAAGGCGGTCATCCTGGCCCTATCTATCTCGATGGTACTGATCTTCATGTCCTACTTGAACGGGCGGAGCGGCCAGTCTGCTTCGCTCAGAATCGCTTTCTATTCGGCCATGCTCATCATCGTGATGGCATTCGATGTCTACATGTGGAATGTGCTCCGCTGTGGCGGACCTCGCATCGTGTTCACGGTGAGCTGTTCCGAAGAAACCGAGTACCGCATTCGCCTTGATGGGAAGAAGTGGAGGCTCGGAGGGATGGTCAGATATCGCGGAGCTATCGATGATGAGATATGCTGCAAGAAGGGCCGCCACACTTTGAGCGTGGAATCGGAGAGGTCTGTCGAGACTGCAGAGATCGATGTGGACGGGACCGCGTATATCCGCATTCTCATCCATGGCGACATCGATATCGAACCGGATGATCATGACCGGGCTCAAGGATCCGGCCTGCGGCTCACAGAGAACAGAGCAGTGCTGATGTATGCAGCATTCTGCTTCTTCATGGCCGCGATGGCAATAATCGCCATCTTGTTCAACGAGCTCCGGTGCCATCGACCGATTGCCATGTGGAAAGGCCCTATCGATGAGAAGGAACTTCGAAGGCCGTGGCATCAACAATGACTCCGTGTACCCGGGTTCTCGGGCATCGTCGAGTCTGTGGGATCCAATCCGGCGTTCTCAAGGCTTGGTCAAGAGCCGAAAAATGGGAAAGGCGCCGGCCGTCTCCGGCCGGCTGTTTCACAGGCTCAGTTGCTCCTGATCTTCAGGGACTGCTCCACGGGGACCACGAATATCCTCCCGTCTCCGGGGTTCCCCGTCTCGGCGAACTTCCTGATCGTGGCGATGACCTTGTCCAGGTCCTCATCGTCGATCACGGTCTCGATCTTCACCTTCTCGATCTCGTCCACGATGAACTCTCCGACCCTGGTGGTGAACCTGAGGCCCATCTGCTCTCCGCGGCCGGTCACATGGGAAACGGTCATCCCGTTGATCCCGATCTCCTTCAGCCCGTCCTTGACGCACTGCAGCCTCTCGGGCCTGAATATCGCTATTACCATCTTCATCCAGATCACCTCACATCAGGTACGAGGATTCCCCGTGCTCGATGATGTCCGCTCCGATCATCTGCTCGCTCTCGGAGAGCGCAGCGCCCTTGCCGGTGGTCCTCTTGAGCACCACGTCGATGGCCTTCATTATCACGAAGGAGACGACGAAGCAGTAGACCAGGGTGACCACGACGTTGACGATCATTCCCAGGAGCAGGTCCGCCTGCCCCTCGATGAGCCCTCCGTTCCCGCACCAGCTGTATCCCGCGACAGAGAATATCCCGACGGCGATGGCTCCCCAGATCCCTCCTATACCATGGAGGCCCATGACATCCAGGGCGTCGTCGACTCCGGACTTGTCGCGCATGAATATGATCCCGAGGTAGCAGATCACCGACGCCACAGCACCGATGACGACAGACGCCCAGGGATCAACGAACCCGCATCCGGGAGTGATCCCGACCAGTCCGGCCAGGACTCCTGCGCACAGTCCGGTGACGTTCACACGGCCCACGTGCAGGTACTGGATGACGATCCATACGATGGTGGACGCGCAGGATGCCAGCAGCGTGTTCACGGCAACGAGCACCACGATATCGTCGAACCCGCCTTCGGATCCGCAGTTGAACCCGAACCATCCGAGCCACAGGACCATGCAGCCGAGGAACATCAGGGGGACGTTGTGGGTCCTGCCCTTGGAGATCTTGTTGCTCCTCTTTCCGATGGCGACGGCAGCCGCCACTCCTGAGATACCGGAGCACATGTGGACCACGGTCCCTCCGGCAAAGTCCTGCGCGGGAAGCCCCAGGTCGGTCAGCCCGTCGGAGAGGAATCCTCCGCCCCAGACCATGTGGGCCATGGGCGCATAGACAAGGAACGACCATATCGCAAGGAACAGCAGGATCACAGGGAACCTGACGCGCTCCGCGGTGGCTCCGAATACTATGCATGACGTGACTATTGCGAACATGCCCTGGAAGAGCATGAATTCCATGGACGGGATCCCCGCCTCTCCGGTGAACGTCTCAGATATGGACAGGCCCTTCCCGAACGCGTGGTCCAGGTTGCCTATGAAGCTCCCGTCTCCGGACAGGGCCAGGCTGAAGCCGACAGCCCACCATATGGCCCCTACCAGGGCCATGACTCCGATGCACTGGGCCATCATGGAGGTCATGCTCTGCTTCCTGAGCATGCCTCCGTAGAAC
>CAVKKO010000096.1:0-7607 GCA_963656905.1 Bacteroidaceae bacterium | reverse complement strand
GGCCAAGAAGGAAGGCTACGAGCAGATCGCGGACATCTTCCTCGAGACCGCCGAGACCGAGAAGGAGCACGCAAAGCTCTGGTTCAAGGCCCTCCACGACGGCAAGGTACCCAAGACCATCGAGAATCTCAAAGACGCCGCTTCCGGAGAGAACTACGAGTACACCACCATGTACGCCGACTTCGCCAAAGAGGCAGAGGAAGAGGGATTCACCGAGATCGCCAAGCTCTTCAAGATGGTCGGAGACATCGAGCAGCACCACGAGCAGAGGTACCTCGACCTCCTGAAGAACATCGAATCCGGTGTCGTCTTCAAGAAGGACAAGGTCATCATGTGGAAATGCCGCAACTGCGGATACATCCACGTCGGAGAGGAAGCGCCTGCTGTGTGCCCCGTGTGCAAGCACGCCCAGTCCTTCTTCGAGGTCAGGGCCACCAACTGGTGATTTTCACCGCCTGCCGGCATGCCCGGCAGGCCAACTGCTTTCCACATTCTGTACAGTTATCGCCGCATCCGGTCTTCGATGGCCGGTGCATTCTGTAGAAAAGCCAGGGGGATGTCCCCCCGGAATGGGTTTACTTGAGCCTGATGGTCTCGAGGTTAAGAGGGGCCTTGGTCTCGATGCCGTACTTCTTGTAGATGGACGACGCGAGATCCGTGCACTTCCTGTCCTCCCCGTGGCCGATGATGATCTTGTCCGGCCTGGGCTCCAGCGATGAGATGTACCTCATCAGCTGCTTCCTGTCCGAGTGACCGGAGAATCCGTCCACAGTCTCCCTCTGCATCTTGATCTTCAGGGTGATGGGCGTTCCCCTCATGTTCATGGTGATCTCCGGCCTTCCTCTCTGGATGGTCCTTCCGATGCTCCCCTCGGATTGATATCCCACGAACAGAAGCCAGTTCTTCTCGTCATCGGCCCATTCGCGGAAGTACTCCATGACTGGCCCTCCGGACATCATACCGCTGGTGGCGAGCACGATGCAGGGGTCGGGCGAGTGGCAGATCTCTTCCCTCATGTCGGAGGTCTCGACCCTCTTGAAGATGGGGGACAGGAACGGGTTCTCGTTCTGCTGGAAGATCTGCGTCCTGAGCTGGCTGTTCAGGTATTCCGGATAGGCTGTGTGGATGGCGGTGGCTTCCCAGATCATCCCGTCCAGGTAGACGGGCATCTTCGGGATCTTGCCGGTGCGCATGAGCTCCTCGATGACGAGCATGACCTCCTGCGACCTTCCGACGGCGAAGACGGGGATCAGCACCTTGCCTCCGTGCTGGGAAGCCTGGATGAGGTACTGCCCCAGCTGCTCCGAGGCATCGGCCCTGGAGGGCTGAACGTCGTTGTGGCCTCCGTATGTGGACTCGATGACCAGGGTCTCCAGCCTGGGGAACCTGTTGGTGGCCGGGTTGAACAGCCACGTCTTCTCGTACTTGGTGTCCCCGGAGAAGGCGACGTTGTGGAGCCCGTCTCCGATGTGGAAGTGGGCGATGGCCGATCCGAGGATGTGGCCCGCGTTGTGAAGGGTGAGCCTGACATCGGGCGCGATGTCGGTGGTCTCGTTGTACTTCAGGGGGATGGTGTGCAGGATCTCCTGCCTCACGTGCTGAGCCTCATACGGGGTCTTCTTGTTCTCGCCGTATCCGAGCTTGATGTTGTCCAGCTGGAGCAGGGCCATCAGGTCCCTGGTGGGCGGGGTGCAGTAGACCGGCCCCTTGTAGCCGTACTTGAACAGGGCGGGAAGGGTCCCGCAGTGGTCCAGGTGGGCGTGGGTTATCACGACAGCGTCGATGTCCGCAAGAGGCTGGACCTCCGGGATGGCGAAGTAGGGGGTGCTGTCGGAGCTGGGGTCCAGCCCGCAGTCGATGAGGATCTTGCTCTCCCTGGTGGTGAGCAGCGATGCGGATCTCCCGACCTGCCTGAACCCTCCCATGGCGGTGACCCTGACCCACTGCTCTCCCTCGAGCTTGGGCCTGGCGATCCTCCTGGCGACGTAGGTGAGCATCTCCTGGCGCTCGTCGTGGTTGGCCCTCATGTAGCCTCTCACATCGGACACGGTCTTGGAGGGTATCGGAGGGGCGCGGATGACCTTGATGTTCCATCCCGTCTCCTTCCTCAGGTCGGTCAGGAGCTTGCCCTCCTTTCCGACGACTTCGGTGGGGTTGACAGCTTCTATGTGGACCTCCCCGGTCTCCTCGATGAAGTTGATGTCGTAGATATCGGCGGACTCGGGGATCATGGAGCGGATCTTCTCCTCCACTTTGGCCGGGTCCTCGAGGTTGGCGGGGTCTGGACGGATGTCCACCCTGCGGTGTATGCTCTGGGCAAGGGTCCTTGCGATCGAATCGTTTGCGGAGACCTTGTCGTAGTCGTCGGTGTACACGACGACGAGCGGTCCCTCGAACTTCACCTCCTTGATCTTGATGTCCTGGGGCATGTTCCTCTTGACATCCTCTGTGAGGTTCTCGAACAGTCTATCGACATTCATGTGAAATCCAGCTTGAACTTTGTCTGAACGGGTTCAGAAGGAACGGGTTTCGAAGAGGTTTGGGGTGAGCCGGAGCTCAGTTGGGGAATGCGAATCCGAGGGATTCGCATCTCGCCTTGATGTCCTCCGGTGCGAGCGCTTCGTAGCCGTCGGGGCCGATGTATGAGACCAGCATGCCGTCGCCGGTGCAGTTGTCCCTCCTCCTGGCGGAGTTGAGCGCGGTGATGGCGGCGTTGATGCCCTCCTCCTTGGTCATGTCCTTCTTGAAGGTGGCCTCGAGGGAGCCCAGCGCGAACAGGCTTCCGGATCCGACCGAGGTGTAGTTGTCCTCGATGTAGCCTCCGGCGCCGTCGATGCTGAAGATGTGGCCGCCGGTGTTGTCGTATCCGCCGACGATGAGCCCCAGGTAGAACCCCTGGCGGATGACGCTGGCGACGAGGGTCGCGGCAGCGGTGACCGACATGGGGGCGCCTTTCTTCATAGAGTAGATCGACATCTCGCTCTGCATGTAGCGCACCATCAGCTGGGCGTCTCCGACGACTCCCGCGATGGTCATGCCGACGTTGTCTGACAGCTGGTAGACCTTCTGGACGTGGCTGTGGGCGATGAGGTTGCCCATCGTAGCCCTCTGATCGGAGGCCAGGATGACTCCGTCTTTCAGTTTGATTCCGATGGTCGTTGTACCGGTCTTAAGAGCTTCCTCGGCTGTCATTGGTCAATCTCCTAATGATTGGAAAAAGCACCGTCTCGGACTGTGCTGGTATTGGCTAATGAATGAGTTGTATATAAAAAGAGGGGTCGGTCGTTCAGTGGATCCTGGATCGGGCCAGAGGGATGCCGGGCGGTCCCGGGGTCACGCATCCGTGCAGCCGTCTCCGGAGCCCCGGTCCCGCTGCCTCATGAGCCCCGATGCGACGACGGCGAGCGGGGCGAGCGCGCATCCGACGGTCGCCAGGGACCAGGAGCCTGTGGCCGTGGACGCGACAGCCAGGGCGCATCCGGCCGCGCAAAGCACGGATTCCGATCTCCTTCCGTCGCTCTTGAACATGAGCGCGGAAGCGGCCATCAGCGCCGCCGGTATGATGAGCGGCACGGTGGAGACGCCCGCTTCCAAGAACGAGGAGGCGCAGACGGCGAAGCCGGGTATGGATGCGGACAGCAGGGCCAGGCACTCGGCGTGCATCCCATGGGAACCGCAGCCGAAGGCCGAGGCCATTATGAAGGCCGATGCGAGGATCGAGGCCATCAGCACGCTGTCGGATCCTACAAGGCATATGCAGAGTCCCACGGTGCCGACCATGGCCACGGTCCATCCGAGCCCCAGCCCGGACGGGGAGGCCCAGGACGTCGTCACATTGACCATGCCCTTGGCGCTCACCGCCGCAAACACCAGGCTGAGGCAGGCCATCGCGACGCATCCTGCCACGGGCGCGGCGCACAGGAGGATGAATGCGACGATGGCGGCGGCGCACATCGAGGCCAGGGCCCATGATCTCCTGCAGATGGCCGTGAGCACGAGCACGGCCATGGGCAGGCACACATACGCATCCGTCCCGGCATTGTCCGACAGGACCCATGCTATCGAATGTCCCGCTATCCCGACGGACAGTAGCATGAAGAACGCCCCCCAGTCCGGGGACCCCGTATGGAACAGCCCCGTGCTGACCGCGATGCACATCCCGGCCGCCAGGGCCACGGAGATGTGGAACGCGGCCAGGTCGTGCTCGGGCACCAGCGGCTCGGCCGCGGCCCAGAGCATCGCGACGGAAGCGAGCATGAATGCGGAGTACAGGATGCAGGGCGGGATGAGCCTTTTCGGGCCCTCGGTTATCAGGTCCTTCCTCCAGAGCCTGGAGTAGTGCGGGATGATGACCCTTCCGGCATCATACTCTATCCACAGCGTCACCCCCACTATCCCGGACACGGTCTTGAACGCCAGCACGATCAGGTCGAACTCCCACGTGCTCTTCAGCAGAGGCTCGACAACGACGGCCAGGATCATGAGGGTGGAGATGACGGTCATCATCCTGTTGCCGGCAAGATAGAATGCTGCTATCACGGGCAGGAACAGCACCGACGAGAGGACGTTCAGGACCATGGGCATCTCGATCCCGGCGGCGCTGAAGGATGCCATGAGCATGCACAGCAGGAACGAGCCCAGGAGGTAGATCCCCAGGACCGTGAACCCCTCCTTCACGGAGTACAGCCCGAACCCCAGGATGGTGCAGAGGAGCATCAGGCGGAAGATGTCCAAGGAGACGTACTCGTTCGGCAACAGGTCCGACAGCTCGCCGATGAAGGCGAGCATCATCAGCACGATAGTGCACAGGGACATCACCAGGACGGTGGCGTACTGGTTCTCGGACTGGATGAGGTTCACCCTCTCCTCTATCTTGGCGTCGTATGTCACACCGAACCTGAGCATCTTCTTCATGGATACCAGCAGGAACGCGATCCCCGCACCGGCCATCGGGACGATGGGGACGATGCCCGTCATTCCGAGCCCGGGGAGGAGGATGGACGCCCCGAGGAGCATGCATCCCACTGACCTGAACCTGTATCCCAACCTCCAGAACGTGTAGGCGGCGACTGCGAACCCTATGCACAGGGTGACCCCGACGGGCATCATGTCGTTGGGATTCTCGACGATCCGGGACAGAGGGTACACGAACAGGTAGCATCCGGACATCATGAAGACCATGGCCTCGGAGATCATGCGGCCCCTCATCGCCATGATGGTGAACCCCATCATGAACGCGCTTCCGGCGAGGGTGACGTGGTCCAGGCTCCCGCGGGCCATCCCGGTCATCTCCACTGCGGCGTTGGACAGGATGGCCACGGCCAGGATGAGCATGCCTGCAGATGCGACGGCGGCGATGCGGCCCAGGCCCTCTAGGTCGTTCCCCCAACGCTCCGCGGACCTCCACGTGCGGACGGCCTCCGCAAGGCAGAGCAGGGCCAGTGCGGCGGACCCGAAGGCGATGCAGAAAGGGGAATCCGTGGCGGCATACGCCACCAGCGAAGCACCGAACACCGCCGTCCCGATCCCGACGGCCCTCTCCTTCCCGTAGAATGAGAGCGCCCCGATGATCATGCATATCGCCGCTATCACGGGCAACACTGCCGCTTCGGCTCCGGCATCATCGAAGATCGGGATGCCCGCAAGCATTCCCGTCATAGAGTATAGGATCCCGCAGCAACCGGAAACGACCATCCCGCGCTCGAACATGGAGGCGGAGACGATCGCGATGGCGACCGACACCGACAGCCCTATGTACTCTCCCATGAAGAAGCCCTTCGACAGGAGCATCATCGTCGCATGGACGGAGATCAGCATGAGGCACAGCATCCTGCTCGCCTTGGCGGCATCGTATTCGGGGCCGTCCTCGTGGCGGAAGGCGGAGCATGCCAGGACGATTCCCGAAGCCATGAGCAGCGGTCCGGTCGAGGCATAGGAGAGATCTCCGCTCATGGACAGCGAGAGGACAGCCAATGCTAGAATCATCGTCCCCGTTCCATGGAGCTTCATCCCGTCCAGCCACATCATGACCGCGGAGATCGCCAGCGGCAGCACGAAGGATATGCGGAGGGCGGAAGCCGATGCATGGTCGCCTATGATCACGCTGTAGATCCCGGTCAGCACGGAGAGGCCGAACATCATCGGGACCATGCTGCGGTGCATGTCTCCGGCGGCGACGGCGGACCATGCCGCCCATACGAGGACGACGGCGGAGATGCACTGGGTGATCAGGTACATCTCCGGGCCGACGACGGAGATGCCGAAGAACGCGGCCAGCGAATGGATCCCGGACCAGGCCAGCACGGCAGCTGTGGTGACCAGGGGAGTCATTGTCCTGTCATTGTCGGGATGTTCCATTCCGTCCCCTCCGAAAGACGATATCAACAGCCGTGGCAGTCATTCCTCGTATATGACATGGTGGGGAGCTCCCGGCCGGAATCCGGGCAGAAAGAAGGTATGGCACGGTTGCGGCCCGTGCCGGCCTAAGCCGTTTGCAGAAGGTCATCTGCTCTTCTTGGAGTCGATGACCAGGAATGCGGCCATGAGGGTGGCCACGACAGCCGCTGCAGCGCATGCGACGGCGGTCTTCGAATCGTCCTTTCTGCCGTTGTCCACCACGGTCGGATGGACAGGATAGTACCCGTCATCGTCATCGTAGATCGGAATGTCAGGAACATCAGGGGTGTCGGGCGTGTCCGGTACCACGGGGTCGGGGCTGTCGGTGGTCAGCACCTGCACCACATAGGGCGTGTTGTGGTCCGTGTAGATGGTCACCAGGCCCGTGTCCTTGTCGATGGTGCTGTCGACCTTCTCCAGGCAGCCGCGGGACTCGTTGTAGTAGTAGGCGACGGCTCCGAGGTAGTTCTCGGGGACCTGCACCTTCACGGTAATCTCGAGGCTGTATCCGTTCCTGACGTTGCTCACGGTCACGTCCACAGCGGCGGACATGCCGTCGGTCCAGGTCTGGCCGTTCTGGGTGATGTCCTGGACGGATACGTCGACGGTCGTGCTGGTGTCCGATATGTTCCCCTTGATGGAGATCGTGACCTTCTCGTCCTCGGCGATGTCGGGCATGTTGAAGTCTATCTTCTGGTCGATGGCGGTGTCGGTGACGTCCGAGGGGACTATGGAGACCTTCTCGCTGTCGGTCTGGATGGTCTCGGTGCTGCTGCCGGTGGTCTTGCAGAGGTCGTCCTCCCATACCGCGCGGGCGAGGGTCCCGTCGGAGGTATTTCCGTTCATTTCGAACCTGTAGTGCCTGCTCTCGTTAGTGAGCTCCACACGATTCACGGATGAAGGCTCTCCGTAGTTGATCGCCCAGGTCCACGTCACATTGTTTACGTCCACAGCCGGATCGTATATGGCTTGAACGTACACTTTTCCGTCTTCACGGACGTAGGATATGCTCATTTCGATGTCGGACATGACGAGAGTGGCAGTGAGATCGAGGTCGCGGATGACCTTGTCGGTGGACTTGAACTCTGAGCCGTCTGCATCTGTCCACATGTACGAGTAGTGGGACTTCCCGGGGGTCGGGAGGTCCGCGATCGTACTGTTGTGGAGCACGGCGAGGGTCTTCTCGGTCCCGTCGTACTTGAGTGTGACCG
>CAVKKO010000095.1:0-7709 GCA_963656905.1 Bacteroidaceae bacterium | reverse complement strand
CGATCAGGGCTATGCGGGCATACTCCTCCACCAGCGGCTTGAGGCTCTCATTTGAGCATAGCAGGCCCGTCACGGAGCCGGAGGCCAGAAGGCCGACGGCTGCCAATATGACGGAGAACGCCGCCGTGAACATCATAGACACGGCGAACACCTTGCCGGTGTCTCCGTTGCACCCTTTCCCCACCAGCACCGCGCAGAGGGTCGCCCCTCCCACGCAGACCAGCGCCGTGAGGGCGTTGTACAGCTGGATGAGAGGGGACACCAGGTTCACCGAGGACAGCTCCGCGCTGCCCATCAGGTTCCCCACGATGATCCCGTTCACGATCACGCCCAGCGAAGTGGCCATGACCGCCAGTATGGTGGAGGCGGCGAACGTCTTGAACGCGCGGTTCACGAGGTATGGCGAGCGGCTCATCTGCGGTCCACCACCGGGGTGACCTTCAGGCTCGTCGAGTTGACTATGAACCCTCCGCTCCCCACGCAGTCCACTTCGAATAGCATCAGTCCGTGGGGCACGGTCTTGGAGAATGAGTCGTACTCCGCGCACAGAGCATCCAATGCGGATTCCCTGGTCACCGACGGGTCGTCCACCAGCAGGGTCATCCTGTCCGTCATCCCGTCAGGGCTGTCCAGGACCACCTGCAGGTTGCCCTTGTATCCGAGGGAGTCGGCCAGGATCTTGGAGATCCTCCTGAAGTTGAAGAACGTCCCGCCTATGCGCATCACGTCCCCGTACCTTCCCAGGAGCCTGAACCTGGGCTCTTTCCTGCCGCAGGGGCAGTCGCCCTCGATCCATTCCCCCATGTCGCCGATCTCGTACCTGGAAGTCCTCCCGTTCTCCCTCAGGTATCCCGTGAAGATCAGCCGCCCGGGCTCTCCCGGTCCGACGGGCTCGTCGGAGCCCATCTTCAGTATCTCCAGCTCCTGTATCTCGGAGTTCAGGTGGAACTCGTTCCGTCCGCACCAGCGGCAGCAGTAGCCCATGGTGCCTGTCTCGTTGGCTCCGTAGAGCATCGATTGTATCTCTTCGATGCCGAACTCGTCCTTCAGCCATTGGACCTGGGCGGAGGAGAACATCTCCCCTCCGTAGACGATCTTCCTGATCCTGCCGTAGGACTTCAGCATGTCATGGTTCTCCTGGAACACCCTTATGATGTAGCTGGGGGCGCCCAGCACGGCGGTTGCCCTGCCGGTGACCATGTACTCCGCCACCTGGCGGACGTCGTCCAGACCGCTGATGTTCAGGTTGCTGACGTGCATGCTGTCGAATATGGATATGAAGAAGTTCATCCCGCCGTAGAGGTTCCCGGCCCTGAGCAGGTCGGCGACGACATCCTTCTCGGGGTCGATGCCGAGGGCCATCATTGCCTTCACACCGGGCTCCACTATGTAGCGCCTGTAGTCGTTGTCGGTATAGCTGCAGAAGACGGGCTTTCCCGTCGTCCCTCCGCTCTTGGTCAGCACCCTGGTGCCCCCGTCGGGCACGGGCGGGTAGTCCTTCTTGCCCTGTATCGGGCCTGTTCCGTGATATTGCGGCTTGGTTCTCAGCTCGTCCATGGAGACGATGCCGTTCATGGGGATGTCCAGTCTCATGGACACCCTGCGCATGAACTTCGGCAGGGCGTAGCCTCCATCATGAGGCTCGCCGGGATAGCTGGCGCTCATGGAATCGGCAGGGGTGATCCTCTGGACCCCTGCGCGGTAGAGCGCGGAGGAGATCTCATCCAGATCGCCTATGCTGCAGACGAGCCCGCATGTCTGCAGGTACCTGCGCATGCCCCTCAGGCCCGATGTGAGGCTTTCCCGCTTCAGAGGGGACAGCCAGACCGTCCTGAACAGGGGCGACGGCATGAACTTCGTCTTGTAGCTGACCAGGATCCTGTATGTGCGGTCCGGGTCCTCGACGACATCCCCGTCGTTGTAGTACAGGTCGCTTCTGTGCAGCTATTTGACGGTGGTGATCTCCGCGGACTCGGCCATGTCCGGGGCCCTGCGGGGTCCGGACTTCATCTCGTCCAGGGCGGATGCCAGCAGGGATGCCATCCTGTCGATGTCCTCCCTCGAATCAGTGTCGACGAGGACGCACTGCGGGCTGGAGCAGGATTGCTGCTCGTTCCTGCAGACGCTCTTGGCGATCATCCTTGCGGAATCCAGGTCGATCCTGTCGGACGCCACATAAGCGAAGCTGATCTTGTGCCCCCATTCCACCACGGGGGTGCCCCTCGGGGCCTCCTTGCGGATCGCTTCTATCGCTTCCTCCCCGCCCCATGCGCTGATGCAGTCGGCACGGTCCATCATCATCTTCATGATGTCCTTCTGAGAAGAGCTGATGCGGAGCATATAGGTCCTGTCGGCTATGGGCTTGCTGCGGCACAGCCTCAGCAAGGCCTCCGTGGCGAAGCCGCCCAGGTTGCTTGCGACCTTCAGTATGTTGATGTTGCCTGAAAGGAGACCTTCCACCGCGGCCATGGGCGCGACTATCGGGGAGTTCCCGGCAGTGATGTGGAACAGCACTCCCACTGGGCTCCAGCCCTCGTAGTGCTGATCCCTGACGTCCGTGCGCCTGATCGCGAACGGGTCGTCCGTCCCCAGCTCGGCCATGAGCTTGGCTTCCAGGGACTTCCTGGAGATGCCCTCGGCCAGGGCGTTCAGTATGGAATCCGGGTCGTCTGCCCCGTCCGATATCAGCGCCTGCCTGAGGTCCTCTGCCTCTCCGTTCCTTATCTCTTCGGAGAGCCTCTCGCAGGCGTCCAGGACCTCCGACGTCTCCAGGACGGTGTCCAGGACCTCCTCGATCTCGCCGTCCAGCTTCTCCAGCAGGCCGTCCAGGGATTCGACCTTCCTGCCTCTCCATATGTGGGACATCTCAGCGCCTCCTGAGTATCTCGGACGCGGCTATGGCGCAGCTCTTGTTCCTGCTGGTGCCCGCCCTTCCGAGGATCTCGAACCACGGCGCGGGGTTCCCGCATCCGCAGGATCCCGCAGGGTGCTTCACGGCCATGTCCCCCAGCAGGAGGCTGGGAACGGGCACGCCGGTGTTCATCGGGGATATGACGTTCATGAACCCCTTCTCCCCGTCCTTCACGGGCTCGAGGGTCTCGGGGTCGCGGATGACGGCCCTGCTGTAGATCGGGATGTGGAGATGGTGGTTGTCGCAGTCCGTGTAGGCGACGCCGTGCTCCACCGCCCCGTAGGTCTCGTGGCAGCATGTGTGCGGCAGTCCGAGCCTGTCATGGACGTAGTCCCTGAACTCTTGAGGAGACAGCTGCTTGTCCACGAAGCCCTTCCATCCTCCGCCCATCATGACCAGGGAATCGGGGTTGAGCTTCAGCGGAGGGTATCCCATCTCCCTCATCCTCTCCAGAGTGAAGTACAGGAACGCCGGGAAGCCCAGGATCCTGACCGGGCGTCCGCCTTCTTCGAACCTTTTCAGGGCGGCGATGCTGCCGAACAGGTCGAAGTCATGGCCGGAGCCGTTGAACTTGAGCGCATACTCCAAGTCGTGCTCCGGAGCGTAGCGCCTCATCATCTGCCTGGTGCGGAGCGTGCCGGTGTTCACGCCCGGCGCGGGCTCGTATGAGTACATCATGAACTCCGAGGGGACGTCTGTGATCCTCCCGTAATAGCCGAACTGGACGTCGGCCGACTTGTCCGAGGCGTTGAGGCTCCACTCGTCGAAGAACATCTGCGTCTTCTGCCCCGATGTCCCCGATGATGTCAGCGTGAGGACGAACTCGTCGTCGGGCCTGGACTTGATGACGTGCGTCTTGTAGAAGTTGGCGTGGAGCGGAGGGATCCTGTGCAGATCGGAGACGTCCTTCAGGGAGTCCGGATCGAACGAGTTCCTCCTCAGCCAATCGGCGTAGAACGGGCACCTGGCGGAATGCCATTTCAGGACCTGCCTCATGGCGTCTGCGAAGACATCATCGGTGCCTTCCAGGTCGTAGGGGTCCTCGCATGCCCACAGGGCCTGGACGGAGCTCAGCTCCTTGGGCAGCGCCGGGTCCGGCGCCCCCAGCTTCCTTATGTGGTAATCAGGCTCCTGCATCTGGATCGCGCTCCTTCACAAGCTCCAGCAGCCCGGTGAACGGGTCTATGGTCTCGATCGCGGCGTAGTTGACAGTCGAGTACGGAACGCTCTCCATCATGAGCCTGTCATGGTCCGAGCATCCTGCGAAGAGGCCAGTGCACTTGTATCCCAGGGAGGCCGCAGCGTCGTAGGCGAGCACGGATCCCGGGTCGTTGCAGGAGATGTACATCATTATGGCCTTGCACTTCTGCGACCTGAGGTAGTGGTCCATGACCTTGAGCTTCGAGGCTATGTCATGCCCGGTCTCGTCCACGAACAGCTTCCCGGTCTGGGTGGCAGGGTCCATGGACGCCTTCACGCAAGCCTCTCCGGACGTCTCCGGCGTCCCTTCCACATCCGTGATCGTGCGGTCCAGGGACCCGGCGGACACGACGTACCTGCATATGGGGGCGGCCTCCGGCCTGGCGAAGATCTCCCTGCGCCTATCGGAGAACATCATCTCCGCGAGGCCAAGGCTGGGCCTGAACCCTTGCTCGTAGGATGTGGAAAGATCCTCGTTGATTATGTTGAAGAAGAATCCGCAGGGCTTCATACCCTGCTTGTTGCAGATCTTCTGGGTGTAGATGTGGTAGATCACCGGCATGGCGTTGACCGATGCCAGCCCGATCTCGCGGGCGTGGGCGATCAGCATCTCCGACATGCGGTTCATGATCGAGCAGTTCCTGAACTTCCTCTTGACGACGGCCATGCACATCTCCATCGTTCCCGGAAGGTCTGGGGACCCGACCATCGCCACATGCCCTGCCACCTCGCCGCCCGGGGCGGTGGCCACCATGGACACGCACTCTCCGCGCTGGACCGCGTCGAAGAACCTGTCGGGATAGTAGACCATGTCGTGAGGGTACGTGTATCCGAACTCGTCGTAGATGCACTGGGCGACCTCGATCGCCTCCTCCCTTCTGAGCATGTGGAAGTCTATGTCCTCGGGGCCGATGCCGCATGCCTCTTCGGACTCCTGGACCTGCTTGCGCTCGTATACGGGGAGGGTGGAGAGGTGCTTGGACAGGACCTGCTCCCTGCCCCCGGACCCGATGCAGGTGAGGGATGCCCCGTCTGCGAACCCTTTCAGGAGGCGGACGGATATCTCCGCGTCGCCGTCGGCGGACAGGGACTCGTAGTCGTAGGGAACGCCTTTGTCGGTGATGGCGACTATGAGGTCGGTGCCCTCGATCCTGAGGTCCACGTCGAACATGGCATCGGGGTTCCCGGGGAACCCGTAGGAGATGACCTGCGACATCGCTTCCTCTATGACCACCAGGAACCTGTCGGTGTCCTCGCGGCCCAGCCCGTAGATTCCTGCATAGTACCTGACGACATCGTGGACCAGGTCCACGGATGCGGGCTCTGCACGGACCCTGACGCCCACGACGTCCATGGTCAGTCCTCCAGGATCTCCGTTATGCCGGACACCTCGAAGACCTCTCTGACCAGCCCGGTGGCATGGATCAGCCTCAGATTGGCGGTCCCGACGGTCATCCTGAGCCTCATGATGGACCTTATCCCTGCGCTGGAGATGAACTCGAGCTCGGACATGTCCACGACGGCCTTCATGGATTTCGTGATCTTCTTCGCCACGGCCGCATCGAACTCGGGCGCGGTGGCGGTGTTCAATCTTCCTTTGACGCAAACGGTGGCGGTGTCCCCGTCCACCTTTATGTCGATCTGCATGCCCCTGGCATCGCATTACTGCTTAAGAACAGGTGCGGTCGTCCGTCGGGACCGCCGTCAGGGAGAGGAGCGTGGTGTCGTCAGATCTGTCCACGCCTTTGGAGAACGCATCCAATGCCTCCATGACGCGGCCGCAGACATCTGCTCCGCTCTCGGACGCGGTATCCATGAGCCTTTCCAGCCCGAACATCCTCCTTTCACGGTCCTCGGCGTCGGTGGCGCCGTCGGTGTACATCAGGACGGTGTCCCCTTCCCGCAGATCGAACGGCACGGCACGGTATTGGCCCTCCATGAGCCCCAGCATGGGCCCGCGGGGCACATCCATCTCCATCGCCTCCCCGTTCCTGATGAGGATCGGGGACGGATGGCCGGCGCAGGCGATGTCCATCCTGTCGGCGGAGACGATGGCCAGCAGGACGGTCACGAACATGCAGGACGCGTTCCCCTCCATCAGGCTGGCGTTGGCCCTCTCCAGGCATTCCCCTGCGTCCAGGCCGAAACGGGCGCACTCGTCCAGGATCGTCTTGGCGCGCATGCTGAACATCGCCGCCGGGACCCCTTTGTCGGAGACGTCGGCGATCACGACCGCAGCGCGGCCGTCTTCCAGGGGCACCACGTCGTAGAAGTCCCCCGCAACCTCTTTCGCGGGGACCACGGACGCGCGCATCGCTATCCCCGGGACGCAGGACATGACCGATTCGTCCGGCAGGAGGGACGACTGGAGGGCGGAGCCCTCCCCCAGCTCCCTGTGGTATCTTGTGACGCTGATCGACCTGTTGAGGTTCGTCAGCAGCAGGTAGAGGCTGAGGGCGCACAGCGCCGTCGTGGCCATGAACCTGTACATGTCCATCAGGCTGTTGTGGTTGTCGTATATCATCAGGTAGAAGTCCAGGGAGAACAGGACGTAGATCAGCAACGGCACCGGGACGTACCTGATCATCCTGCCTTCCGTGCGGGCTATCATCCGTCTGATCGCACCCGGGACGACTAAGGTTATCGGGATGAACGCCAGTGCAGTGATGGCCGCATAGACCTCGACGTTCTCGCTCAGGCCGGCTATGTGTATGCCGAACCTGCCGTCCAGGATCAATATGGCCATCTGGATGGCGATGTACGAAGTCAGGCATATGGTGCTGAACACCAGCGCCGTGAGGGCCTTGGACGATGCCGTTCCGCGGTAGATGGCCAGCGTCATGGCCAGCCATACGGCGGAGAACGTCGAGATGCAGATTATGGTGGTTATCTGCATGGCCTGGAGGCTCAGGCCGATGACGGGCTTGTAGGATAGCCCGTAGACATGGTCGATCTCCACGTAGCACAGATATATCGCCGCTGCGAACGCCAGGGCCCAGCAGGCGATCATCACGGGATGCGGGAACCTGCGGTCGAGGGTCCTGTGGGTCACGGCGGCCGTCGCTATGAACGGGAAAACCATCGTGACGATTATGGTCGTGAAGATCTCGGTCTGCATGACAAGCCCTATGACGCCGTATCGGTCTGATAAAGGATGCGCTCCCGGGCTCGGAGGTTCCGTCGGGCCGGCCTCATGATCTTCCCGCCTTCACGTCTGACAGCGCGAATCCGTCGCCGTTCATGACGGAGCCGACCTCGATCTTCGGGACCTTGTTCCAGAACGCCATCCCGATGAGGATGACGCGGCCTTCCATGCCGTTGTAGTACTCGCGGTCGTGTATCTGCTCGAAGGCCTCCGCGACCCTTGCTGAGAGGTCCTTCTTTTTCGCAGCGACTTTGAGCTCGAAGATCATGGGCGGGATGTTCGGGATCTTGGGGTAGAACTCGATATCCACCCTGCCAGTTCCATCCGGGGCCTCCAGCTTCACCCTGTACTTCTTCGACAGGGAGTATGTCAAGGTCATGATGACCGCCACATAGGTCGCTTCGTTGAGGTTGATGTAGCTGGCGCCGTCCATCACCCTGACCAGGACCTTCT
>CAVKKO010000094.1:0-7754 GCA_963656905.1 Bacteroidaceae bacterium | reverse complement strand
TGTCCTCAACTCTGTCCTCAACTCTGTCCTCAACTCTGTCCTCAACTCTGTCCTTGTCCTCAGTCATGTTCCCATTTCACCGATGTGGGTAAAGTGGACTCACACATCTGACCATCAAAGCCAACGTTCCGCCTCTACAATCATATATAAGAATCGGAATCCTCGCACCATGTCCGACCAGATCGAGGATACGATCAGGAAATTCGCTCTTCAGAATGCCGTTTTCTTCAAAGGCACCGCCAACCCCAAGGCGGTCGTGGGGAAGATCCTCGGGGGATGCCCCGAGCTCAGGTCCAAGGCGGCCGAGATCACCCCTCTTATCAACCAGATCGTGGAGGAGGTCAACGCCATGGGCCTCGATGCCCAGACCAAGGCCCTCCAGGAGATGGACTCATCCCTTCTCGTGAAGGAGAAGAAGGAGCGCAAGTACGAGCTGCCCGAGCTCAAGAACGTTGGGGACAAAGTGGTCATGCGCATCGCGCCCGGCCCTTCTGGGCCCCTGCACATCGGGCACACCAGGGTCTCCATCCTCAACGACGAGTACGTCAAGAGGTATGGTGGCGACCTCATCCTCAGGTTCGAGGACACGAACCCCGAGAAGATCGATCCGGATGCATACGACATGATCCCCGAAGACCTCGACTGGCTGGGAGTCAAGTGCAACAGGACCTACATCCAGTCGGAGAGGTTCGAGCTGTACTACGATTGCACCAGGAAGCTCCTGGAGATGGGCAAGGCCTACGTGTGCACCTGCAACGGGGACCACTGGAGGGAGCTGAAGGAGCAGAGGCAGGCATGCCCCTGTCACGACCTCCCCGTGGAGGAGCAGCTGGACAGGTACGACAGGTTCCTCGCAGGGGAGTACTCCGAGGGAGAGGCCGTCGTCGTGGTCAAGACCGATTTGAACCACCCCAACCCCGCAGTCAGGGACTTCGTCGCCTTGAGGCTCGTGTCCCATCCCCATCCGAGGACCGGGGACAAGTACGTCGCATACCCGATGATGAACCTCTCCGTGGCCATCGACGACCACGAGATGGGCATGACGCACGTCATCCGCGGGAAGGACCACCTGAACAACACCTTCCGTCAGGAGTACATCTTCGACTACTTCGGATGGAAGAAGCCCGAGTACTACCACTATGGGCTGGTCAACATCCCCGACACCGTGCTGAAGACGTCGATCATCAAGAAGGAGATCGCCGACGGCGCCTACACCGGATGGGACGATGTCAGGACCGGTACCGTCAGGGCCATGGAGCGCAGGGGCATCAGGCCAGAGGCCATCAGGAGGTACTGGGTGGAGGCCGGGATGAAGGCCGTTGACATCCAGTTCTCTTGGGACAACCTGTTCGGCATGAACAGGGACGTCATCGACGGAGTGTCCAACAGGTACTTCTTCGTCCAGGACCCCGTCAGGTACGATATCGACGGCATCGACGTGATCGAGGGGTCCGCTCCGAAGCACCCCGACCACCCGGAGAGAGGGAACAGGGAGTACAGGATCGAGGACCCGAGGACCATCTTCCTCGCAGGAGAGGACTCCAAGCTCTTCGCCGAGTCCAAGCAGATCAGGCTCAAGGACCTCTGCAACCTGGATTACGGGCTCCCCGCCAAGTACGCCGGCAACGACGTCTCCGTGCTGAAGCACGGCGTCCGTGCCGTTCAGTGGGTCGGAAGGGACTCCGTCGACGCCGAGCTCCTCATGCCCGACGGGACCGTCCAGAACGGCCTGGTGGAGAGCTCCATCGTCTCTGAGGCCGCAGACACCGTTCAGCTCGAGAGGATAGGGTTCGCGAGGATCGAGAAGAAGGACGCAGGGAAGGTGTCCATGGTCTTCGCCCATCGCTGATACAAACTATAACCACGGGGGCGACCGCCCCCGTTGCATATTGCCATCTTATGAGCTTATGTTTATATATCAAAGGTCGAAATAACACGGTTTTTAGGACCGTAATATCATTTCGAATCCCTGGATTCAGTTTAAATTATTTAAAACACCATTCAAGAAATGAAGCTTTTTTGCTGACAATCACGTTATTTAGCGCTCAATTGGATGTATTGGATGGATAATCCAATATCACTTTACCGCTTTCTGTTGCCTTTATATGCTCAAATATTGTCGAATCAACTATTGGATGATACATCCAATTGTTTCAAACTGATTCTTAGAAGGTAGGTCAAATGAATGGCAACGCGAAAATCATCGCTGTTGTGGCAGTAGTTGTAGTAATCGCTGCGGCTGCATTCGTCGTGCTGAACAACGACGAACAACAGACGGATGCTCAGAAGAACAAGAGCGACCTGTCCAAGGTCCTCCAGAAGATGGATGATGATAAAGCCGACTATCCGGCCCGTCTCATGATCCTCGGAAACGCCAACTGCGATGATGACATCACACAGGCGGATATCAATTACATCAAGGATCTTATCGCCAACGGCTATGACTACACCAAGGAGTTCATGGCCGATGCGAACTACGATGGCGTCATCGATGAGAAGGACATTGAGCTCGTCGAGAAGCTCATCGACAAGTCGAACTACTACGACAAGGTCAACTACATCAACTGCAACTATAAGATCCGCTCCTACGACATGGGAGTGCCTCTCAAGCTCGCGAACATCCTGACGCAGACGCTCGAGATCGAGTGCATCCTGGCTCCGGAGGCCATTGTCGCCACCGATTACAGGGCCGGAGACCCCGCAAGGAACAACGGACAATCCACATTCTGGCATGAATTCGCATCCCTCCTGGACTATAATCAGATGGGGTACATCGGGAACCACAAGACCCCTGTAGCAGAGGTGCTCGTCGATGTCGCCAGGGAATACGGCGACGGATACCTCACTGTCTGGTTCAACTCGGAATACGCCAACAACACCGGGAACCTCGAGGACCAGGTCGCAGGCACCAACGTCCAGATCCTCCGTCTGCCCTCTTGGGAGAACGGAGCCACCGCAAACGGCGTCCTGACTGCAGGATACATGTTCCACAAGTACGACAAGGCCGTCGAATGGACAACCTGGTACGACAAGTGGATGAAAGTCATCCAGGACAAGGTAGCCGCGCTCACGGATGCGGAGAAGAAGAAGGTCCTCGGTTCCTACCTCTCAACATCCGAGGAATCCCCCGGGAGCGAGTATTGGATTTTCAAGGGAGACTCCGGAGAGTATCAGAACCTCCTCAAGCTCGGGATAATCGATGTCGTCGACAAGATCAGCCTGTCCGGGAGCAAGTCCTGGAAGGAGGCGCTCACCGACGAGCAGTTCGCCAACGTCTGCAAGACGTACGGGTGCGACCTCATGGTCGGAACCGTCGCCGGGCCATATGGTGCGCTCGGGGTCGGAAAGGATGCCACCCCAATCTCTGTGGAATACATGAAGAAGGTCTACGACGAGCGTCTAAAGGGGATCAACGAGTATTCCGGCGGGACCGTCGACCTGGTTGTGTTCGGATGGATCTACGCCTCCGGACCTATGGAGCTGTCCTTCCTCTCCACGATCGGGAACTATCTCTATGGATGGGACCTTCCTGTGGAGCAGATAACCAACGAGGGACTGAAGCTGATGGGGAACTACGGCACCGGCGAATACCAGTACACTTACGATTCGATCAAGGACCTGTTGTTCTACAGCGGAAGCTGATCCAAACCCGGGGGGCTACGGCCCCCCTTTCACATCGGAGATGTTCAATTGAAGGTCGAGATCGGCGACAGCGTGGTGACGGTCGCCTTCGTGGCGCTGCTCATCGCCGGGTCGCTGTCTGCTTTCCTCATGTTCGATGCGTTGTCGGCCATCAATCCTGATGCCCACGACCGCAGCTGCCAGTACTATTTCGCCGGGACCGTCGGAGACGACCCCTGCTCAGGCACCGGGCAGTCCGAGCACATCGCCTCCAGAGGGGGCTACCACCTGTACTCGTACAGCGTGTCCGTCGGCACAGGCCAATCGCAACTGGACCTGGAGTTCTCGCTCATGTTCGATGACGGGGATGTTCCGGACCAAGGACTGTACACGTACTCCCACAAGACGAAACTCAACGACATCGACGTCAACGTATGGACCCGCAGCGAGAACGGAACCGATTACACGTTCTTCATCTCGGAAGGCTGCGTCCTCCAATCGGTGGTCATCGCATCCAGCGATTACGCGTTGACGGGCAACATCATCTGAATTCCGGAGAGTTCCCAATGTCGAAGCTAAAGATAAGAACGAAAGTCAACAACACCCTTTCCAAAGTCAGGCTTTCCGGCAACATGATCGGGAAGCTGCAGAAGGTCGATGAGAGCGAGACCTCCAACGAGGCCATCATCCGGCGCTACAAGGCGTTCAAGTACGCCAAGCGCCTGATGCTCCTCGTAGTCTTCTTCCTGGCGCTCATAGTCATGGCAGTGGACATAGGCCTGGGGCCATACAAGCTGGATTTCATCACCGTCTATCAGCTGATCTTCGAGAGGCTCGGAGACTGGCATCAGGAGATGAGCGTGGACATGCGGGTCGTATGGAATCTGCGCATGCCCCGTGTCCTGGCCGCCATGATAGCAGGAGTGGGCCTCGCCATGGCCGGAGCTGCCATGCAGAGCATGATGAAGAACCCGCTGGCAGACCCGTACACCACAGGCATATCCTCGGGGGCGGCTCTCGGAGCCACCTTGGCGATGACCATGGGCATCACCCTGATCCCCGGCAACTACGGGATCGTGCTGAACGCGTTCATATTCGCGCTTATCCCTGCGGCCTTCATCATCCTGATGTCCACATTCAGGAAGCCTTCGCCGGCGATGATCATCCTGTCGGGTATCTCGTTGATGTACATCTTCAACGCCGTGCAGTCGTACTTGATGCTGGTGGCGGACCCCAACGCCGCATCATCTGTGTACGCCTGGACCGTCGGTACGTTGAACAACGTGAAATGGGAGCAGCTCCCGTACCTGTTCGCTGTATCGGTAATCGGCGGAGGGACCCTGATGTACATGGCCCGCGTGCTCAACACCATGAACTCCGGAGATGCCTACTCGAAGAGCATAGGCATCAACATCAACCGCGCGCGCATCATCGTCCTGGCCATAGTCTCGCTCGTGGCAGCCGGGATCGTGAGCTTCACCGGGATCATAGGGTTCATCGGACTGGTGGGCCCACACATCGCACGTATGTTCGTGGGGTCTGACAACAAGGTCCTGATCCCTGCGGCGGGGCTGATGGGAGCATGCATCATGATGCTCTCCGACTGCGTCGTGCAGATCGTGATGCCCAGCCTGCCCATAGGCATAATAACCTCCATCCTCGGAGGGCCCGTGTTCATGTTCCTCGTCCTGAGGCAGAAGAAGGAGATCTGGTGACATGACGATCCAAATTGACATAGAGGGCCTGGGGGTCTCTTACAGCGATGTCTGCGTATGGCGCGGGATAAACCTGCACATATCGGAGCCGGGGCTGGTCAGCATCCTGGGGCCCAACGGGGTAGGGAAATCCACCCTGATGTACACGATCAACAAGATCCTGGAGCCGACCGAGGGACGCGTCCTCATCGACGGCGAAGATGTCGAGGAGATGACCTTCAAGGATGTCGCCAAGAAGATCGCCTACGTTCCCCAGACATCGGGCGAGACGTTCGCCATGACCGTGATGGACACCGTCCTCATGGGCAGGTACCCCCATTCCGGATACGTCGTCACGCAGAAGGACATGGAGATCGCCGCAGACTGCCTTACGAAGATGCACATGGCGGATTACGCTATGAAGTTCTTCAACGAGCTCTCCGCAGGCCAGCACCAGAGGGTCATGATCGCCCGCGGGCTGGCCCAGGAGCCCGAGCTCCTCATGCTGGACGAGCCAACGTCCAATCTGGACATCTACCACCAGATCTACACCATGAGGCTCTTGCGGGACATCGCGCACCGCAGAGGCATAATCGTGCTGGTCATCTGCCACGACCTGAACATCGCGTCCAGGTTCTCCGACAGGGTGATCATGTTCCACGATGGGCGCATCTATGCTGACGGGACGGTCTCCGAGGTCATCACCGAGGACACCATCCAGAACGTGTACAAGGTGAAGGCCGAGATCCAGGATGTCGACGACCGTCCGTATGTGATATTCCATGCGGAGGACATCGATGCGCCCCAGGACCCGGAAATGAAGCTCTACCAGTCCAAGGTGCCCGAAGGGGACAACGTCTTCCACATGGTCGAGTCCATGGAGGACACCACCGACGACCTCTGAGGGCATCGCCCTCGAAACCTGTTTGGGGGCGGCAGCGATGCCGTCTCCTCTTTTTTCCGCATTCACCGCATGAAGATGTCATCCAGTCGTCGGAGAGATCCCGCCCATCTTGCATACAAGGTCCTTGATGGCATGGAATGCGAACACGGATATCAGGAACATCATCGTGAAGTTGGTGACATCGCAGGCCCAGAATATCGCCTCCATCGAGTGCATCGCTGCGATGTAGAACGTTCCCAGGAACATCAGCTCCCTCATGAGGGTCAAGGCGCTGGCAAGAACGGCATATCCGGTGGCCTGGAGGATGGAAGTCCCCATGAGACGGAACGTATGGAACACGCATGTCAGGGTGAATATCCTGAGCGCCAGAGCCATGAGGTCACGGACCTCCTCCATGCTCTCGGAGTTCATGAACAGGCCGACCAAAGGGTCCGCCAGGATGAAGATGGCGATCATGCATGCGAACCCTATCCCGAGGGTTATCCTGTAGGCTATCCTGCAGCTTTCTATGATCTTGTCGGGCCTCTTCTGCCCTATGTCGGATGAGATTATCGGGATCAGAGACTTGGATATCGCGTTAGCCGGTATCAGGGCCATGTCGATGAACTTGAACGCGTAGGTGTAGGCTACCATCCCGCTGTTCCCGCCGCAGGAGAACACGATGGCGTTCTGAGGGATCATGAGCAGAGGGGCGACGAACATCTCCAGCGAGCACGGCGCACCCACCTTGGCGATGTCCCTGGCGACAGCCCTGTCGAAGGCGTATCCCCTGATGCGGAGCTTCAGGTAGGTCCTGCCCGACACGTAGTGCCATATGCCGGCGATCGTCACCATGATGTAGGAGATGCATGTGGCGATGGAGGCGCCTGTGAGGCCCAGGCCTAGAGTGTAGATCAGAACGGGGTCCAGGACTATGTTCGCCACAGACGCGATTATCGACATGCCCATGCAGATCATCGAAGCGCCCTCGGCACGGAGCATGCCGACCCAAGCGGAGTTCATCATCAGGAAGAACGACATGATCAGGAACGGGCGGGTGTACTCCATGCACGCGTCGGTGTTGGTGCCCTGGCCTACGAACGAAAGGATCGGCTCGGAGACGAACCAGAACACGATGCTGGCAGCCGTGGACACCAGGAATATGATGAGGATCGTGGTCGGGATGGCCTTCTCGGCCGATGTTCTGTCGCCGGCTCCGATGTAACGGGATATGGCGGCCGTGGCACCGACAGATATCCCGGTCCCCAGGGCGACTATCATGGAGTAGATGCAGCTGGAGATCGATATGGCGGACAGGGCTTCGGACCCCAGCCCCGAGCACCAAAGCCCGTCTATGAACGTCTGAAGGTTCTCGACAAGGATCGCAAGGAGCAACGGCAGCGACATGGACAGAAGTGCCTTCCGAGGACTGCTCAGAAGGTTCTCCACGTGCCCGTTCCCAACTGTCATGGTTAAGGTAAGACGTGATTACGTTGATATTCTTGGGGCTAGGTGACCAAGAAGTTGGTGCGCCTATCGGGCGGGGACAGGCTATC
>CAVKKO010000093.1:0-7767 GCA_963656905.1 Bacteroidaceae bacterium | reverse complement strand
GTTTTGTACGGTGGATACAGGGTGAACGAGGTCATAGATTCCCTGATCTGTCAATTGTTCTTTTAATTCGAAGATCGTATTTGTGATATCTTCTCTGTCTTCTTTCCACTGTTTTAGCTTATTTTCGTCTCTGAAGATGTTGTCTTTTTTCTTATCATCTTCAGGTTGATTCAATAATTTTTCTGCCGAACGTATTTCTCTTTGAATGATTGTAATATTATTACGAACAGGATTGTAATCTACCGCGTTTAAATTATCTTTATATTTTTGTAAATATAGTTTGAGGCTGTTAACGGTTCCTAGTTCCCCTAATGATGCATTGGGATCGAAGTCATTCAACAGCGTAATAAGTTCATTTGCAATGCGAGTGTTTGAAATCGCAGAATCATCTTTTGGTATTTTTCTCTTCAAACAATCTATTTTTTCGTAATATTTTGTGAGGAATTCAGTGCTTTGTTCTAAGCTATATGGGTCCAGTTCTCTCCACATATTGTTGATCTGTTTAGCTAAATCTATCAGTTCATCGTTACGTGAGTCCACTAAGATTTGCCTAGAGTTTTCTCCCAGATCCAACATCTGATATTTTTTGATCCATTTTTCTTTAACAGTTTTGAGATGTTCAGAAGAGGACGCAGGCTTTTTTTCCTCAGCTTTAATATCGTCGTTTATTCTAGATATCAGTTGGTTATACTCTATAAGTTGATTTAAATTAAGTATTATCTTGCATTGGTCGTTTATTCTATTTAGCTCATCATATTCTTTCTGTGTATTCTTTAGAGATTGTTGAGCTTTGGCTAGTTCATCTTTGATTTTTGTTATTTCTTCTTCTGTAGGGACATCAGATAGTTTTTCGTTATAACTGACGATTATTTCTTGAAGATTCTTGATTTTATCACGTATTTCGCGATTGTCATTTTTGATTATCTGAGTCATAGCGCTAAGGCGCTTAGTAGGGTCTTCTGGAATGTCATACACTAGTCTGTATTTGCTACGAAATTCACGACAAGAAATGGCACGACCATCCATAGTTTCGGTGACTTTGGGTGCTTTTCCTTTTTCTTTTTGTAATCTCAAAAATGCACCGGAAACGGGATCAGAGATTTGAAAGTCAAATCTGACATCCCTGTAATCCTCTGAGAGTTCCTTCAGGTTATTACGTGTTGATTCTGAAAGGCTATCGTCATCTTCACCGAAGCATCCAACTGCGATCATGTTGAGAAGAGTGCTTTTACCGGACGATTCAGGCCCTTCAATTAAAATGATATTACGATCAATTTTGGATAGGTTGTCTGGTTGATGAAGGCTGACTACTTCCACGGCTTCATCTGTTTTTACAACATAATCAATATTTAACATCCATTATCCTCCAAAAAATGAATGCAAGCTTCGAGAAGATCCTCCTCTTCCATGTCTAAGTGTTCTAAAATGAATTTTTGCAGAGCATCTTCTGCTATGCTTTTCATGTAAACATCATTACTCGTCATTTTTAATCACTCCACTAGGTGAAAGCGGGAATTTAATGTAGCGAAGTTGGGGAATTCCATGTATCTGCGCCACAGCATATCCTTTTTTTAAGCCTTCAAGTTCATCAGAACTTATCTTAGATCCTATATCTTTGATAGATGATGCATCCGTTTTGAAGAAAATTTTAGTATTGATGACAGACGAAAGGCCTTTTGGAATATCGGAGGGATTCTGCGATGCAAATATCACCCCGATTTTTTTGCTACGTCCAGTACGACAGATAGTATCGAGGTCATCGAGAGCTTCTGATGCTGCAGATTCTCCATAGAACATGTGAACCTCATCTATGATGATCAACAGGGGAACATCAGATTCTATTTTGTTCTTGCAATTCACTATTTTTCTAAGAAGATCACGAAGCAGGATCGCACCAAAGCGAGGGCCCTTATCACCAGAAAAGTCTAAAATACTCGTCTTTCCACGTTCGAGAATGTTCTTTTCAGTGATTGATTTAGCATTTTCTGAATCGAAGAAATCGTTTGATGTTGTAAGAGCACGAGAAAGACTTTCATACGTGGATGGATGAATATTGATTTCATCATCATCACCACGTTCTGATAGTGTGAAGAATCTTCTAGTCTCGCTCCTATCATTAAAGTATTTAATAAAGCTCCTGAACGTTGCTTCCCCCGCCGGGCATTCATATTTTCTCCAATAGTTGAATATTCCAGGAAGCACCATTGCTGCCTTATCTGTAATTCCCTGCAAGAGTCCTGTCAATGCTACTGGGTCTATTTCATTAGCATCCAGTGTTATTTTTTCAATTAGATTATTGTTTATGCCACGAATCTTAGCGCGCCTGTTTGCAGGCATATACATGGTGACGCCAGACAATCCTTTAGCATCGATTCCGAGATCTTCCCATTCACTGATGATATCATTATTTACATTGTTGGAAGCCTTGTCCATTTGGAGGAAGTCGACATCTTTTACATTTACGGCAAGGACGGATCCTCCTAGTTTTTCAACGAAGTAGTGGACCAGATACTTCATGGCTACTGTTTTTCCACTGCCAGTTTTTCCACATATCATCATTTGATGGAAGAAAACATCATCCGGAATACAGACCGAGATTCTTTTGCCTGATTGGTCTCTCAGTATGCGATTTTGATTGGCGTGTATCGTTGATATGAAAACTCTTGGTCCCTCGTTGCCAATGTCCAACGCATCATCAACATCCTGTTGTGAAGACAGGTGAGCGATGGCTCTGGGTGGAATGAAATCAACCAGGCCGTCCTCACGCTCGTTTTCATCTTTTATTCTATACGCTATCACTTTGTTGATGCATTTGCGGTCTGCTTCGAATTCGGGTAAATCCATTTCTGCTATTAACGGGGATGGGGAATACGGCTCGATCTGTTTAGATTCGTCCACTCTCAGAATGAAACGTTTTTCGCCATCTTCAACTGTGAGAAAAGATCCTTTTGGAAGAATGCCTGTGCCTTTTTTAGATACTAGCTCGATTTTGCCGCCATCCTTCTCGCCCAGCACTATCCATTCCATCATTTTATCATGCCTCTCTTTTCATTCATAGTCGGGATCAGACCGGCTCTGCGAATCTCCTTGTTTACATCAATGAGTTTCATCGTTTCCCGAGCGTACTTTTCTGCTATGGCGATAGGTCTGATCTGACAATTATCTCCGGAACCTTGTACTAACAGAAGGTAGAGAATAACGTCCATTACGTTGCCTATGGCTCTTTCGAATTTCGGGTTGCGGAATACGATGCTCGGAATCTCTATTCTTACAGGACTTACCCCTTCGAGGAACTTGACGTAACAGAATACTTTGGCATTCCTGTCATTATACAGATCAATATATTCGAAAAAGCACGATCTTTGTCCTTTTCTAAGCATTTCGTTAGCCCAATGCAGATCGGAGTTGTATTTCTCCGACATCCCTTCGATATTGCTCACTATGTTGTTACTGGAGCTGTTTTTAATGAAAAAAATAGGCAGAATGTTCCGTTCTTCGAATCTACTCATTTGTTGGATGAATGTGGTGAATGCATCGCCTGCAATCATCGCGCCATCAATAAGGAGGATCGATCCATCAACGCAATATTCTTCGAGGAAAGTCATTTTATCCCGGGCGGTTTCCAAAGAAGATTTGCGCTGCGGATTGTCCGTGACAATAGCAGATTTTCCTATAGTCGACGCTATAGTATTGGAACGAGTCAAAAATTTGAGCGTCATGTAGGTTATGGGCACAAAATCGTCATTGTAGAGATACACTAGTGCATGCGATACGGCTAAAGCACGACCTTCTAATGCTTCATAGACGGCAATTGATTCGTCATATGCACAGAGGAGAGTCTCAGGATTCCGTATTTGCAGACCTCCGTTGCGGGCATCCAGATTATAGGCATCTGATGGTTCTAAACGGGTTACACGGCCTGATTCTTCTAATCCAGTACCTGAAGAATCGATTGAGTACGTTGGATTTGATGGAATTTTGAACGTTTTCAGTCTGCTGACTGTTTCGATGAAGTTGGAATCCACGATGATACGGCTTTTGAGATTGCGGATATCATTCGTCATTCAGTCGTATAAATTCATTATAACTATAGATCCCTTCTGATCTTTACAGATATTTGTTGATCTGAACGGATTCGATAGTTTTCAAACAAATATTGAATGTTTGTAGCTAAGATGTGTTGAATGAAGGTTCTGGGCAAAATTGTCTGTGGTGTGGAATACGGCCATAATATGATATGGTTTGTCAAAATAATAGTATCCTATGTTTTAATATGTTTATTGTTAGAACAGGTCTTCTATAGTAAATTCTCCCGAAGAGAACGTTGCGATATCGTCGAATATCGCGCGCAGGAGCTTCTCGAGATCTCCATCGTCATCAGATCCGGGGATCAGAGGGACCGCCCCCACGGACGGGAGTACATCCCCCGTCCTCTTCACTGGTTTGATGTACCTCTCCTCCGAGCTCCCAGGATACATGACGTAAGATCCATAGCTGTGGAGCAGGGCGTCGCGGTAGGTATGCATCTTGTAGATGTCGTACTCCCAGCAGTCGGTGCTCATCTCGGCGTCGCTGATGACACAGTTCGAAGAGTCGCGCTTGACCTTGTACTTGGCGTCAAAGTTGATGATGAAGGTCTCTGGACGTTCTCCGATGCCGATGATCAGCACGAAGTCGGGTCTGAGCCTGAGCGAATAGGATGTGAATCTCTCATCGTCCCTCGAGAACTCCTTGTTGTAGTACAGGGTGGCGGTCATCGGGAGGGTCCCGGGTATGAGGAATCTCACTCCGTCCTTCCCGCGCCTCATCGAGACCGTCCATTTGTCATCGACGGGGATCAGCGGAGGATCGGGTTTGTTCTCGGACATGCGCCAGAGGCATCTGAACAGGCGGGTGTAGCACCAGTACTCGTAGACCTGGTGGATCCTGCTCCCGCGCCCCTCCAGGAGGCCCCTGTAGTCGTCGCTGAAGAGGACGTTCATGCCGAGGATGCGGTGAACTGCGAACATGTCGGAGTAGCCCGGTCTCCTCTCGAGGACGGCGGATTCGGCCGGGATGCGGGTCAGGTCGCCCACCTCCTTGAGCCATCCGTCCTCCGCGATGCGGTCTATCTCCCCCTTCATCTCCCCGAGCCTCCTGGAGACGTAGTCGGAGCATCCGCCCTTGTGCTCGGACAGGAGGTCGACCATGCGCTGGACCGTGAGCAGGACGTCCTTGACCAGCCTGTTCTCGGGGGTGTCGAAGGTGACGCGGGACCTGTCCTCGTATACGGTGATGGGGGCGTAGCGGCCGGCTATGGGTCCGCCCTCGGCGAGGACTAGGTTGTCCGCGGAGACCATCCTGAGGAGGTTGGAAGGGTCGATGCGTCCGGACAGGCTCGCCGGCACGGGATGGGAGAAGTTCTCCAGCTCGCGGTGCCTGCTGTTCCTGACGCATCCGTAGGAGCCGATTAGATCCAGTGCTCCGAACACGTAGTCCAGGATCATGAACTCCTCGTACCTCGACCTCCCGGAGCCGTCCGAGAGGTCGTACCGCCTGTAGACCGGCGACCTCATCTGCAGCAGGAGGGAAGTGGAGAAGTCGGCGACGTCCCGCATCATGCGCGGGTAGTCCGTGCGGTAGCGGAGCTTCTTGGAGCGGACCTCGAAGGGGATGGCCAGCTTCCTGCCGTCGACGGTGATGTCGAAGTCCGAGTTGCCGACGAAGCTCCTGAAGTTCAGGGTGTACACGTCCGATCCCGGGAGGCTGAGTAGCATCTTCTTCAATGCGAGGGAATCGCTGTTCTCGACCAGGTCGGAGAAAGCGTTTTCGATCCCGCATCCGTCCGATGCGACGAGTTCGAGCTCGTAGTCCGTCTCCTCCAGGAGGAGGATCGGCCGGATACTGGCATCCGCCCCGAGGTAGATCTGAACGGGGGACTCCGAATCTATCTCCGATTCCTCGGTGATGCTTCCGACCCCGGAGGTCCCCTCGGCGTCGATGCAGTCGGGAAGTCTCGTCGGGTCCAACAGGCGGGACGGGGACGGCTGGAACGCCAGCTTCAGCGTTGCCACTGTACGGCTCTCGTCGATGAAGCGGAGCGCCAGGATGGAGGCGCCGGATTGCTCAGCTGTTGAACGAGACATATCTCTGGCTTTCCAGGACCTTCAGCATGCGGTCGAGCTTGTCGGACGACCTCGGGTACCCGTTCCCGGCGCAGAACGCCTTCATGTCCTCGAGGCACCTCCTGATCGATGCGTTCCCGTGGACCTTCGGCAGGATCTTCTGCATGATCTGGGAGTCGAGGTAGCGCTTCCAGTTGGAGAACTCGCCTTTCCCCTCGTACTCCCATGCGACGGTCATGAACCTCATGACCTCGTCGACGGTCCTGAACCCGAACGGCAGCCCGATGGAGGACATCAGCTTCTGGAGGGCGTCGATGTCGCCTATCATCGATCTGACGATGTCGGAATTACCAGGTTCGGATGTCATGTCCTCGATGAGCTCCGCCGCACCTTTGGATCTGACTCCGATCCCGGCCATGCAGTCCTGGAGGAACACGACGTCGCCGTTCGGTTTCTCGGAGGAGCCGTCCCCATCGAGCAACGTGCTGACGGGCACGGGCTGGAATTCTATGACGTTCGCCCTGTCCAGGACCTTGGGCGAGAAGGAATAGGTGGTCTCGTCCATGTTCACGGTTCCGATGACGAACAGGTTGTCCCCGGTGCAGATTGATTCCGGGACGTCCCCGTCCGATTCTATCTCGATGGGTTCCCCGCTCTCCATGCTGGACAGCAGGTCGGAGAAGTACCATTCGACATGGGACAGGTTCATCTCATCCAAGATGAGTAATCTAGGGCTGTTTTCATCGGAGTTAGCCTCGATTATGAGGTCTAGAGCCGGGGTGTGGCAATATCTGTCGATCAGGACGTTTTTGTAGCCAATGATCGAACGACTGTCGGTCCAGTTGGATCCGACAGGAATTATGACGTAATCCGATCCAGACGCAGAGTGGTTCCGATTTCTGTCTATGATCAGCTTCAGATCGGCCATAGTTTGGTGTTCTTTCAGACGGGTGATGGTTTCGGATATTGTTTTGCTTTCCTTTCCTCTATACCAGAGGCGCGGGGTCATATCTATCCTGCACACGCCCTCAGTTCCGCCGATGCTGAACCTGTATTGCCCACTAAGATCTTTGTAGTCGGGAAATGCTTCGATGAATTTGTCGGGATTGAGGGTGTATCCTTTGTTTTTATCCGATTCACCTAACGTCACGGAGAACGTAATCTCTGTTGGATTAGGTTGGAGTTTTGATGAGATAAATTTCCCGTATTCTTGGGCAAGTTTTGTTTTTCCGGTACCGCTACCGCCACTCAGAATGAGAAATTGCTTCGCTTTCAGAGACAGAAGGAAGTCTTCAACAAGGCGGGTGTCGTATGAGAGATTGTGACTGCGAAGGTAATCGAAGAACGATGTTGATCCTTCAATGTCGACCCTGTGAATGTTATTAGTTTGGGAATCGCGAGGGACAGGATCCGCGTCTTTGGTTTGGGTTAGAGGAACCTGAGTCCAGTCGAACCCATCTTCGAGAGCTTTACGTCCCTTATTGGTGATGCGTCTAAAGCCTCTCTTCGTGATTTCAATATATCCTTCTTTACTCAGAGAGGTAAGGCTCCACTCTGTGTTGTATTTTAATGAACTCTTGCCTCTGATGTGGGATTCTATGCCTGTGATTTCAGGCCCGAGATTCAGAACGGATGTTACTCCAGCGACGATTTCGTTGACCGA
>CAVKKO010000092.1:0-7803 GCA_963656905.1 Bacteroidaceae bacterium | reverse complement strand
AACATCCTGGCCGCGGGGCGCGCGGCCTTGGCTTCGAGCCATTGACTGCGGGGATGGCCTGTCCCCGCCCGATAGGCGCACCAACTTCTTGGTCACCTAGCCCCTACTCACAAGCTCTGTCATCCCTAGGCGCGAGGAATACATTATCTGCCAGTTCCCTTTCATTTCCAGCCCATCCTGTCATCCCTAGGCGCGAGGAATACATCCACAGCGGTGCCGGGCGCATCGGGGCTATCAAGATGCGCACGATGAGCCTTTACGAATCGGGAGACTCCGACGGCTCGGTGTCCCTGGCATCGTTGTTCGACGGATGGTCCGGGATGAGGGAATGCGGGCGGGTGTCTCTGGAGCGCCTCATCGATCTGGCGGTCAGGGGCGGATGGCCCGGATCGATAGGAACCGATGGGGATCAGGAGTTATCTGCCATAGACCATCTCAATCGCCTGACAGCCGATGCTGCCGGGCTGGACGGGAAACGCAGGAGCGAGGAGAAGATGGCGATGCTGTTGCGTTCGCTGGCGAGGAACGAATGCACCTTGGCCTCCGACCGGAACGTCAGGTCGGGGATGCTGGAGAACGACAACGAAACCATGGCCATCGAGACCTATTACGATTACATCGACTGCCTTCGCAGGGTGCATGTGATAGACGACATCCCTAGCTACAGCCTCAATTTGAGGTCGGACGCTCGCATAGGGAAGGCACCGAAGCGCAATCTTGCAGATGTATCCTTGGCAATCGCCGCATCGAACCTTGACAAAGGGCTCCTGATGAAAGACCTGAGCACATTTGCGCCCATGTTCGAGTCCCTGTGCCTCCATGACATCAGGCTGTATATCGAGCACATCGGCGGCCGCATGTTCCATTACCATGACGGCCGCGGAAGGGAAATCGACGCCGTGGTGGAGGCTCGCGACGGGCGCTGGGGCGCCATAGAGGTCAGACCGGGCACCGGACAGATAGATGCCGCCGCCGAGAGCCTCCTGAAGATCAACGACTTCTTCACCAGGGAAGGCAAGCCGCCCTCGTTCCTGTGCGTGGTATGCGGCATGGCCGTCTATGCCTACAGGCGCCCGGACGGGGTCTATGTGGTTCCGATAACGTCTCTTAGGCCTCGATCGTCTTCGACGATGCTATGTTTCGACGATATGAGTTTAGGAAGTACATCTTATTGTAATATTACAATTATTACCGATGATACTGACATTACAATCATTACAGCGTGAGGTTATTAAACTCGGTTGCCATATGCCTCATCGGGCACGATCGAGCACCACCGGTCGATGGGATGTATAAAAAGGAGGCAACGCATATGGCAAACAAGGACGAGAACATGGAAGGGATGCCGGTCGGACATGATGATTTCAGGAAGTTAAGGGACCTCGACCTCTATTATGTGGATAAGACTCCGCTGATAGACATGGTCCTGAAGGATCCGTCCGATGTCAAGCTCTTCACACGTCCCCGCAGGTTCGGCAAGTCCCTGAACATGAGCATGCTGGACGCGTACCTGAACATCAGGTACGCCGGCGAGAGGGACCGCTTCTCGGACCTGAAGATCGCAGAGCTCCGTCCGGACGATCCCGAGAAGAACTCGAACCACATCGTCATGATCAATCTCAAAGATATCGGGACGGAAAACACTCATTCGCTCATCAAATCGTTCAGGAGGAAGGTGGAAAACGTCTACAGGAGCTTTCCGGACCTGAAAGATTCAGACAAGCTGGATAATCTCCTCAAGAGGCGGTATTCCGACATCATCAGCGGCACTGCCGATCGCGATGATCTGATCGAATCCATCCAGGATATCTGCGAGATGATCGAGACGCACTACGGGAAGAAGCCCATCATCCTGATCGACGAATACGACAATCCGATGAACAGATCATACGGAACGGATGAGATCCATGATGAGGTCAAGACGTTTCTGGGGAGGATGTTGAGCAGCGCCCTCAAGGGCAACGCACACATGAGGTTCGCTGTCGTCACAGGGGTCATGAAGATATCCAAAGAGAGCATCTTCTCCGGAGTGAACAATCCCAATGTCTTCGATGTGCTCTCGACGGGCTTCGATGAGATGTTCGGGTTCACTCAGGCAGAGGTGGAGAAGCTTCTCATCGACAACGGCCACGGGGACAAGATAGCAGAAGCTCGGGAATGGTATGACGGATATCGCTTCGGCGATGCGGACATCTACAACCCTTGGAGCATCATCAAATACGCCTATTCGGGCTGCAAGCCTCGTTCATATTGGGCGGGAACCAGCGGGAACTCCATAATGGAGGATCTCATCTCGAGGGCCGACTCGGACACATGGAAGGAACTGGAGACGCTATGCTCCGGCGGAACCGTCGGAGCAGACCTCAGCACAGAGGTAGCTTACTGCGACCTTCATTCCCCCACCGACTCCATATATTCCGTGATGGTCGCGTCAGGTTATCTGAAGGCGATCCCTCAGGGGAACGGTTATGTGGTGTCCATACCGAACAAGGAGATGTTCTCCGTGTTCGCGACGACGATCCTCAGAAGATACGGGAAATCGGTCAACAAGGATGTCTTCGACCTCATCGAGGCGATGGCGTGCGGAGACACCGTGAAAATGGCCGAGATCCTCACGAGGCAGTTCGAACTGCTCAGCAACAGGATCCTCACGCACGAGCATGTGTATCAAGGCTTCATCACAGGCCTGATGGCGATATTCCACGGAAGGTATGAGGTCACAGCCGAGCGCGAAATCAAGAAAGGGTACTACGATGTCCGTCTGAAGAGGGTGTCCGGGTCAGGCAGGAACATCGTACTGGAGATCAAGCGCCGCAACAAGAACAACGTCGACATGACGATGGATGAGCTGGCCCAGGAAGGCCTGAGGCAGATCCACGAAAAGGGATATGCGGATGGCCTGACCGGCGAGACGATGATCTACGGCGTAGCCTTCGACGGCAAGGATCCGACCATAGCCATGGAGAGGATCTGAGGCCAGATGGCGCGTTGTCCTGCAAGGGATGAACGGTTCCGGTCAGTGCGCCAGGGGGCGTTTGTAGTTACATAATGACTCCGATTTCTGTCAAAACTGACAAAAACAGGGTAGAAACGGGGCAGGTTTTAAGAACCATGTCCTGCAAGGGGATGCCTGAGGACGAGGGCCCGATCTGCATGTTGCGGATGCCCTCTCTCAAGATGTAGGCAGGTGCAGGAACATGGAAGGCATGCCGATCGGACACGACGATTTCAGGGAGCTGAGGGACCGCGGCCTCTACTTTGTGGACAAGAGCCCGTTCATAGACATGGTGCTGCGGAATTCGGCTCTGGCCACGGTCATAACCCGTCCCCGCAGGTTCGGCAAGTCCCTTAACATGAGCATGCTGGACGCGTACCTGAACATCAAGTACGCCGGCGAAAGGGACCGCTTCTCCGACCTGAAGATCTCGGAGATCCGTCCGGACGATCCCGAGAAGAACTCCAACATCGTGATAAAGTTAGACCTCAAGGATCTTGGCAACGGAGAGCACGCCCATTTCCTCAAGCGCATGGAGAAGACTCTGTTCATCCTCTATCAGAACTTCCTCGAGCTCCGCACTTCCGACAAGCTGAACTCAGGCATGATTGAGACTTACAACAGGATATACGAGCGCAGATCTGAGCCTTCAGACCTCGAATCCAGCCTGGCAGACCTGTGCATGATGCTCGCCATGCATTACGGCAAAGCCCCGATCATCCTGATCGATGAATACGACAACATCATGAACAGGTCGTATGGCAAGCCGGAAGAGCATATGGCGATCATGGATTTCATGAGGACTTTCCTGGGCACCGCGCTCAAGGGCAACGAATATATGCGCTTCGCAGTCCTGACCGGTGTGACCCGGATCTCGAAGGAGAGCATCTTCTCGGGTGTGAACAACTTCAGGGTTTACGACCTGTTCGACACGCAGTACGACGAGATGTTCGGCTTCACCCAGGCAGAGGTGGAGAAGCTCCTTGCCGACAACGGACACCCGGAGAAGCTGGCCGAAGCCAAGGAATGGTACGACGGATACAGGTTCGGGAACGCGGACGTGTACAACCCCTGGTCCATTCTGATGTACGTGGACACCCACTTCGAAGCCGCTTCACACTGGGCCAGCACCAGCGGGAACTCGATACTCGGAGACATCCTGGATAGGACCGACAGCGAGACCTGGGGGAAGCTGGAGAAGCTCTGCGCCGGAGGCACGACGACTGCCGACATCAGTCGCGAGATCGCATATTGCTACCTGCATTCCAACGATGCGATATTCTCGATGATGGTCGCCACAGGGTACCTGAACGCAGTCTACAACGGCGAGGACTACACCATCTCGATACCGAACATGGAGATGGTCAGCGTCTTTAGGAAGAGCGTCCTCGAGAGGTTCGGAGACAACGTCAACAAGCATCTGAACGGCTTCATCACGGCCATCAAGACCGGGGACGTCCCGAAGATGACATCCGATCTCACAGAGCTGATGGAGGCCCTCAGCGTCCGCATACTCACGTCCGAGTTCCCTTACGAGGCGTTCATAACAGGCCTGGTGATCAGAGAATCCCCGGCATATGAGATCCTCGACGACCGCGAGGCCGGCGACGGATACTACGACATCCGCATGAAGAGGATCTCCGGACCGGGGCCCAATGTGATCATGGAATTGAAGCGCCTCAAGGACGACGACTCTGATGAGAACGATGACGTCTCCTCCGAGAAGATGGAGAAGCTCGCCCGCAAGGCCATAGGCCAGATCCATGAGAACCGGTACTACAGCGGCATGAGCGGCACCATGTACCTCTACGGAATCGCATTCAGAGGAAAGGTCCCGACCATCGTCATGGAGAAGCTCTGAACCATGGGCCTGATCTTGATTTACTGGATGGAACTCCTTCTATTAATTAGTAGGAAAACCTTCTATAAAGTAGAAGGAAATCCTTCTATTAATTAGTAGGAAAACCTTCTATTTATACTATGAAAGCAATCAGTTCGATATGACTCTGACGCAGGAAGGCTACCGGAAAAGGCTCATTGACGATAAGATTGACATAATGCTGAAAACCTTCGGCGCAGTCTCCATCGAGGGTCCGCGTTATTGTGGGAAGACCTGGACGGCCGAGAACCATGCGGAGAGCGAAATTAAAGTGGCTGATTCTTCAGGAGTGATTCCCAACCGTGATCTCGTCTCCGCTGATCCGCGCATCGCTCTAGAAGGCATCGAGCCTCGTCTGATAGATGAATGGCAAGAGGTTCCTACGATATGGGATCGGGTCCGCTCGGAGGTGGACACGTCCCGGCGGAAAGGGCGCTTCATATTCACAGGCTCCGCTGTCCCTCGGCGTGATGAGTACATCCATAGCGGTGCTGGGCGCATAGGGGCCGTCGAGATGCGCACGATGAGCCTGTACGAGTCGGGAGATTCAGACGGCTCAGTGTCCCTGACCTCGTTGTTCGATGGATGGTCTGGGATGAGGGAATGCGGACCAGTGTCCTTGGAGCACCTTATCGATTTAGCGATTAGGGGCGGATGGCCCGGATCACTAGGAGTTGGTGGAGATCAAGAATTGTTCGCTATAGATTATGTGAACCGTCTGACTGCCGATGCGGCCAGGATGGATGGGAAGCGGAGGAGCGAGAAGAAGATGGCAATGCTGTTCCGTTCGTTGGCGAGAAACGAATGCACTTTGGCATCCAACAGGAATGTGAGGTCAGGAATGATGGAGAACGACAACGAGAACATCGCCATAGAGACATATGACGACTATGTCGATTGTCTGTATAGGATGTATGCGATAGATGACATTCCCAGCTACAGCCCTAACCTGAGGTCGGATGCCCGCATAGGGAAGGCACCTAAGCGCCATCTTACAGACGTATCACTGGCGATTGCCGCATTGAACCTTAACAAGGAGCTCCTAATGAATGATTTGAACACATTCGGGTTCATGTTCGAGTCCCTGTGCCTCCATGACATCAGGTTGTACATCGAGCATATCGGCGGCCGCATGTTCCATTACCGCGACGGCCGTGACAGGGAGATCGATGCTGTGGTCGAGGCGCGCGACGGGCGCTGGGGCGCCATAGAGGTCAAGCTGGGCACGGGGCAGATAGATGCCGCCGCCGAGAGCCTCCTGAAGCTCAACGACTTCTTCACCAAGGAAGGCAAGCCGCCGTCGTTCCTGTGTGTGGTATGCGGCATGGCCGTCTACGCTTATAGGCGCCCGGATGGGGTCTATGTGGTGCCGATAACGTCCCTCGGCCCCTGAAACAGAAAGCGGAAAAAGGAAAGTGCCGGAGGATCCCTCCTCCGGCGTTTCTGTCCTCACTCGAGGAACTTGTTCCTCAGGTTCCTGAGGTCCCTGAGCAGCACCCTCTGCTCCGCGGAGGCGATGATCCTCTTGGTCTTCGCGAAGGTGTCGGGGTTCAGGGAGATGCAGTCGATCCCCTGTTCCACCAGGAACTCGGTGAACTCCGGGTAGACGGAAGGCCCCTGCCCGCAGATGCTGACGTGCCTCCCGTGCTCGTGGGCGACCTTGATCAGCTGGGCGATGGCCCTCTTCACACCCTCGTTCCTCTCGTCGAAGTATCCCATGTGGCCGAGGATATCGGAATCCCTGTCGCTCCCCATGACAAGCTGGGTGAGGTCGTTGGACCCGATGGAGAACCAGTCGCAGTACTCGCAGAACTTGTCCGCCATGAACACGTTGACCGGGACCTCCGCCATCAGGTAGAGCTTGAAGTCCCTGCCCCTTCTGAGGCCGACGGACCTCATCATCTCGGTGATGTCCTGCACCTCTTCCACGGTCCTGACGAACGGGAGCATCATGTTGAGGTTCTTGAGCCCCATCTCGTCCCTGACCTTCTTGATGGCCTTGAGCTCGCACATGAACGCCCTGCGGTAGCTGTCGGAGACGTACCTGGAGCATCCCCTCCATCCGATCATGGGGTTGTCCTCGTTGGGCTCGTAGTCTGCTCCGCCTTTCATGTCGCGGTACTCGTTGGTCTTGAAGTCGGATGTCCTGAGGGTGATGGGCCTGGGGTAGAACGCCCTGCAGACCTTGGCGATGCCCTCGGCGAGCTTGTCGACGAGCTCCTCCTCCCTTCCCTCTTCTATGACGGCGCAGGGGTGCTCTCCGATGTAGTTGGTGAACAGGAACTCGGACCTCATGAGCCCGACCCCGTCGCACTGGAGCTTCGCCACCTCCTCTGCCTTGGCGGGCATGGACATGTTGACCATGACCTTGGTGCCCGTCACAGGAACATACTCCGCGCAGACGGCGGAAGCCGCAGCGGGAGCCTGGGAGTCCTCGGATCCGGACTTCTTCAGGATGCCCTTGTAGACGGTTCCCGTGGTCCCGTCCACGGTGACGTCCATGCCGTCCTTCATGATCTCGGTGGCGTTGCCGGTACCGACGACGCACGGTGTGCCGAGCTCTCTGGAGATGATCGCCGCGTGGCATGTCATGCCTCCCTCGTCAGTCACGATGGCGGCGGCCCTGCTCATGGCGGGGACCATGTCGGGCATGGTCATCTGGGTGACCAGGATGTCTCCCTCCTTGATGGCTTCCAGGCTCATGCTGGTGTCGTAGATCACGACCTTGCCGGTGGCGAGCCCGGGGCTCGCACCGAGGCCGCTTGCGATGATGTCCTCGCTGGACACGGACCCTCCGACGGACTCGTTGGTCGCGGAGTTCCCGGTCGCGGTGATGGGCCTGGCCTGGACGATGTACGCCTTGTCGTTCTCGACGCACCACTCCATGTCCATGGGCTTCTCGTAGTGGATCTCGATCTGCCTTCCGATC
>CAVKKO010000091.1:0-7856 GCA_963656905.1 Bacteroidaceae bacterium | reverse complement strand
CAGCTTCCCCTTGACCGTATGGTCGTCGAAGAGGGTCAGGATGCTGTACGACTCCGCCGCACCGTCCGTCCTGTACAGATAGAACGTCCTCTCGGGGATCTTGTTGATGTCCGTGATGTCGGTGGACACCAGGAACTCGCGGAATTTCGAAACGTCCTTATCCTTCAGGTCGGTGGCTGGATAGTACTCGCCCTCGTTCTGGAACCATATGTTCAGCTTCGAGATGTCGGAACCCCATCCCTTCGCCTCGAGCGCCTTCTTCAGCGCGTCCTCGACGTCGGTCCCCTGCTGGGAGACCCACTCCGCCCCGTCCCCGTCCTGGAACAGGAACCTGTAAGGGACCTTGGACGCGGATGCGTAGCAGTACACCGTACCGGAGTCGTCGTACCAGACGAGCACGCCGTTGGCCCCGATCCTGACGGTCTGGGAGCCGAAGGCGTTGCTTCCCTTGATCTCCGTGTGCCCGGTATCCCTGACCTTGCCCTCGTGGTCCTCGAAGATGAGGATCATGGTGCCGCAGGGGTTGTAGGGCAGCATGTAGATGTACACGGACCCGGTGGATTCGTACTGCGCCGTGTCCACGACGATGGAGCCGTGGGTGTAGGTGCTGTCCTGCTTGCAGAGGATGAAATCCGTGTAGCAGGTCTTGGTGTTCATACGATAATCGTTCCATCCCGTCCCGTAGACTCCGTTAATGAATTTCTTGACATCGATAGTGAACAGAGTTCCCCATTCTCCGGTCTCCTGTCCGTTGATATTGATGTATCCGCGACCATTGAAGACGATGAACGCGGATGCGCATCCGCTGGAGATGAACTGCATGAACCTCTCGCAATCGTCGGCGAAGCCGCCGTCCTCATCCAGCTTGACGGAGAACAGCCTCGCCCCGGTATTCGAGGATCCCTCGTCGAACAACCCCTTCCCGTATGCGGTTAGGAACAGGTAATCGGTCCCGCCGACCTCTGCTGTTGTTAGCCATCCGTCGTCCAGTAGCATGCCATTGGCGTACTGGAGGACGATCTTTTCCTTCTCCCCACTCTCCAGGTCTATGCATCCGATTCCACGTTCGTCGCCCGAAACGTTGACGTAATACGCCTTGCCGTTCAGGACCACAGGTTTCGAGGTGGTCCCGTAGAGGGTATGCCAACCAGACACATCGACGGACCAGTTCTCCACGGACGTGCCGTTCGACGATGAGAACTTCAATAGCTTCCCGTCATGGATTCCGTAGAAGTATCCGTTCTCCCCGTAGAAAGCGGAATCGACATCAGGTATAGCCCAGAGCTCGTTCAGCTCGAGATCGTACGCTTTGTCGGTCGCATAATCGAGGATGACACCGTCGCCGTACCCTATGTAGATGTAGTATGCGACAATCGTCGAGTCGGGCGTGTACACCGAATCAAGGACATCTCCCGTGAAAGAATCCACCCTGTAGAGCGTGTTCCCCGCACGGAAATAGACGCTGTCATCGACGACGAGCGGGATGGACGGGAACCCGGACCAGATATTCATACTGGTGTCGACCTTGTTCCTTTTCGCCCAGAGCTGCGTGATGTCCTCGAACGGCGCCTCCGTGCCGGTCAGACCGTCCCCGTAGGCGGAGACTGTGCGCGTGTCGACTCCGACCTCGATCCTGTTCTGCACGGTCCTCTTTATGGACTTCTCGGAATCGCCCACGGCCCTGCCGTTGACGATCCAGTCCTTCAACTCGCTACCGGAGCTCTGGAACGTGAAGGTGACCTCGGTCCCCTTCGCCACCTTCTCTCCGCTGAACAGGTACTTGCCGTCGGCGGTCGCGCGAATCGAACCGTCGGAGCCGAAGACGACCTCGGCACCCTCGTTCAACGTCCATTTGGCATAGAGGGTGCAGGCACCGGTTATGGCCCCGGAAGAATATGCGTTCTTGTAATCGGAGTCGACGTACCACCCGTATAAGGTATACCCATCCCTGCTGACGGATCCAGATGTCTTCATGCTCTCGAGTGTCGCGGAGGGGACGCTCTGACCCGCGGGTATCTGGGCGGAGCCGCTCGTCACCGATCCTCCGTAATCGAAAGTGACCGCATACTTGACCAGATTCTGCTTTTCGGAGAATATCAGAGTCGTAGTCTCTGAACTGGAGAGTTCCACGGTGTACATCCCATCCTTGAACCCGATCTCATTCCCGCCGACGGTCAGTACCATATTCTGCGGGATCAGCCCATCGGCGGACGTCGCGGAGAAGGTTATCACCGCGGGCGTGTCCTTTCCGTCCAGGGAATAGGCCATGGACATGGCATAGAATTCCGGAACGACCTGTATCCCTTGGAATTGAATCTTGCAGCCGGTCACGCGTTCGATGGCTTTCACGGGATCCTTTTCTTCGTCCCCCAACCGGATGTCGAACAATTCGTACCGGAACGCCTCATATCCTGAAGATGCAGACCCGCCGTACGCGGCGAAACGGCCTGTCAGATTGAAGGTGACGTCCGAGACCTTGAGGGATTCGACGCCCGTTCCGAACTCCACATTGTCGGTACCTTTCTGAACGACACTCTTCCCGTTGAATTCTATCTTGGTGATATTCAAGTGTGCAGACTTGTCTCCATACAGATTGATGGTCCCTGTCGTCTCCAATCTGAGTGAGGTTATCGAAGCCTTGAGGACCGACGAGACTTTGAAGTCTATGTCCTTGGCCGTATCCTCTCCTCCCCACACGAGTTCGGAGACGTACTGCCTGAATTCCTGGTCCCCGGACTTGATGGTCATGAACGCGTCCGACGAGATCTCGTCGACATCCGCGGGAATCGTCACAATGCTCTTGCCGTGAGGGACCAGGACCAGCTGGCTCCCCTTCAGAAGCAATCCGTCTTTCGCCCTATATACAGAGTTGCCCTCCTCCACCTCGATCGTCTCCAAGTTCAGATTGCAGGCGAACGCGTTCGAAGAATAAGCGATGACATCCTTGGGAATCTGGATTGATTCTACCGACGATGCCACAAGGAGGAGTTCCTTCCCTCCTTCGATGCTCTTGAAGAGCATAATGTTCTTCGGATCGGTGGAGTAAAGGGATCCGGATTCGATCCTTATGGATTGCAGGGATGCGGTCCCGTAGAAGGCGTCCTCCGCAATTCCCACTGGACTCCCCGTGAAGGTTATCACGAAGGCCGAGCGTATGTCGCTGAATGCTCTGCTGGAGATGCTCCAACCCCCTCCCACGGATAATGTGGCCAGATTCTGACTCCCATAGAACGCGTTCTCGCCGAGAGTCGCCCCGGAATCGGATGCCGAAGGGATCTTCAGATCGGTCAAACCGGTCTGAGAGAACGCCATCTTGCCGATGGAACCCAACTTCGTTCCTTCGGCGAATGATATGGTAGTCAGCTTCTCATCGTTCATGAATGCACATTGTCCGATACTGGTGAGGCTCTCCGGGAGTTTCACCATAACCAAGGCATCACACTGATAGAACATCATGTCGGGCAGAATCTTGATGCTCGATCCGCCGAGGTCGATGCTCTCCAACTTACTGTTACCGCTGAAGAACCCTATGAGCTGTTTGCTGTCATAAGATTCCAGGAAAGAGGTTGCCGATGCCGGTATCGTGACATTCTCGATCCCTTCGGGAATCAGGAGAATCACATTGTTCAACATCAAACAGTTGTTCTCCACGGTGTACTTGGAACCGGATGCGACCGAGATCGTCTTCAATTCGGAACATCCGAAGAACGGCGTCGTCAGCTGATTCGACGTGCCTCCTGCCTTATGGGTAATCTCGTTCGTGGAGAGCTCCAATTCAGCGTTAGTAGGCAATGTTATTGTGGTGATCTTGGTCCCGGAGAACGCTCTGGAACCTACCTTCGTGAGTTCGTCTGGCAGAGTGATGCTCGTAAGGCCGCTGTTCCTGAAGCAATCTTTCGGAATCTCCGTTATGCCCGATCCCAGGGTTATGCCGGCGGAACCGAACTCGGAACAATTCCTGAACGCCCCCTCGGCCAATCCCGTGATGGCGACAGGGCTCGTCTCATTCCCATCCTTGACGTAGACGATCGATTCCAAGGAAGAACAGCCCGAGAACGCATTCTTCCCCAGCGATATCCCGGAATGGCCCTCCGCCCAGACGATCCGGACCTTCTTCAGATTCAGGCATCCGTAGAACGCTTCGGCGCAGATGGATTTGACAGTTGCCGGGAGAGTTATCGTCTCCAGAACCCTCTGATTCTTATATTCGCCCTCTCCAACGAACGTTATGCTTTCTTTCGTCCTGTCTGCGACGGTCTCATGGGATACCGATTTCCAGACCCCGTCCTGCAGATGCTTGAGCACATTGTTCTCGATCTTGTATGTCTGACCATCGGAACCGTACTGCTCCAGTTCCGGATAACAGGCTTCTCCCGGGAATCCATCCGCCACCGATGTGAGGGTTGCCGTCGGCATCGATATCTTCTCGAGACCTACGCACCTGGTGAACGGACCATTCTTTATCACGGATAACTTCGAATTCTTGCCGTTCTTGTCTCCGATCTCCACAGTCGAGAGCGCGGCCCAATTCGCAAATACACCATCGCCGATGGATTCCAAAGTGGAAGGCAACTTTAATTCTGAGATCTGAATTTTGCTAGTATTGGCAGTGTTGATTTGAAAGGCATTTACGCCTATTGCATTCAGACCCTCGTTGAATTCGATTCTCTGTAACCCATAGCAATCAAAGAACGCATTCTGTCCTATCTCCATTAACGAACTCGGGAATTTCAATCCGGTTATGGCCGTGCACCCTTGGAACGCTCCGAACCCGACTGTCCCGCCTTCTATGGGAACCCCTATAGATTCCAGTGTGCTGCCGAATCCGATGGTTGTCAGTGCCACGCAACCGTAGAAAGCCCCATCCCTCACAGCAGTGATTCTATCAGACAGAGTCAGTTCGGAGATCTTGGCGCATGAAGCGAACGCGTTTTTCTTGATTTGACTTATTTTGGAGCCAAAAACGACGTTCTCTACGGATGCGCAATTCTCGAATGCCGATTCCTCGACTGCAGTGAGACCATCTCCGAGAACGACTGAAGACAATGCCGTGCAACCATAGAAAGCCCTCGATCCGACAGATGTTATGTTGTCGGGGATTTTCAATCCCTTCGTATTACTTTGGATGAATGTAGAATCCCCGATTGTTTTCAGGTTCGTGCAACCTTCGAATGCCGAGTTCCCTATTGTCAGGAGACCGGTGCTGAAAGTAACCACTTCTATTGTCGAGTTCCCCTTGAATGCACCCTCGGATATAGACGTGACACTCGATTCGATTTTATAGTTGGTCTGTTTCCCCACATACCTGAGAAGCTGGGACCCATCCTGACTCTGGATGCTCTCAACTTGCTTCCCTTGATTATCGAGATAGGATATCGAGTAGTTCACGAATCTGTCCCTGGTTGATTGTGAACCAGAAATATCGTATTCACATTGGAATAAGGAGCTGGTTTTAGCGTATGAGCTCGCGTTGATCTCAAATGTCAGGTGGTTGTAAGCATCCAGTGGGTCCCTCTTGCTATTTTCTCCCTCAACCGAGATATTGACTGCCCCTTTATCTCCCAGGTCCCCGATCCGTATTTTGGTGCCTATAGATGATTCGGCCCATTGCCCCGTGATCGTCAAATTCGCCCCTGGCAACAATGTATATTGGACCTCCTTCCCTCCGTTTGATGTGAGATCCGCAGGCAAACTAGCTTCTCCAGATATCTCTATTTCAACTTGGGCACAATTCTTGTTCAGTTTATCTCCATTTTTTATTGATGACCCGTCCCCAAGAAAAATCGTAACTTTCTGTGCCGGTTTGAATGAAGTGAATGCTCCAGCAACATTCAGTACAAGTCCACCCTGGAAGTCCATATTTACAAGCGCGCTACATCCATTGAATAAGTATGTAGAGGATGATTCAACTTTCCCAACTGCTAGTATCTCCTCTAGCGCCGTACAATTCTTAAAGACGTTCCTCCCTAAATTCGCAGTTCCTTCGAATTTGATCTTAACGATTCTATTCTGTTCTAGGAATGCCTTTTCCCCTAGATTCACATCCCCTTTGAAGATTAGGTGCGCTCCTTCCCAATCCTCCTGGCTGCTCGAAACCGTACATTTCGTTATGTTAGTTATCGATTCCGGAACCACAACTATGGTCCCACTCGTCACTGTTATGATATAGGAGCCATCTGTGTTAGTTATCGTGTATTCAGAAAGCTTTTCAGGACTCTCTGTATTCGAATATAGCGTATATTTACCATCCGAATCTTTCTCTAGATTGTATGATTGGGTTCCATCCGCGTCGGAATCCGAATCATGGCTGATCTCGGCGCATAGACCCATCGCCAGAATCAAGAACGCAAGAAGGAGCAAAGCCCTCTTCAAAATTGACACTCGATCTACCTCCTGCATGCGCGGACGAGCGTGATCGCCCCCATTCCATCCGGTCAGGCTGGTGATCCGGGTCCGACATTCAGATTAATAAAGAAGGGGCACATGCCCCGGTTTGAGTGATCGTCTCCCGATGTGGCTTAGATCTCCGCGTAAACAAGCGCGATCGTGTTGTCCGATATCTCAGCACACGACAGGGGCGCATACTCGCCGATGACGAAATCGGCTAGGACGTTGTCATCGTCGTTCGGTCCAAAATAGGACGTGTAAATGGCCCAGTATGCATACTTGTCATCCGTCCAATCTGTGGGAGTGGACTTGCCTTCCGTTTGAACTGTGCTCAGACCGAAGAACGAATACATCCAGCTGTAGTACTCCCAATAATCGTACCCAGTACCCGAGTAATGGATTCCCGGGATGGTCTCCACCGCATCCAGGTTCGTCCCGAAGGCCCACTTCAGTGCCAGATATGCGTTGGAACCATAGCAAACCACAGTTGTGCCTGAGGCGAGGTCCTGAGCTGTGATCGACACGTTCCCGGACGAGACTATCGTCGGAGTCGCACCCGAATAGCTGATCTCGAGATAGAATGTGAATGCAAAATCGCTATTCGTACCGACCGTCGTCGAAACCGAGTAGTCTATTTCCTGATCCTCTATGTACGACTCCAGATCCTCTATCATCTCGCCGGAATCGTCAGAGGTTCCATAATATAATGCGAAATTGGCGGTCTGCCAAGAAGTAGGCTGATCACTGAAACAGGTATACCACCCAAGATAAGCGGACCCGACGACCCATGAACCGCCCTGATAGATCAACACGTTCCAAACATCGTCCCCACTTTCGGTGATTCCTCTGAATGTCGATATGTCGCCGTAATTGTAATTGGGTGAGGGGTAAGTTCCTCCCGTCGTCTTATCCACCATGGAGTCCCCGCTCAGCCAGAATCTGGATGCCTTGAGTGCCTGGGCGGCGTCGTAGGTCGAAGCCGTCGCGTGATCCCACGCTCCAGAGGTCGAATCGTAATAGAATATTGTATACTGTCCAGTCGTCGTTCCCAACGTGGCATCGCTGTCATCGGCGAATGCCATAATCGGGAATGCGGCGACCATCATCGCCGCGACGATGAATGCTGCTGCATACCTTGATTTCATTTCTATTCCCCTGCTGGCGGAGTCCAACTGTCCGCCCTAGCATATGTAGAATCCTTACAATTGGAATATAAACCAGCCCGAATTGGATGGATGAATTGAAATGATGTCTAAGCCTACTGGATGTATGGTATATCCATCGCTGAATGACACGATCAATCCAGAAGCTAGACTCCGAATGGGCTTAAGAACATCGGGCAGGAGACGGGCCCCCGTCTCCCTTGCCCGATTAAGGTGTTTACCTCACTATGGCATCGCCGTCTATCCTGCCGGCGTACCAGGTGCTCATCACATACTTCCCCTTATGGGCCGATGCCTGATAGTCGG
>CAVKKO010000090.1:0-7920 GCA_963656905.1 Bacteroidaceae bacterium | reverse complement strand
GTAGGGTAACAAGAAGCTGGTATACCAAGAAAATTAGAGAATTTCAATTCTGTCGATGAAGCCCTGTCGAGAACGAGCCTGACTGCCAAGGAGGTGAAGATCTTCTTCTTGCCTGTGCTCTGGTTGGTGGGCTTGCTGTCTAGCGTGAGGATCGCTATGGACACTCCCTTTTCGTTTATCCCGTCAAGGCAGATGAACGGCGATGCGAGAGCTATCGTCCTCTCATCAGGATCCAAGGGGTGATTGGCGGATACGTTGTTCAATGCTGCGAACGAGACGGATTCATACCCGTCTTTCGGCTTCGAATGGACGAGCATGGCCGACGAATCGTATTTGAAATCGTAATTGCGCCCCATCATCGTGCCGTTCCCGCAGTCATCCATCCCGAACACGGTGCAACCGAAGCTGGGGATCCGGACATCTATCGAAAGCGACGGGTCGATCTCTTCGAGGATGGCATCGATCATGGTCTGATCATCGACGATGCCGCGGTCGATGATGCGGTCCAGATCGTAATCGTACAGCACTTCCATCCTGTAAAGGTCGTATCCGTCAACGTATGATGTCATCTTCTCTATAGAAGACATTGTTTCCATGATGGACATCCGATCGCCTACCACCGCAGTCACCTCCGCAGATGCTTTGAGCTCTGATGAAATCGCTCCGTATCTTATTCAAAGTATCCGTCAAGGTTCTTCTGAGGATTTGTGCGGCCGATGTCAGGACAATCCTGAGATGATAAGAGATCCTGGATGCGTTGGGCTCTTTTCCTCACGAACGTCTTCTGGTTCTCTATCCAGTCTTTGTACTCTGCGACATCCGAAGGCAGAGGATCATCGCCCAGTTTGTCGCCCCTCCAGATGCGGACAGCTTCATAGTCATTTTCGACGCTATCCTGCAGGAGAAAGAAGTCGACATAGCCTTTGAAATCGATGAAAAGGTCGAAGAACCATCTGCAGGGCTCGATGGATTTCGACAGGAACGATTCCTTGCCTTCATAATGCAAACGGATGCATTCCAGGGTCAGATCCCAGCGGTCTTTGATGAGCGGGTGGATTCCGCGGGCTTGATTCATGCTCTGAATCCGTGGACAACCTGGAACCTTTTCGGGGATAGGGAAGACTACGACGCCTCCGATGGTCCAGCTATTGCGGATGTAATCTTCCATGTAAGGCCTGAACTCATCCCCCATCTCCTTCATCACAGCATCGATGACAGGCTTGCCTCCAGAATGACGGAAGCTGGCGGTTATCGAGTCGTTTGAAAGCCGGTGGCCGCCCCAAGCGTACCGCTTTCCGGATATCTGCAAGTCCAGGAATCTGCCGCTCGGAACCGTCCTGCTCCATACCACTTTGCTGAATTCGAGCTCTTTAGGGCTGTCACGATCGGGATCGCACTTTCCACGACCGTATTTCGTATCCCAGAAACCATCCCAATAACCGGGCGCATCGCTGGTGAAATCGAAAGAAACATCGATCATCGTTGCTCCTTCGTCATTTGATAAGCGAGCGCTCCCAGACTTTCTTCGCGATTCTTGGGAAATGCTTGCACATGAAGACTTGGAACCGGTTGTATCTGCCGCATATGGAGACTTCCTTACGGCGGGCCAGGTCCTTGAAAGCTGCTTCAGCCACATCCTCGGCTTTGACAGTCCTCTTGAAGACCTTCTCGGGAACGTCGTACTTCTCGATGGACTTGGGGATGAAGTCGGTATCCACCCATCCCGGGGAGACCTCCAGGACAGATATCCCGCGGGGATCGTCCTGAACCTCGGATCTGAGGCCTTCGCAGAATGAATGGACCATGGACTTGGTCGCCGCATAGACTGTGAGCTCCTTCAGAGGAAGGTATGCGGATGCGGAGCAGACCTCGATAATGGCAGAATCATGGCCCATATGAGGCAGGCATGTCGCAGTGATATCGATCAGCGCGGTGCAGTTCAGAGAGATCATGCCGTTGATATCTGCCAGAGACTGCTCGGAGACCTTTCCGAACGTTCCGAATCCGGCGCAGTTGACGAGAAACGAAATCTCAGGCTTGTCAGAATCAAGCGCATCTGCCAAACCGCGGATAGAATCGGGGTCGGTGAGGTCGGCGGCTATTATCCTGGAATGGGTTCTCAGGCCTTCTGCCAGGGCTTCCAAACGGTCCTTCCTTCTGGCGATTAGCCATATCGAACCGAGGCCTTTTGCATCAAGGCTCCTGCAGAATTCCATCCCGATGCCCGATGAGGCACCGGTGACGAGAGCGATCTTCATCCAACAAGAACGGCGGCCATTGCAGTGATGGCAACAACGATCATGATACCGACCATTCCGTAGGCATAGATCTTCTTCTTCGTTGCGGTTTTCATTGATATGCGATTATGGCACTGATATTAATCACTTTTCCGAATAGCCACAGAGTCGTATGGATGAAGCAGAAGCCGTGGATGTAAGATGTTTGGGAAGTGGTTTATCCGGCTCACGGATCAGTACACGGGGATCTTTCCGTCCACGAGGGCGTATCCAAGGTACAGGTTCAGCGCGAAGTTGGCCAGAGCGACGATTCCCTTCAGGAGAAGGAATATGTCGGATCCATCAACCGCCAGACCTCCGAAGATGAAGATCAGGGCGGTGGTCAGCAGGATGCATGTGAGCGTTTTCGCGGTTCCCGCACGGATAGACCATACAAGGCAGACCAGATACATGATTCCCAGGGTCAGGTTGATGTAGAGGTCTCCTCCGCTCGCACCTGCGAAGTACACTCCGAGCCCGACCAGGGCGAACACGGTGAATCCGAAATTGCTGTTGATCTTGTACGATGCGAGTGCAGCGATCACAATGAAGATGGCTGCGAACTTGAGAAGATCGCCGAGATAAAGGCCGATGTCGTTCTCTATGTCGCAATATCCGAGTATGCATGTGATGGCAATGGGCAACGATACCAGCGCCACGAAAAGAAGTCCGAACCCGGTCGGATCTATGTTTTTGCATTCATCAGTCAAGCTATTTTCCTCCTTCGGGATTGCTCCCTTGAGTTTATGTTCGCGTTTTTGGGTATAAAATACTTATTTCTTAACGGCGATAACATACCATAAAATGACCTAGGATGCGTCATAAAAATTCCATAGAGCTTGCATCCATGGCCAGCAATGTTGCGATATAGATAATTTTAAATAATATTGGATGAACAGTGGTCAGAAATCATCTGGAGTTGGCAATAAATCGACGTTCCTTTTGGATGGGTCTCTGATGCGAGAGGATATCTTGAGCTGGACCTCGTTGAACTTCTCCGGAGCGATGATGGCGGTGCCGTCATGGCGGATGAGGAGATCTTCCCACCTCATGAATCCTGCATAGACAGGGTTATGGAGGATGTTTGACAGGTTGTACTTGTTCCAGGGATTCCCCTTCCTGGTGAGCCTTCCGGACGAGTTGAGCTGATAGCAGATGGAATCTATCGTTGAGCCCGAATCGTAGGACTGGAAAATCTCGGACACGACCTCCAGCTCTTCAGGCACATCGGAGAGCTTTCCATCGACGATAGAGTAGCCGAACGGCGGGTTGAATCCCATCGTGCGCTTGCCTTCCTTGGCCTTCTCCAGGCCCTCGGCCTTCTCGCGCATGCCCATCTTGGTCCTCTCTCCGATCTGCTCGCTCTCGAGCTGCGCCATGCGCTGTATCATGTCCACGACGAACCTTCCCAGCGCATTGCTGGTGTCCAGGGATTCGTAGCAGGAGACGAACTCCTTCTTGCGCTTCTGAAGGATGTCCATCATGTCCATGAAGTTCCTGCTGTTCCTGTGGACACGGTCCATCTTCAAGACGATGAGGATGTCCCATGAGTCGATCTCGTCCATCATGCGCCTGTACTCCGGGCGCTTGGTGCTCCTGCCGGAGTACCCGTCATCTGCGTAGATGCCGGCGATGTCGTAGTCCTCAGCCATGCAGAGGTCTTGCAGAATGGCCTTCTGCGCGTCCAGGGAGTATCCTTCCGCGGCCTGCTCGTCGGTGGAGACCCTGACGTATATCGCCGCGCGCTTCCTTCCTTCAGGCATCTGATCAGCAGTCCGGTAAGGGGCCGTTGATGGATTCGAACTGCTGCTGAGAGACTATGGCCTCCTGCTCTCCCTTCTTCAGGATGCCGTCCCAGCTCCTGTAGCCGGCGTAGAGCGGGTTGTGGAGGACGTTGCAGACGGATTGCTTGTTCCATTGCCCTCCCTTCTTCGCGGGGACCTCGGCCTCGTTGAGGAAAGAAGCTATGTCGTCCATAGTGGAGCCTCTGCGGTACATGTTGTACATCGCACGGACTGTACGGGCCTCTTCGGGGACGACCACGAGGTTCCCGTCGGAATAGGTGTATCCGTAGGGATGTCCCGATCCGAGGTGGCAGTCGCCGGACTCGGCCTTGAACTTCATCCCGATGTAGACTCTCTCTCCGATCTGCTCGCTCTCCAGCTGCGCGATCCTCTGCATGATGTCCATGACGAACCTTCCCATGGCGGTGGTCGTGTTGAACTTGTCCTGCATGGAGGTGAACTCCTTGCCCATGGACCTGAGCCGGTCCATCATCATGGCGAAGTTCACGCTGTTCCTGTGGATACGGTCCATCTTCAGGACCAGGATCGTGTCCCACTTCTCGGACTCCTCCATCATCCTGGTGTATTCCGGACGGTCTGTGGTCCTTCCGGAGTATCCCTCATCGCGGTAGACGTCGGCGATCTCCCAGTTCTGCACCCTGCAGTATGCTTCCAGGCGCTTGACCTGTGCATCCAGGGAGTATCCTTCGACCGCCTGGTCTTCCGTCGATACCCTGACGTATATCGCTGCGCGCATGCATCCATCCCAGGGGATTCATCGGATGCACGGTATAAAAACGGTGGTATTGGGCCGGTGTGGCCGCTTCTTTAGAATCTTTCTGATCTTCAATGGATAGGCAGCCACCCTTAGGTCTTGATACGAGATAACTGATAAGTTGTTCACTAAGGATGCTGTAGTTCCAATACCGTGCCAACCTGAGGGGCGCGATGATTTCGTAGATCTTCAACGGCCTTCCTCTCCAGTTATCACTAATGGACGAGAACCGCCCTTGCTCGATCCTGGTTACGTTCTGACGTTCCCGCGGGAATCTGCTGAGGCGAATTTCCTGCCCAGACTCATTGGCGAACTCTGGAACTCGACTCTGTACAGCTTGATCCGACGGCCTTGATGCCTCTGCCGTCCTGCGGCGATCATGATCTTCCTGCGTCTGGATATGATCTGAGATTCTCCATCTGAACCAGATTCGCCCAGATTCGACTCAAACAGCCATCATATGTCCGACCCACCTTTTTTCAGAAGACGAAATCATTCATTTTCTTGTTCAGACAACAATTTATAGTAAGCGTCGAAAACTGCATCTATTACAAGATCATCTTCAACAATTGTCAATACGTCATCCGCGTCGACATCAGTGTCTAATTGGAACAGGATTGCTTCATCTTCAGCAACCCCATCCATTTCCTCTACAGGTTTCAAAATCGCATAAATATCTTCTTCATAAGGGATAATCGCAATTTGTTCGAACTCAACTTCCTCGTCATCTTCATTATATAGAACTACTGTCCCAAGGTCGTTCTCATCCAACAGTCTTTTGATTATGTCATTTCCTTCCATGATAAGCTATTGTAGACATTTTTTGGTCTAAATAGCTATGCATATTGTAAATTTGAAAAACCATCAAACGTATCCGAAAAGCCCAGGATGTTGTCCAAGCACCGGATCATTCTCTGTTTACGCACAATCTATTCGATATAAAGCCCTCAAGAAGGTTGGACAACTGTTGTCGAGTGGGAAGGGCGGAGCCCCTCCCCTCCAAGAACCGTACGTGCCCGTTTCCGAGCATACGGCTCATGCTCGCCGCTAACCCTGTGTTTCAGGGCGACGGAGATTCACGGCAGGATTTGGCTTTCTTCTGCTTCCTTTCCTGGATGTATTTCCAGTCCAGGTAGGCGTTGATGCCTTGTTTCACCTTCTGATGACGGCTTATCCTCACGTTGCGAAGTCCGAACAGTTCGGTTTCCCCATCCGTGAATACCCAAGACCTGTTGCTTACTTTGTGCCAATATCTGTTCCTTATCCATTTCTTGCCCTTATGCGGGTGCCGTCTGACAGCCCAGCGCCAGAGCATCCAGAACAGTATATGGTCTAGTGTCTTGAAGACCCAACCGGAGCATACGTGGCGGTAGTATTCCGACCATCCCCTTATGACTGGGTTCAGGACACGTATAAGCTCGGTTTGGCTCATAGCTTGCCCTTCTTCAAGAATCAGCAGGTGCATCCTTTCCAGGAACCTCTTGATCGAGGGTTTTGCGGGTTTGGTTATGAGGTGCCCATTATATCTCCTGAAGTTGAATCCGATGAAATCGAATCCTTCATCGATATGGGTGATACGGGTCTTCTCTTCCGACAACTGGAGACCGCGGGGTGCGAGGAAGTCGCTCATGATTTCCTTAGCCTTCTCCGCTGTCTCCCTGTCGCGACATATGGCTACGCTGTCGTCTGCGTATCTTACCAGCTTGACAGGATTTGGATTGCGTCCTCTGTCGGGGAACTTGTCTGCAAGCTCCCTTTCGAGTCCGTCCAGAGCCATGTTCGCTATTATCGGCGAGATGATGCCTCCCTGCGGGACACCGTTGATGTTCGGGAATAGCGTGTTTTTGAAGATGAATCCCGATTTCAGGAATTGCTTCAGTATCCTCTTGTCCATCGGCACGTTGTCCAATATCCATTGGTGCGATATCTGGTCGAAACATGACTTGATGTCCGTTTCCACTATCCATTCACCCTTGGTGAGGGCATGGGTTCTCGACCAGATTGCACTTTGAGCATCTTGGCATCCTCTGAACTTCCTGAATCCATAGGAGTTCGGGTCTGCTCTGACTTCTGCGATGGGATCGAGCGCAAGCGCGTATAGCGCTTGCATCGCCCTGTCGTGCATCGTGGGGATGCTCAGAGGTCTGAGTTTTCCAGATTTCTTCGGTATGTAGATGCGTTTCAATGGACTGGACTTGTATCCTTTGTCATTGAGTGACAGCACGGCTTTCATCTTGTCGGATGCGCTCTTCCAGATTACATTGTCCACTCCCGCTGTTCTCTTGCCTTGGTTGGTCGTGACCCTCCTTACGGCAAGAGCCTTCGCGTAGAAAGAATGCGTCAGCAAGTGACTAAGACGTTTAGCCAAATCATGTTTGCCTTGTTTCTCCGCCTTGGAAATCCTGTATTGTAGCCTATTGACATGTTTATCTGCTTTGACCCAGTCGATGGTGTTCCATTGTCTGGCCAGATTCCAGTCGTCGGTGTCCTCACTCGGGGTGAAATACGGCGCTTCCGACTTCATAGTATCCAATACGCTCCTTCCGCGGAAAGCCAGGAACAAGTCTGCTTCCTTTCGGACGGTGCAAGTGCACCTATCTGCCCCATTACAGGACAGCCTTCGCTTTTTGTTCCATCCTCTGCCCCCTGCCCGATGGGCATGGGGTTTACCGAGTTCCAAGAGACAGACGATACGATAGGTTTAGGTGCCGTCCATGTGCCGGGGGAGTTCTGTCCGTTCCGAAGACTGCGACGAAATACAGCCTCCGCTGCCCCTTGCCTTTTGGCCATGCGTATCCCGTTTCCGGGAGCTGTCGTGTTCCCGCACTTATACCTTACGACACTGCGACGATTCACTTTTACGTTCACCTTGCCTATCCACCCTTGCCCCTCCCCCACCACGACGTGGGTTATGGGTCGTTGTCACGGAGCTTCCCACACCGCCGTTACCAGCGATGCAGTACCGCTAGGGTCATTCCGAACGGAACGAATGGTCTTCTCGACATTCCACCTCTTGACTTCTCGTCGCACCTCGTCGATATAGATCGTAGTGACATGGGACAGGTCCATGCGCTCCATCGTCCTG
>CAVKKO010000089.1:0-7939 GCA_963656905.1 Bacteroidaceae bacterium | reverse complement strand
GGTTCTGCGAAGCTCACTGGGAACCCGATGCGGTCCAGAACGGAGAATGGGGTTTCTCCCGCCCCGTCGGGGGCGGGAAGGCAGAGGTCACTCGGACCTTCTGCGCAGGATCAGGAACGTAACGATCGCTATGACCACGATCGCGGCGATCAGGATGTACAGCCACGGCAGGGTAGCCTTGGCGATGACCACCACGTTCCCCGAATCGGCGGGGACCTTCACGGTGTCCCCGCTCAGCCACTCGGACGTGACGTCGCGGCCGTCCTTGAGCACCTTGATGCTCAGGCCCGTCCATCCGAATGACGGGGATATCTTGGCGGACAAGCTGCCGTCCGATGCCGTCGTCTCCGATACGGTGCAGTTGGACATGTCGTAGGACACCGTTCCCAGCATCTGCGCCGTGATCCTCACCACGATGTTGCTCTTGATGCTCGACAGGGTGTAGATGTCGTTGTCCTTGGCTACGGACCCTGAGCTGGGGTTCACCTGCAGGGTGCCGTCCTTGTAGCGGTGCCCTTCTGTCGTGCCGACGGTGAACTTCACGCTGTCCTTCCCTACGGATTGAACGTCGTATTTCAGGCCGTCCACGACGTCGAAGGTGACGACATAGCCGTCGCCGGTCACGATCTGTCCTCCGGAAGCCGTCCATTTGGCGTAGACGAACACGTCGCCGGTGACGGGCTGGTACGGATCGAACTGCTGGGTGAAGGCCTGGTCGGTGTACCATCCGCCGAAGCTGTAGCCGCTCCTGACGGGGTCAGAGGGCAGCAGGACGAATGGGTTGCCGTGGACGACCGTCACGTCCCCGTTCAGATGGTATCTGTAATAGGGGGTGGATTCGTTCATGAACGTGACCGTGTACTCCTCCCCGGGGCCGAGGCCCATCGGGAATATCACGATCTCCTGGGAGTCGGTACTCGGATCGGTCAGGCTGCGGACGGTCTGTGTGACATTCACATGAGAGCATCCGACCACGTTCACCGTGATCGGGGAGCCCGTGTCGGTCTCGGTCCTGACGGTGCCGTCATTGAAGTGCTTCTCCAGCGTCCATTCCACCGCCACTCTGGACTCGTCGTAGAGGTACGTGAGCTCCAGGGTGTTCCCGTAGCAGTAGTACATCATGGAAGGGGCCGCCTCGGATTCCTCCGAGGCGATGGCCGTGACGGTCAGCGCCAGCACTGCCGCGAGGAGCAGGGCCGGCGCGGGCCGCGGACTCATCAGCTGCCTCCGTTGTTGGCGTTGGAGGAGCTGCTCACTCCGATACCGGCGACGACCACGTCGAGCTGGGGCAGGACGTAGAGTGTGGTGTTGGTGATGTTGAGGTCGGATGTGATAACTATCCCGTATGCTCCTGTGAGGTTGGTGGGGAGCTTGTAGAACCTGTACGTGACATCATCGAGGCCTACTGTGATGGTTTTTGTCGTGTATGTCAGTTCTTGCGTGTAACTTGGTTGACTATCACTGACTGCGGTCACTTTAGCATTCTTCGATGTCGCCGTGCTATCCAATAATACCATGTATGCGTCATCGCCTTGCTGGACGGCCGAGACTTTCGGTTTCGGATGGGCGGTGCTCGGATCGAATCCGTCAATGGTTCCTCTGTGAACAAAGAATGGGAGCTGATTTTCGTTACGTTCGCCGATCAATATGCTGATCTCATATTCTTTCACGTTCCCAAATGGGTCTTCAGCATAAATTTTGGGTGTAGCTCCCTGAGCGGTCTTGGGTATACCAGAAAGGTACCCGTCAGCAGAGAGCGATACTCCCGCAGGCAGTTCGAACGCGAACCACCTGTAGTCGCTACTGTTGAGTGGTTGGTTGCCCGCATCGTAGGCGATTATCTTGCCTTTATCCCTGCTTATGGCAGTGTCTACTTTGAACTCGAACCAATCTTTGACATGGTCAGGCAGAATGTTCCCTTTCTTCGAAATCTTGATGACCACTTCCATCGTTCCAGTGTTCGTCTCAGCGCCTTCTACGGGTTTGAGCACAAGCATGTACTTCAGATGGAGCTCAGCGATAGCAGATGTTTCTGTTGTGTTCATTGTCAGTGTGTACAGGCCATCGCCCTTGTTTTCGAGCTTGTATGTCCAGTCGTCAGTGCTGATGTCCAGGGTCTCTGCAGTGTCGGTCTTGAAGACTTTGCTGTACTCTACTTTCCCGTCGGCAGCATCCGCCTCGTCGTCGGCGACAGCCGCGACTGCCACGACTCCGCATGCGATGAGGGCGAAGGCCAACAGGCCGATCATGATTTTCTTCATGTCCTCACTTCCGTGTTGCCCAGGACCGCGGCAGGCTCAATCGTCTTAGCAATTAGCACCATGCTCATTGCGCTCCCAGGCGACTTTTCTCAAGTCAAAACGTTAACAATCGTAGTACGGTAGATATAAGGTTCGTCCGTTTTCAGGTTTTTAATTGCCTGTTATGGAGTATTAACACTAATTAATAACATTGTTAAGGTATTGAAATCAATGACCATTGGGCTTTAAACGCCGATTACTCTCAGACCCTCAGAACAGTCTACATTCATAGGTGGGAAGAGGGGACGGCCGTCCCGTTCCTCACGGATCCGCAACTGTCGAGGAGCTGCTCACACCGATGCCCGCAACGACGACCTCCAGCTGTGGAAGGACGTAGACCAGGGTCCTGGTGGTGTTCGTGCCGAACTCTATCATGACGCCGTATGCACCTGTGACCCCCGTCGGGAGGATGTAGGCGAGATACTCCCCGGTGTCTTCCGGCACGATGGTCCTGCGGTGCCCCGCAGCAGTGGGGTCGACGACCGAGACCTTCAGCCCCTCCAGGCTCGGAGCGCCCTTGCTCACGACGAGACGGACCACATCCCCGTGCTGGACCGCGGATACCTTCGGGTTAGGGTAGCCTGCATCGGGATCGAATCCGGACATGTCGCCTCTGTGCACCCAGAACTGCAGCTGGTTCTCGTCGCGCTCGAACACCCTGATGTAGATGTCGTAAGCCGCTATGCTCCCGAGCGCGTTCTCCGCGTACACCTTGTACGGCGTCGGCATGTCTTTCGTCTTCTTGGGTATTCCCGACAGATGCCCGTCGGCGGTCATGGACACGCCTTCCGGCAGCTCGAAGGCGAACCAGTTGAAGTCGTTCTCGATCGATGCTCCGCCGGCGTCTTCGGGCCTGATCTCCCCGTCCGACTTGGCTATCGCCGTGTCCACCATGAACTCGAAGTAGTTGTTTATCGCAGCAGGCAGGGCCCCGTTCTTCGACACGTTCAGGATGATGTCCGCCGTCTCCGTCACAGTGCCTCCGCCTGCTTCCGGCTTGTAGGCGATGCTGATGCTGTAGTTCAGGCGGATCTCGGCCTTTGATGCGGTCTCGTCTGTGGACAGGGTCACGTCATAGATCCCGTCGATCTCTTTCGCCAAGCTGAGCTTCCAATCTCCGATAGCGTATTCCAAATCCGGGGCAAGGTCCCGCCATGCAACGCCGTCACGGTACTTCCATTGGACTTGGTAGCTGTCGACGGTCGGATCGCTGTCGAGCTCGGACTCATGGGTGTCTATCGACACCGTCTCCGGCCCGTCCGTACTGAACACCTTGGTGTATTCGACCGTCGTGCCCGCTCCGTCCGTCTCGTCGCAGGCAGCGGCCATGATAGCTATGGTCCCGCAGGCGACCATCGCGAACGCCATAAGCAATGCTGTCCATGTCCTCATATCGCTGTCCTCGTGCTGCGACGCCGATGGCGAAGGTCCGAATCTTTAGGACCTATGCCAACAGCCGTCGCGCGTCCATCTTCCGATTACGAAACCGTCTGTTCGCGTTGTTCAGTATATAACAAGGACGGCGGTTTCCCGATAACAGATGACGCGTTACGCTTCAGGGCAGACGGTCGCGCGGTCATCGAAGGTCATGCAACAAGAGAGCAAGGACATCCAATCCCCGCAGGCCTCATCCATGGCAAGGTTGATATCGAAGGCTGACGTCGTCCGACGCATGTTGGATGTCGTGGCAAGATCCCAGAGAGGAAGGGCCTGCGAATTCTCGAGAGACGGGCAGGTGCTCAAGACGCCCTGCATGATCGGTTCCGATCCCGGGTCGCCTGTTAGCGTATCCGCCGGCGCATCGGGCAGGACGCTCAGGTTCTTCGGCTCCGAGATACCCTTGGAAGAGGGCCTGCTTACCACGGCATCGTCCGGGATGGAGTCCCAATGCATTGTCAAGGACGGCGTGGCCGTCGTAAGGCTCCCGCTCCCCGAATCTTTGGCGTTCGATGATTCCGTCGAGGCAGTTGTCGTTCCCAACGCCTTCGAGCTCAGGAAGGACCCCCGCAGGACGGTATCTGCCATAGTCGCTCTCAGGGAGGCCGCCGGATTCAACAGGCTCCTGATCCTCATAGGCCTGGGAGAGCCCTCCGATGTGTCTATCCTCTCGTACATGGGCGTCGACGCCTTCGACGACTCCCTTCCCCGTGCGGCAGGCCTCAACGGCATCAGGCTCATGCCCGAAGCGGAGGTATCCACAGGATCCGACGAGACCGAATACAATCTGAAAGCCATGGGCGAGGAGCTGGAGAAGGTCCGCATGTTCATCGCCGCCGACAGGCTCAGGGAGCTGGCCGACCAGAGGTCGTTCTCTTCGCCTTCTTCCGTCGCCCTGCTCAGGCTCTTCGACCAGGACGCCTACGCCTACGAGGAGGAGTGCTGCTCCACAGTCGGATGCAGGTTCTCCTGCAACACCACACAGGCGCTCAGGCGCCCGGACCTGAAGAGGTACCGCGACAGGATTGCGCTGTACAGGAAGCCGGAGCACAAGAGGATCCTCCTCCTGCTCCCCTGCTCCGCCAAGAAGCCCTATCACATATCCAAAAGCCACAGGGCGTTCGCGTCTGCCATTCACACAGCCCAGCACGACACGCTGGTCCACGAGGTCATCGTCACATCCCCTCTTGGAATCGTTCCGAGGGAGCTGGATGCCTGCTACCCCGCCAACTCCTACGACATCCCCGTGACCGGGGAGTGGAAATGCGAGGAGAAGCGCATGATCCGCGAGATGGTCGGAGCGATGATTGCACAGGGATACGACAAGGTCGTCTGCCATCTGGGAGAGGACTACGAGCTCGTGGAAGGCCTCGCCGACATGGAATGCACAGTGGTGGGAGACCCCACATCGCCTAAATCCCTGGAGAACCTGGACAAGGCCCTCAGGGCAGCCGCCAAGGGCATGGACGGTGTCGATTACCTGATCGACAGGAATAACCAGGCCCGCAACGTCCTGGAGTTCCAGTTCGGGAAGGAGGTCTCCGACGTGCTGATGGATGAGAACACCTACGCCATCGGCAAGTTCCCCTATTGGAAGTACATAAGAGAGGACCCGCAGGACCGCAAGAACAAGGTCCAGCTGGGGATGATGACCCCCGAGAGGGGCATGATGTCCCTGACCCTGGAGGGAGCGGAGATCGTCGCATCCCTCGGATTCGGAGTTGTGGAGATCATGGACTTCGAGCTCAAGGGCAATCTGTTCGCAGTCGGAGTCATCGACGCCGACCCGAGGATCCGCATCGGAGACGAAGCGATAATCGTCTGCAACGGAGAGGTCCGCGGAGTCGGGGTCGCCATGATGTGCGGCCGCGAGATGAAGGACCTCAAAAGGGGCATCGCGGTCAAGGTCCGCCACAAGAGGAAGGCCTGACCTTCCCGTTTTCCATGCAACAGGCCCGGCCGCGATGTTCTGCGGCCGGGCCGCAGGCACTTCACTCTTCTCAGAATCCCCGGCCGGACCGGCCTTTTCCGTCAACAGGGTTTTCGGGGGTTTTCGGAGGCAGCCAGACATCCGAAGAGGGCCTACCTTTTTCGGTGCACCCCCCTGATTCCGCTTATATACTGTCCCGTGAATGGTAATAGTGAAGGCAACAAGTGCATCACCCGCTACTTGAGTGTCTCCGAGGCGGACGGCATAAAATCCATCCATCCAACCATCCATCCTATCCCGCCGCCTCGGATTTTTACCTCCATCTCCGAAAGTCCAATATCCCCGTAGCCCATCATACGCCCATCATGGCAGACATAATGATTCGCAAGCGGAAGAGGATGAGGAGCAAGGAGGTCAAGGCCCTGGCGGACGAGCTGGAGGCCCTTTTCGGCGTCCCGCTGTTCTCTGAAGCGGACGGAGTGGACCTGGCCGAGAGCTCGGACTACCAGCTCATCTTCGTCAAGAGCGACATACTCGGGCTGATCTACGAAGGGAAGCCCTTCCTCACCATCAGGGGGATCCTGAAGTACAGGCCCCAGAAGAGGTCGGTCACCGTCGACATGGGTGCGGTCCCGTTTGTGACCAACGGGGCCGACGTCATGGGCCCCGGCATACTGGATGCCGACCCGGACATCGCCGATGGCGACATGGTCTGGATCAAGGACGCCAAGAACGGCGCCCCCCTGGCGATAGGAGTGGCGCTCCGCTCGGCGCAGGACCTGGCCTCCAAGCAGCCCGGCAAGGCCATCAAGACGATCCACTTCGTCGGCGACAAGCTCTGGAAGACCGGTGAGTGAGTTGCCACGCTCCAAGGTGGTGCAGGACCCGGTCCACGGGACGATTGAGATCGGAGGCGTCTTCCTGGACGTCCTCGACAGGCACGAGATGCAAAGACTGAGATCTGTGAAGCAGCTCGGCCTGGGGAACCTGGTGTTCCCCTCGGCCAACCACTCCCGTTTCGAGCACTGCCTTGGAACATACCATCTTGCGGGGAGGATGGCGTCCGCCATCGGGCTGAGCCGGGAGGACTCCGACTCGGTCAGGATGGCAGGGCTGCTGCATGACATCTGCCACCCTCCCTTCTCCCATGCCCTGGAGCCTTTCATGGAGAGGGCCACCGGCATGGACCACATGGAGCTGGCAAGGGCGCTGATATTCGGGAAGGTCCCCACTTATCTCCCAAGGGACGAGGACATCTTCGGAGGATGCGGGACCATCGCCGAGGCCATGGAGTCTGCGGGGATATCGCCGGAGTCTGTCTGCGGCTACATCTCTTCGCCGGTGTCCACTGGGGAGGAGGCGCTGGACCGCTTCTGGGACCGGCACGAGTTCTTCCCCTCGAAAGACTATGCGCATCAGATCATCCACGGTCCGGTGGACGCGGACCAGATGGACTACCTCATGAGGGACGCCTATCACACGGGCGTCACCCATGGAGCGATAGACACCGAGAGGCTGATCAAGACGATGATGGTCATGAACGACAGGATCGTCCTGAGCAGGGGCGGGATAACAGCCGCCGAGGGCCTGATGGTGTCCCGGTCGCTGATGTACACTTCAGTCTACTTCCACGAGACGGTCCGCATAGCGCAGAGGATGCTCTGCAAGGCGGCGGAAGCCTCCGGAGTCGACCTTTCCGACCTGTACCTGATCGGAGATTCGGAGCTGGTCTCCAGGATATCCGAGTCTGGCGGAGTGCCTTCCAAGATCGTCCGCAGGGTCATGGCCAGGGACCTGGACAAGAAGGCGTTCGCCGTGTACAGCGACGAGATGGACGACGAGAAGGCCAGGGTCCTGCTGCAGTACACCGACAAGGGCGGAAGGGACCGTCTCGAATCAGAAATCGCGGATATGGCGGGGATGGACGTCATGGACGTCTGCGCCGAGCTGACCTCCGCATCGAATCTGCAGGGAAGGATGCGCATAGGGAAGACCGACGTGGCCATCGCAGACAGCGAAGGCAAGATAAGGTCGCTGACAAGGTTCTCTCCGATTGCGAGAGCATTGCAGTCCAGGGACCCGTTCGGATGGGCCGTTATCGTTTCTGCGCCGAAAGGAAGGACGGAGGAGGTCCGCAAGGCGGCCTCCAAGGTCCTCGGATTCTGAATCAGCCCTTGATCACGCCTATGGGCGTGAGCTTGGCGACCTTCGCGGTCAGCCCCGCGTCGCAGACCACTGCGATCACCTCGTCCACATCCTTGTAGGCTTCCGG
>CAVKKO010000088.1:2198-8072 GCA_963656905.1 Bacteroidaceae bacterium | reverse complement strand
CGACCCCACTATTATCCGGCAGATATGCGGTATGACCAATCCCACGAACCCTATACTTCCCGTGAAACTGACCGTCAGCGCAGTGCATGCAGAGACGATGAAGAAGCATAGTACCCGAATGACCTTCGCATTCACGCCGATGGTCTGAGCCATCCTGTCCCCGGCGGTCATTATTGCGAGATACTTCCCGAGGAAGACCATCGAGATGCAGAGGACCACCAGCGCACCGAGCATGTACGGAAGGTCCTCGTTGTCCACTATGGACAGGGATCCGATGTTCCACTCGTATATCGTCGCGATAGACGAGGGTTCGGCGGAGAACATTATCAGCTGGGTGGCCGAACTGAACACCATCATGATCCCGATTCCGACGAGGATCATCATGCTCGACGAACCTTTCCCGAAGGATGCGAACAACAGTATGGCCATACAGGGAATCATAGCGAAAGCGAACGCGTTCGCGATCAGACTCCACTGGCCCGCCCCCGGGATCAAGGTGAATCCATACACGACGAACAGCGCAACCCCGAACGCGGCTCCGGAGGAGATACCGGTGGTATACGGATCGGCCAGAGGATTGTGGATGACGGACTGCATGACGGCCCCCGCGATACCGAGCACGGCGCCGACTATGAGTCCCGAGAGGATCCTCGGAACGTAGGAATCCCAGATGATCTTGTGCTCCAACCTTGGATAATAGTCCTCCGGAACAACTCCCTGGATTCCTTCGATCAGGATTTCGATCATGCGACTGAACGATATCGGATACTGCGTTAGGGATATCGAATACAGCGAAAGCAGGGCTGTTACGATGATCGCGATGATCGTGACGATTCTGACGTTCCTGCGATGCCTCAGATAGGCATCCTTATCCCACTCGTCCTCACCAAATATTGGAACCCCTCCTGACCAGCAGATAAAGGAAAATCGGCGCACCGAGGAACGACATCACCACGCCCACGGGCACGGCACCGTTCGACGATATCAATCTCGCCAGAATGTCCGCGACGAGCAGGAACAGCCCGCTGAATATGGCCGATGCCGGGATCAGATACTTGTTGTCCGCATCGATCATCGACCTGACGATATGCGGCGACACCAGCCCCACGAATCCGATTATCCCGACTTGGCATGTGACGGTGGCAACGATGAGAGAAACGGCGACCAGGCATACCATCCGGACGTTGTCCGTGTTGATTCCCAACGTCTTCGCGTTGGAGTCCTCCAATGCGAGGACGTTCAACTTCTTCGACAGGAACATGATAGCTATCGTCCCGAATACCGTCATCCCGAGGACCAAGGGGAATCCGCTCCACGACACGCTCCCCAACGAGCCCACCAGCCAGAGGTAGACCGTGGACATGGTCTCCGTATCCGTGGTGACCATCAGGAACATGTTGATCGAATTGAACAGATAGGTCACCGCGACACCCACCAGGATGAGCGTGGACGGATTCGAACGGGTCTTAGGCGAGAGAAGCACCATCAGGACCATCGGCACCAGCGAGAACACGAACGCGTTCAGGATCGTTCCCATGTCCCTCACCGCGGAAACGGTGATCAGGTCAATGCCCAGAATGACGGACACGGACACTCCGAACATGGCGCCCGAAGATATTCCCGTGGTGTAGGCATCCGCGAGGGGATTGTGCATCACACTCTGCATCGTCGCACCCGCCACACCCAATGCCGCGCCCGCCACGATTGCGTAGAGGGCCCTCGGCAATCTGTGATTCCACACCACGACGTCATCCAACCATTCGGAGGAATACTCCGGGTATGTCACGCCCGTGATGTGATCGAAGATGTATTGGAACGACTCGAAGAAACCGATTCCCGAAGCGCCGACGGACATGGATGCCCCAAACGCTATGAAGACCCCCACCGTGCAAAGCAGGATGAAGAGGATCTTCCTCCTGACGAACGCGTGATACTCCTGTTTGAAATCCATCGGACCGCCTGTTTATCGATGCGGGCGGCCACTTGGCCGCCCTTGTGGTTTCAAAGGGCTTTGATCTCTTCCGTGGTCAGGAAGACATTGAGCTTGGACGCATCGAACTTCCCGCCGAAGAACTGGTCGTAGAACGACTGGGCCATCTCGGTCGCCCACTCCTCGCTCACCTGCTCGGGATACAGCGCCGCGGCGCAATACGCGATCTTAACGGGCATGGGGAGGTCGAACGCGATGACGTAGGCCCTGTTGTTCTCATACATGGTGGTGTCCTTGTACATCTTCACGCCGGCGATATAGCTGGACACGTCGCAGTTGGGATCGTACCAGCTGTTGGCAGAATCCGCACTGTGGAAGTCGATGACTACATCGCAGTCCTTCATCTCATACACCCAGTCCCCGAATTTGATGGTGGACGTGGCGTCCTTGATCTTCGAAGGGAAGCTGCCGTTGGCGACCTCGACGCACTGGGCATAGTTGGAGCTCGGAGCCCAAATGGAACCGGAACTGCTAATGACGATAGCATTGGCGGTCTTGACGCCCTTGGTCTTCTCGTCAATCTGATCCTTGACGTTCTGGAACCAATCCGACACCTTCAGGGACTGCGTGGGCATGTCGAATACGAATCCCATCAGGAGCATCGCGCTGGTGTATCCGCCCACAGTGGGAGCGGAGCACTCGGGCCTGATGATGCTGAGCCCCATGTCATTCTTGAAGATGGACTCGTTGTCCTTGAGACTGGCCACGCAGATGATCGCATCGACACCCTCGTCCTTGACAATCTTCCTGACCTTCTCGACGTCGAACTCCCTCATGTTCGGCCCGAGGGACTCCATGCCCTGCAGTTCGGGGTAGAGATATTCATCGACGTTGTACGGCTCGGACAGAGCCATTCCCTTGATGCGGTCCATGACACCAGAGCACTTGTAGAGCATCGGAAGAGTGGAGACGCCGGCAGAAATGGCAGCATTCAGAGGCCACTTGACCGTGTCCACGTACGTGGAGCTGTCGAAGTTGGTGTTGATGATGTAGATTGTGGTCTTCTCCTTGTTCAGGATTCCGCGGACGATATCCGCATCGGCGCTCGTCACCGCACCGTCGTTGTTGGCATCGGCGAAGGGGTAGTTCTCCAGTGTGTACCCCTCCTTCTTGTCGATGATGTTCTGGATGATCTCCAAATCGTCATTGTCTATGTCATAGTCCTTGTCGGCATTACCCAGAACGGGCAATTCTCCCTTGATGTTGTAGGACTCTTTGTCATCACTCCCGCCACCATATATGATCGCCACTCCTGCGATCACAACAATGACGACGGCTATGATGGCCCCCAATTTAACGGCCAGTGAATTCATGGTATCAGTTGGATTATATATCCAACTCGTCATGCCCATTTCGTTATAAAATACAGGCGGGTCCAGCATGGGAGGTTCTACACAGAGGCTAGGGATGCAAATCGCTATATACGGTAAAGGGGGAATCGGAAAATCGACCGTTTCCTCCAATATTTCCTATAATATCTCCCAGAAAGGACTGCGCACATTACAGATCGGATGCGATCCTAAACATGACTCGACGCGCGCTCTGCTAAAGGGGACTGTCCAGTCGACAACACTGGAGACGATGAAATCGAAGGAATCTGGCGACATTCGTCTCGAAGATATTGTGAAAATCTCACCCTGTGGCGTAGAATGCATAGAATCCGGAGGCCCCGAACCCGGGATAGGGTGTGCGGGACGCGGCATAATCACCGCGATGAACGAATTGAAACGCCTGGGCCTGAACAGAACGGACTACGATGTGACCCTCTACGACGTTCTTGGCGATGTGGTCTGCGGAGGATTTGCGGTTCCATTGAGACGTGGCTTCGCTGACGTGATCTATCTGGTGACCTCCGGGGAATTCATGGCAGTCTATGCCGCAAACAACATTCTCCGGGGAATCCTGAACCATTCTCCTGAAGTTCCTCGCGTAGGTGGGATCATCTTCAACAGCAGAGGGATGGAAGACGAACTCGATCTTGTGGAGCGTTTCTCGGAAGCTGTCGGAGTGCCCATCATCTGCACGATTCCGCGCGACAGACTATTCGCCGAGGCCGAGAGACAGGGAATGACTGTCAGCGAACTATATCCGGAGTCCGCGCCTGCCGAACAATTCCGGCAATTAGCAGACAGAATAATAATACAGATTCAAGGCAAATCCAAACTCTATCCTTCAGACCCCCTCAGCGACGAAGAGCTTGACAGATTGTTGAAGAATAAACCGATTCGACATTGTCGCAATGTCCCGACCAAGGTCGGGATAAAGAAATCCGACGGGGAGGCATGCGCTGCAAGAGCGGCCGCAATGTCCCTCAGCGGAGTTAGGGGCCTTACCGTCATCATCCACGGCCCCAGAGCATGCGGATATGCGATGTGCAACATCCGCGACGTTCATTTTCTCGGCGATGAGAAGATAAACCGCACTCTGAACCGCACATACACCGATGATCTGATCTGCACCGACATGAACGACGAGGATTCCATCTTCGGAGGCATCTCCAAACTCGAGAAGGTCATTGAAGAGCAGTATTCTCTCGGAAAGCGCAACATGGCCGTTGTGACAGCGTGCATACCGGGGATAATCGGGGATGATGTGGGCTCCTGCATCGCCAAGATGGAACAGAATCATCCCGATCTGGGGATTCTCGACGTCAGGACCGATGGCAACCTCACCGGCAGTGCTTTCGACGGCATAAGGATCGCACGGACTTCACTTCTGAGCATGGTGGACTCCGACGTGAAGACCGAGAAAGGCCTTGTGAACATCATCGCATCATCGGGAATGAACGGCGGCCCGGACAAGGATAGGATGTGCGAACTTCTCGAATCCGTCGGCTACAGGCTGAATACGATCCTTTTCAATGGATGCACTGTTGATGAAATCAGAGGATGCAGGAAAGCCGAACTGAACATCCCTCTCTCAGAACGTGACCTTTCACCCGGGAATCGCGCCCTGTTCGAATCCCGTGGAATCGAACTGTCCGGAGACCCGTTCCCATGCGGAGTTCATGACACGATCGAGTGGCTGGAAAACAAAAGGAATGCGACCAACTCCAGCTCAATAGACAATTACATTGATCGTTGCATGTCCGAATATTCGGAAGCAGTCCGCACTTCATCGAAGATCCTCTCCGGCAAGAGGATCTATCTCATCGGATGGCTCAGCCGTCCGATGGATTGGGTCGTGGATGCGATGAAAGATGTCGGCGCGTCTGTCATCAAAGCATCGATGTCCGGGCCAGTTTCGGGAGAACCCCTCAAAGCCGAGCGCAATTCAGACATCCCGTCATCTCCGGGATCCACGGTCTCCGAGATTCTACAGGATCTGAAGGAACTCGAACCGGATCTGGTCCTCGGAGGTCTGAGAGGTGCAGATTGTCTCGAGGTACGCCATTGCCATCTCCCCCCGAGCAGCGTTTCCATCGGCGCTTCGACGGACCTCCTGAAGTATGCGTCCAACGTGATGCGCGCACCCATCGAAGCTTCATGGAAGCAGAGGTGCTGCCAATGATGCCTCCCGACGGTTTCATCAGTTCCGTACTGGCGGTGGAAAGCTTCGATGATATGACGGCCCTACTGCACGGCCCCGTAGGGTGCAGAAGGGACCTATCGTTCATATCAAGCATACTGTGCCCGAAGATGCCAAAAGCCCCCGCCAGCACATACCGCACCAGATACTATGCGAACAACCCCAGAGTGCCCTGCACGGAGGTGGAGGCCGAGGATTACGTATCGGGAGCTATGGAACGCCTGAAGGATGCACTAAAGGTAGTCTCCTCCGCAGACGAGAACCGCCTCGCCGTCATCAATACACCCGGGGTCTCGCTTATAGGCGAGAGCTGCAACGTCCTGATCTCCGAAATGGGCCTGAGCGACCGTGCGATC
>CAVKKO010000088.1:0-2161 GCA_963656905.1 Bacteroidaceae bacterium | reverse complement strand
ATCGTGCGATCTCCTTGGACGCGGATTACATCTCCTACCCGATCGGAGAAGGATACGACAAGACCCTTGTGAAGATCCTCAAATGGCTGAATCCCGTCAAGAACAGAACCGTGGAGAAGACGGTGAACATCCTCGGTCTGAGCGTGTTCACAAGGGACTGGAAGAGCACGTTGGAGGATCTGGAGGAACTCCTGTCCGCCATGGGCCTCCGCGTCATCAGCGTCCCGGGAGCTAGGTGTTCCATCGACGAATACATGGAATCCGTCAACGCCGAACTCAACGTCGTCGTCTGCTCGGAATACTGCCAGGACCTCGAACGGATCTACGAGGAGGATTACGGAATACCGTCGGTCGATATACACGAGGCTCCTGTCGGTTTCGATGCTTTGGAGCACTGGGTGACGGCCATAGCGGATGCCTGTTCCGTCGACCCGTTCCCAGCATTGTCCATCATCCGGAAGAAAATACTCAGGGCCCGCGACGGCATGATATCCTGCCGTGGCAGTGGCTCGATCAAAGCGAGAACGTTCGGAGCAGTCGGGGACTCCACCATCGTCCTGCCTCTGACGAAGTGGCTATACAGTTATCTGGCGCTCGTCCCCACGTACATCCGCGTGACAGAGGGATTCGACGAGAACGCCATGTCGGAACTGCGGACATTCCTGGAGGAGGTCGGATGCGGATCCGCGCTCACCGACCCGCTTCCGGATGATATCTACATCATGGCCGGAGAAGGCGACACCGTCCGGCGCATGGAGATCGGAGGGAGATGCACCGTCGGATTGGACATCGGATTCCCTTCATTGTACGATTCGAATTTCATGAAGAAGAATGTGATTGGCCAGAACGGGACGCTGTACATCCTCGAACGCATCGTCAACAGCCGCCCCATGATGTCCATGTGAGATGATGATATGAGGGTGAACATTGAGGGCGTTGAATTCGCATATGCCAGCACGCCGGTGCTGAACGACATCACATTGGAGCTTGAAGGTCCGAGATTCGTTTCGATCATGGGGCCGAACGGCGTCGGGAAATCGACGCTCATCCATTGCATCAACAAGATTCTGACACCGTCGTCGGGCCGGGTGATGATAGACGATCTCGACGTCGAGGACATGAGCATCAAGGACCTGGCCAAAATCGTCGGATATGTCCCCTATTCGGCCAACGACACCTTCCCTCTGACGGTCGTGGACACCGTCCTCATGGGAAGGCATCCCCACAGCAACTGGAAATCCCTGGATTCCGACCTGGACATCGTCTATGATACTCTGAAGACCCTCGGCATCTCTCGCCTGGCTCTGAGGCCATTCAACGCCTTGTCCGCAGGCCAGCATCAGAAAGTCATGCTGGCCAGAGGACTCGTCCAGGAACCAAAGATACTCCTGTTGGACGAACCGACTTCCAATCTGGACATACGGCACCAGTTGGACGTCACGAAGCTACTGAAGAAACTGGCGTACGAGAAGAACATGCTCGTCATCATGATCAGCCACGACATCAACATCGCGGCACAGTACTCTGATGAAGTCATTCTGATGTACAAAGGCAGTATCTTCGCTGTCGGAACACCGGAAGAGGTCATCACCGAGGAGAATCTGAAAACAGTCTACGGGGTAACGTCACACATAGTAGAGGACGAGGGGCATCCGCACGTGATGCTCAGAGACGCCCTGCCCATGGATGATGAATGACCGAATTCTCGCGCATGATGAATCGGTCCATTTTATGAACAGATACTAAAATAGTATCATTTGTTCATATTGAACACTAGTTTCCAAGTGGTTGTAGAGGATGAACTGGAATATGCCGAATCACAGCAGAATACACCATATTCACATCCACTGACATACTTAAAAAGTATCATATGTTCACTTTGAAACATAGTTTCTCAAACAGAACTTGGTCGTGACAGACCCTGCCTAACTCGAATAGCCAGATTCCACCCGAATCGAGCTGAAAGGCCCGCTTATCGCCTGATAAAATACCCTAAAGGTATCATATATCCCAATCGGAACATAGTTCTCCGAACGGAAGAAAGAGAGAATGGAAAAGCCCTCGCGGACCTGTTTATGCAGGGCCGAAGCCCTGCGGAATCACTCTGATTCCTGCTCCAGCAGCAGCTTGTACCCCACGGGCATGACCTTGATGAACCTCG
>CAVKKO010000087.1:0-8193 GCA_963656905.1 Bacteroidaceae bacterium | reverse complement strand
CTTCGCGTGGTCTATGGGCGAGCGGGCGAGTATGAAATTGGAATCCGAAGGGAACGTCTCGAAGCCCAGCTTCCTCAGCCCGGCGTCGAGCTTGGGCCTCTGCTCCCTGACCATCTCCACGCTCCTCTTCACGAAATCCTGGTCTCCCAGAGCCGCAACGGCCGCTCCCTCGCTGACCGCGTTCAGAGAATAGGGGATCTTGACGCTGATCATCATGTCGGCCAGCTTCCTGTTGGCGGCCATGTACCCCACGCGGAGCGCGGCCATGGCGTATGCCTTGGAGAAGGTCCTGACCACTACGAGGTTATCGTACTCGTCGACCTTGGAGATCATCCCCTCTCCGGCGTACTCCGTGTAGGCTTCGTCGATCACGACGATCCCGTCGAACCTGGAGATCAGGTCGTCCAGGTCCTTCTGCCTGAAGCAGTTCCCGGTGGGATTGTTGGGAGAAGGCACGATAGTGACCTTCCCTCCGGCCTTGACCATGGAATCCACGTCGAGCTGGTAGTCTTCGGTGAGGTCCACCTCGATGGCCCTCCCTCCGTTGCACTTCACGAAGTAATCGTACAGGGAATAGGAAGGAACGGGGACGACGCTGTTGTCGCCCCAGTTCGTGAACGTCTTGAACACCACGTCGAGCATCTCGTCGGACCCGTTCCCGGCGATGAGGTTCTCGGGCTGGAGACCGTACAGTTCCGCCAGCTTGCCCCTGAGGGCCCTGGAATAGGTGTCCGGATAGCCGTTCAGGTCCACCGACACATGGCTCAGGTACTCCGCGGCCGCAGGATTGGAACCGAGCACGTTGGTGTTGGTGTCCAATCTTATCTCGCCGTGGAGGACGGGGCTGTAGTACATCTGGAAGCTTTTGGTGGTCTCCCTCATTATGCTCCTGTCCACGGTCATCGGTTCACCAGCCTCTCGATCGGAGTGGTGAGGATGCCCTTGGCGCCGATCTTCTTGAGCTCGGATATGGCGTGGAAGGTCTTGTCGGAGTCTATCACGGCGTGCACAGCCACGAAATCGGTGTTCCCGGCGATGTCAAGCACGGTGGGGCCTCCTATCCCGGGGATGATCCTCTCCACGTCCGCGATCCTGGACCTGGGCACGTCGGCCATGATGTACTTCTTGTTCTCCGCCTCGATGACGCTCTCGATGGAGTCCACAAGCTCCTGTATCTGCCCTCCGATCCTTGCCATGGCCTCAGGCGAAGTGAACACGGCGGCCTGGGAGTCCAGGATCCTGCCGGCCTCGATCATCCTGTTCATCTTGAGGGTGGACCCGGTGGAGACCAGGTCGACTATGTAATCAGATATCCCGAGGTAGGGCATGACCTCGGCGGCTCCGGTGACCACTATGACGTTGACGTCCTTCCCGATGGACTTGAAGAACCTCCTGGCGATGTTGGGGTACGAAGTGGCGACCCTGCAGCCGTCGGCGATCTCGGACGCGTCCTTTATCCCGCAGGACTCCGGCACGGCGAGGGCCATGTGGCAGTATCCGAACCTGAGGTCCAGCACGCACTGGAGGTCGTTCCCGGACTCTGCGACCATGTCATGGCCGGTGATCCCGACGTCGATGGCCCCGGTGGCGACGAACTCGGGGATGTCCTGGGCCCTGACGAACAGGACCTCCACGTCCTGGTTGCGGGCCTTGAGGTACAGCTTCCTTCCGAAATCCTCTCCGAGGTCAAGCCCTGCCTTGAGGAGCAGCTCGATGGTCCTCTCGTTCAAACGTCCTTTGTTGGGAACTCCTAGTTTAAGCGTCATTTGAGCCCTCTACGGCTTCGTATAATAGAGGGATAAATATGCCTTTCTTAAGGAGAGCTCTCGTCGCCGTCGGATTCCGTCAGGTTGAGGCCTATGACCCCTCCGAGGATGACGGCCAGGAACAGCCATCCCAGGATGTTCAGCATCTCGCCGAACAGGACGATGCCGACGAAGATCGACCCGACAGCACCGATCCCCACCCATACCGCATAGCACACTCCGGTGGGCAGCCCTGCCTTGAACCCCTGGTTCAGGAACATCACGCTCACCACGAGGAAAACGCAGGTGAACAGCGTCCATCCGATGCTGGAGAACCCGTCGGACAGCTTCATGCCGGTGGCCCAGGTGGTCTCGAACAGCCCGCCGATGAGGACCCATGCCCATGCGGCGTTCAAAGGTCCACCCCCGACGACAGCTCCAGACCGACCACTCCGGCGATGATCATGAAGATGAACAGCACGCGCTTCCTGTCGAGGGCGTCGCTGTAGAGGACCTTGCCGGCTATGACGGTCGTGACGGCGCCGATACCTGTCCAGATGGAATATGCGACTCCCACGGACATGTCCTGCATGGCGAACGCCAGCACACCGGGGCTGATGAACATGAAAGCCACCGCCACGATCCCCCACAGGATGCTGTGCGTGCTGTTGTAGTTCTTCAGGCCTATGACCCAAACAGGCTCGAGGAATCCTCCGATTATAACGTATGCCAGCGGGTCCATGGTGGACACAAATTCCCATTTATCCTATATATAAGAAACGTCCATCAACCTTCCATGGACGCCGAAGCCGTTCTGGACCGCCTGAGGTTGGAGAAGGGGATTGTCCGCGCCGAGATCGTGCCGGACGGGCTGATGCAAAGGATACTCGCAGAGGAATCCACGGTCACCGCAGCCCTCGGGAGCATGCCCGTGATAAACACCGGCCTGGATGTGTGCATGGACAGGGACGTCAGGGTCTGCGTGTTCGAGGACGAGACCGCCTGGCATCCCCGGGAGACATCGATGAGGCTTGTGGACTCGGAGATGAACGTGCTGGGCCACGATATCCCCCTGGACGAGGCGCTCGACTACGCCAAGAGGGACGACGTGGTGATGGTGTCCGACGACTTCGTGATGTACCCCGACAGGATCGCGGTCGGCAGCATGAGCATGGAGATGCTCGCGATCCCTTACCTGGGATCGACCGGATGGATGCCCGCTTCGCAGTCTCCGGTGATATGGTACCCTTCCACATCCAGCTCGGAGATCGTCATGCGCTTCTTCGGGCACCCGTCGGACGGGACTGCGACGGGGATCCTGGCGTTCAACCTTGATTGAACCCGTGCCTCTCCATGGCATCTGCCACATGGTTCAGGAACAGCTTCCTGAACTCGGAGAACTCGCCCATCCCGCGCACGACGCATGTGACACCGAACCCTTCGGACATCAGGCGGCACTTGAGCGAATCTTCCTCGTCTCCGGCCATGTCCTCGGTTGCATGGTCGCCTGCGACCACCATCAGAGGGAACAGCACGGCTTTCGAGAACCCGGCCTCCTTCATCAGGCCGATGGTGTCGTCGAACTCCGGGAATCCTTCCACGGTGGTGACGAACACGTTCCTCATGCCCTTGAGCCAGAGCTTCATCTGCAGCTGCGAGTAAGTGGCGTTGGCGTAGTGCTCTGACCCGTGCCCCATCAGCACCAGGGCCTCGCCGTCGGCAAGGTCCTTGGCCAGGACCTCCTCGATGGCATCTACGAGGGCATCGTAATCCTCGGAAGACGTGAGCAGGGGCCTCCCCATATTCAGGTTCTTTATGTTCCCCAGATGCTCCGACGCGATCCTCACGACATCGTCGTACTCCACGCCGTTCATGACATGTGTCGGCTGGATCAGGACGGTCTCGTAGCCTTCCTGCACGAGCCTGTCCATGGCTTCGGTGACATAATCGATCTTCAGCCCGTCGCGCTCCATCAGCTTCTTGATGATCATGCGGCTGGTGAACGCCCTGCGGACCTCCCAATCGGGATACTCGGCCCTGACATCGGCCTCTATGGCGCCGATGGTCTTCTCGCGGTTGTCGTTGTAGCTGGTCCCGAAGCTGACCATGAGGATTGCTTTCTTTGCGTCGCCCATATTGGATGTATGAGCCAACTACATGATAAAGATGGCCACGCGGAGAGCCATCATATCGTGGAACGGATGGAGAAAGGGAAGGAGAAAGACGTTTACGGCCCCGAGCCCGATGAAGCGGGCCCGGGATGGATCATCAGAGGATACCCTTGGCCTTGGCCAGCTCGGCATTGAGGACGGATCCTCCGGCGCCTCCCCTGAGGGTGTTGTGAGACATGGCGAATGCCTTGTAGTACCCGTTGCTCTGCCTGAGCCTTCCGATGGTCACGGCCATGCCCCTTGCGCGCTCGGGCCTTCCGGCCATGGCGTCAAAGACGGGCTGAGGACGGTTCTCCTCGTGCCTGACGATGATTGGCTGCTCGGGAGCGGAGGGCAGGTTGAGCTTCTGGGGCTCTCCGCGGAAGTTCACGAGGCAGGACTCCAGCTCGTCCAGCCCGGGCTGCTTCTCCAGATCCAGGACCAGGGACTCAAGGTGGCCGTCCACGACGGGGACCCTGGCGCAGTTGGCCATGACCTTGAACCCTGCGTAGTGGAACTCTCCGTTCCCGTAGGTTCCGAGCATCTTGGCCAGCTCGGTCTCCATCTTCTCCTCCTCGTGGCTGATGAAGGGCACCACGTTCCCGACGGCGTCCAGGGAGGGGACTCCGGGGTATCCGGCGCCGGAAAGGGCCTGGTAAGTGGAGACGAATACCTGCTTCAGCCCGAAGGCGTCGTCGATGGCCTTGAGGGGAGCGGCGATTCCCGTGGACGAGCAGTTGGCGTTGGTGACGATGTACCCGCCGTCCTTGAAGGTGGGCTGGTCCTCGATAGCCTTGATCTGGTCGGAGTTGACCTCGGGGATCAGGATCGGGACGCTCTTGTCCATCCTGTGAGAGCCCGCATTGGTGAACACTGCGACGCCCGCCTCGGCGAGCTGGGTCTCGGTGGGCCCGGCGAGGTCCGAGGGGATTCCGCTGAAGGCGACCCTGCAGTTCTTGGAGATCTTGGAGATGTCCATGGTCTCGATCTTCCTGTCCATGGTCTCGTCGAGGTACACGTGGTCCCTGACCTTCAGGACCTCGGACAGCTTCTTTCCGTTGGACCTCTCGGAAGCGTAGAGCCCCTCGATCTCGAAATACGGGTGGTCCTCGAGCATCTGGATGAACCTCTGGCCGATCATCCCGGTGGCTCCGAGAACCGCTACTTGAATCTTACTCATGGGAAATCCCTCTGGTCGGTCATCCGCCGTCCGCTATATAGAAAATACCATTGAGGACCATCAAGGCTCCCGCTTTCATGTTGGACGGGTCGGACTAAAGTCACAGGGAGTGTTGCTTTTTTATAATGAGGAGCCGATTGAACGACTGCGCAACAGCTGAGGGAAACGCGCATGACCGATAACGATGCCGTGCTCCAGGACCTCAAACGGTCCGTGGAGACCTGGGACAACAAGCTCATGAAGAAGAGCGTCGAAAGGGCGCTGGACAAGGGCATGGACCCGAAGTCCATAGTCACAGACGGTCTGTCCAAAGGCATGGACACCATCAGCGAGCGCTTCAACAACGGGGAGATCTTCCTGCCACAGGTCCTGGCGGCATCCAACACCATGGACGAGGCCCTGGCGATGCTCGGCCCACTCATGGTCGCCGACAAGAACCTCTATCGCGGGACCGTCATCATGGGCTCTGTCCGCGGGGACATCCACGAGATCGGCAAGAACGTCTGCTGCGCCATGCTCAGAGGCGCAGGATACAACGTCGTCGACCTGGGCTCGGACGTTCCCCCCGACCTTTTCATGAAAGCCGCCGACGAGCATTCTGCGGACGTCATCGGAGGCTCCGCGCTCATGACAACCACTCTCGTCGCCCAGAAGTACATGGTAGAGGCCGTGAAGCAGGGCAAGAGGACCGTCCTGACCGTCTTCGGCGGAGCGCCCTGCAGCTCCGAATGGGTGGACGAGATAGGCGGCGACGGGTACTCGGCATCCGGATCCGAGATCGTGGCGCTCGTCAACCGCCTTATGGAAGAGAAGTGATCTTGTCCTCACCTGTAGCCGCGGGCCCTGTCCCTCTCCCACAGCGGGAGGGTCGTGTGGATCCCCTCGGGCTTGGTCCAGATCGTCTCCACGTTTCCGTCGCTCTGCAAGTCGTCCAGCAGGAAGAAGCGCCCTCCGAGGCTGTCGGCCAGCTTCTCAGGCATGTCGTTCTTGGTGGTCCCAAGCCCGGTGTCGACCACGATCCAGTCCACGTTCTCCGCGTGGAGAGTGGCAGCGACCCTCAGGGATTCCTCGCAGGGGTCCGAATCCGGGTCCAGGGCCTTGGTGGCCTTCCCGTCGGTGAACAGTATGATGTGCACCAATCCCTCCGGATGGCGCCTGGTGTAGTTCTGGACGAAGGTCCAGCAGACCATGAACGCCTCGCTCAGAGGCGTCCCACGGCCGATCTTTATCGATTCCACGGCCTTGGACACCTCGTCCACGGCGCGGGTTGGGGCCATGAGCTCCTCGATCCTCTCCTCGTTGAAGGTCATCAGCCCGACACGGTCCCTCTTCTCATAATGTATCTTGAGCATGGACATGACAGCGGCCTTGACCTTGGAGATGCGGTTGCGGATGATCAGCGAGCCGCTGGAGTCCACCATGAAGTAGAACACCTGCTCCACGCGCTTGGTCCTGACCTTCTCTCTCAGGTCGTTCCTGCTGACTATGATGCCGGGCCCGTCGCGGCCCCTCTCCAGCTGGTGCGGGGCCGCGGCGCGGATCGTCGCGTCTATGGCGATATCGGTGCACTCGCCCTTGGGGGCGCGGGCGCCGGAGTACCTTCCCATGGGCGACTCCACGAACCTCTTGGTCCTCTTGTCGTCCTCGTGGCCGCGGCTGTCGGCCGCTTCCATGATGTCGATGACCTTGAACTTCTTGCCGACCTTGACCTCGATCTCCTCGATGTCGTCTCCGAGGACCTGGCCTTCTCCTTCCTCTTCGTCCTCTTCCCCGGCCAGCTCCACGGGGACGTCCTCGTTGATCTTGTCCACGATAGAGGTGTTGAGGCTCTTCTTCCTGTCGTCGTGGATGAAGCGCATGATGTCGTATCCCTCCGACATGCGCTCCTGCTCGACCACGGTCTTCTTCTCCACCTCGAAGATCGTCCTCCGGTGGGTGAGCGCGAGCTCCGCGGCTTCCACGATATCGTCGTCGGAGGTCTTGCGCCTGCCGTCCAGAGCGGCCAGGGCGACTGCTGTCCTGGCACAGGCCAGAGGCCCCCTGTAGCCGACCACTCCGTACATCACGCACAGGCGGGCTATCGCATCGCGGTGGCGCTTGAGCAGCCTGACATGGGGGAGCGTCTCCCTGGCGCGGGCGATCTCCTCCATCACCTCCCTGTCCCCGGACGCCATCTTCTCGATGGTGGCGGCGTCCTCGTCGGCCAGGAGCAGGTTGTTACGCAAAGATCCCATGTACTCGTCATCCGAAGGACGGGACATGCGGACGCAGAGGTCGAAGCGGTCCAGCAGATGGCTGTCGACCCCCTTCACGGCCCCGCAGACGGTGGCCACGACTGAGACGTCCACATCGTATCCCGCAGAAAGGCCGTCCCTCTCGATCTCCACCCTGCCTGTGATTGCCGTCTCGACGGCCTCCAGCGAGGTCCTGATGTCCATCAGGTCGATGTCGTCGATGCACAGCACTCCTCCGTCGGCCTCCATGAACAGGCTCTCGTCCGTCCGGATATTGCCTTCGAGCACTGCCTGCTCTATATCGATCGATCCGAACAGGCGGTCCTCGGAGCATCCGATGGGGACGTTCACCACAGGCATGGAGTCGTCTATGGTGGCGATGGACCTGATCAGCGCGGTCTTCCCGGTCCCGGCCCTGCCGGTGACCATCATGCACCTGATCTCGGGATTGACAAGCAGGCACTTGACGGCCTTCTTCGCCTCGGGGTTCCCGGCAATCGCCGAGAAGGGCATCAGGCCTTGTTCAGACATGCTCTGACCTCTCCGATGTCCAGCGTTGCCTTCTCGAAGGCGGACTTCTTGAGACGGTGGGTGAGCACCATCGGAGCGACCTCGACGAAGTCCTCCTTGGATATGGAGGGCCTCCCGTGCAGGGCGGCGTAGGCTCTGGCGGAACGGATCAGCGCCAGGTCGGAGCGGTGCCCTTCCATCTTGAAGTGGGCGGAGATCTTGGCGGCGCAGCGGATAGCCTCGTCGTCGATGGGGATCTTGTGGATCAGATCGCGGGCATCGGAGATCTGCTTCCTCAGGGCATCGAGCTCGTCCTTGCATCCCTCGACGTAGGCTTCGGGATCCTCGTCGTACTGCATGCGGCGCCTGATGAC
>CAVKKO010000086.1:0-8236 GCA_963656905.1 Bacteroidaceae bacterium | reverse complement strand
CCTGGAATCCCTTTCCTTTCGTGACGGCGATGACATCGGTCAGCGCGCCCTCGGCCACGAAATCGGTGAAAGCGACCTCGGTTCCGAGGATCTGCTTGGCGTAAGCGACCCTCTCCTCGATGGTTCCTCCTCCGATCCTCAGCTCCATGAGGTCCGGGACCTTCTTGGGGACTCCGGAAACCATCTTGGGCTGGGTGTAGGCGAGAATGCGAACATCCTCGATGTCCAGTCCGTCGTACTTCGCGAAGGTCGATTCGTCGTGGTTCTTGGGAACGCTCAGGCGTTTGCCGAGGAGCGGGTCCAGGTCTTTGGCCCAGACTTCTCCGGCGGTCTTCAGACCGAGGATGCTGCTCTCGTAGAACCTGACGGCTGCGACCTTCATGGGAGGAACCTCGACAACGGTCACAGGCACCTGGACCTCCATTCCGGTGGTCGTGCTCTTCGCCCTCTTGTCGACGACGAATGCATGGGTCATCCCGGCCTTGTATCCGGCGAAGCCCTGGATCTTAGGGCTTCCGCTGATCTCGGGCCAGGAGTCAAGCCTGGGTGTCTGAGACTGCGCTCTCTTTCTAGGGCCGTATGCCCTGGATCCTCTCTTAGGACGTCTTCTTTGCGGCATATCTTACACATACCTGCGAGGGTCTCTTCGCTAACCTCGCGCTTTATCAGACGAACGTCTTAATGCTCCGACCGTGACGCCGAATTCGCCCCCAGAAACCCTTGGGAAACGGGGCAGACATGGGATGCGGTTCGCATTGCCCGATGCGTCTGGTCGGACACTATTATGTCCAATCCTAAGGGTTGGTATAGGGGTCCTATATTTAAACTTACCCTCGCGTCTATAATTATACTAGACGCGGGGGCGCAGGTTGTTGAAAGGGTTTGCGGGGGAAGGGGCTCAGAGCGTCCCTTCCTTGGCTTTCTTCTGGGCCCTCTTCATGCGGGCCTTGGCATCGAAGCCGGTGGCTGCCTCCGCGAAGGCGTTGAGCTTCCTCTTGCTGTCGAGGATCGCGTCGTCGTCCATGCCGCACTCCTTGTTGACGGTGGCTATGTCGAGCTTGTCCTTGGAGAGGACCTTCACCTCGATCCTGTCGAGGACGCCGTAGGAGGAGACGAGGACGTCGCCCTCCTTCTTCACGTTGCCAAAGACCTCGGCCATCATCTGCTCGAGGAGATCCCCCTCGATTTTCTTGAACCAACCTCTCTTGATGTCGTACTCCATCGAAATCACATCCTGAGCACAAGCTCGTTCTCGAAGTCGCGGTCAAGGTCCGCAGGGGACCCGAGCACACGCTCCGATTCAACATAATTGCGCCATCTGGCTCTGCACGCGCAATCCACATTCAGATCCTTCGGGTCCTGCGAATAGCTGAACCTTTCAATGGCATCGAGGGCGGCCTTGTCGCACTCGCCGCAGTTGTGGACCCCTCTCATCGCCCCTCCTCCGGAAGGCGAGGACATGAGGCGGGAATGCACTGTGCCAGACAGCTCTTTGAACACTTCGATCAAGGACCATATCCAAGGCGACCTGAACTCACCGCGCTTCCACAGCCTCTCCACGTATGTGCCCCTCTGCACGTTCAGGGGGTTGATGGAGATCTCGTCGGAGAACTCGTCCGCGAACCTGGCGGACCTTATGGCGTCCTCCATGGCCATGGACTCGGTCATGAACGGGGGCTTCAGCAGGAGATACGTCCTGGCCTTCAGGCCAGCGGCCTTGATAGCCAGACCGGCGCGCCTGATGTCGTCGGGGGTGAACCCCTTGTGGACGGACCTCTCCAGGACCACGGGGTCGGAGCTCTCCAGTCCCAGCGCGATCGTGACCGTCTTCGGCAGCGTGGCGAGGACGTCCTCCGTGATGAACTCGGGACGGCTCTCGAACAGGATCCTCTCGCATCCGGCGAAGGCCTCGAAGAACCTGGCCCTCACCGCGGGAGGGACCTCGTTGTCGTCCAGGAAGCTCCCGGACGTGTAGATCTTGACGAACGGCTCGCCCCTGTGGCGCGAGACTGCCTCGTCCAGCTGCTTGAGGAGGTCGTCCTCGGTGACGCAGTTCAGGGAAGCCTCCCTGTACCCGCACATCGTGCAGCCGCCGTTCTTCACCCAGCAGCACCCGTTGGTGCGCAGGATGACCACCATGGCATCGACCTTGCGTCCGTTCGACATGTCGGTCTCTTTCCAGAGGGCCTCCAGCTGAGACGGCGATCTCTTGTCCTTCATCGGGTGCCCATGATATCGGACGGATATAACGATTGCCCGCGTCCCAGCAGCCTTTCTCGGAGCCCTCGCGTGCGCATGTCCGCGCGCTCCGAACCCTTAACTATCTGATAGCATACGGGAGAGCAGGGAAAGCCATATGGCAAAGAAAATCATCGTAATCGGCGCTGGAGCGGCTGGCCTTTCTGCCGCGTCCTCTGCCAGGAATGCAGACCCGAAAGCCGAGATCACCGTCTTCACCGAGGATGAGGACATCGCATACTCCCCTTGCGCCATACCCTGGGCCATCGAAGGCAAGAGCGGATGGGACCAGATCGTCATGCACGACCCCGAGTACTACGCCAAGGAGCGCAACATCACCGTCCTGACCAGGACCAAGGTGGAATCCGTCGACGGGGACGCCAAGAAGGTCGTCGCCGCAGGGAAGTCCTACGACTACGACTCCCTCGTCATCGCCACGGGCGGAAGGGTCTTCGTGCCTCCGATAGAGGGCACCGGGCTCGGCAACGTGTTCATCGTCAGGACCGTCAGGGACGGGAAGAACATACAGGCCGCCCTGCAGGACGCTGAGAACGTCGTCATAGGCGGAGCCGGGGTCATAGGTCTCGAGCTCGCAGTCTCGTTCAGGAACATGGGCAAGAACGTCACGGTCATCGAGATGATGGACCAGGTCATCCCCCGCATCGCGGACAAGGACATGGCCGACGAGATCCAGGCGGACCTGGAGGCCAAGGGCATCAGGTTCGTCATGAAGGCCCCGATCCAGGCCGTCAACGGAGAGGACAAGGTCTCCTCCGTCACCGCCGCAGGGCAGCAGTACCCCTGCGACGTCATGATATTCGCAACTGGTGTCCGCGCCAACCTGGACATTCCCAAAGCCCTCGGATTCGACGTGGGCCAGCTGGGAGCGCTCATCGTCGCCCCCACCCTCAACCCCTACCGCAGGGGAAGGCTGGTGCCCGACGTGTTCGTGGCCGGCGACCTCGTCCAGTGCGAATCCGCGGTCATGCCCGGAGCCACCATGAGCCAACTCGGATCCACTGCCGTGAAGCAGGGCCGTGTTGCAGGGAACAATGCCGCCGGAGGCCCCAAGATGCTCTTCGGGCCCGTTGCGAGCCCCTGGGTGAGCCTCATAGGCGACAAGCAGATCGCAGGGACCGGGCTCTCCACAGGCCTCGCCTCCTGGTACGGCCTCGACGTCGTCACGGGATCCGCGAAGGGCCTCACCCGCGCCAGGTACTACCCCGGCGGGCTGGAGCTCAGGGTCAAGGTCATCGCCGACAGGACATCCCACAGGATCGTAGGAGCCCAGATCATCGCCGGAGAAGAAGCCACCGGCCGCATCGATTGGCTCACTTCCGCCATCATCAACGGCATGACCGCCGAGGACTTCCTGGTACGCTCAGAGAACGCATACTGTCCGCCGACGTCCATGGTCAGGGATGTCGTGCTCTCCGCAGTGGACGACCTCTGCTCGAAGCTGTGATCCGATGCAGTACGAAGAGTACAAGGATCTCTACAACAGCCTCAGGTCCCCCGAGGACGTCGAGAGGCTGAAGGACAGGTACGACGCCCGCATGCTGGACAGCCTGTACACGCAGAAGACCAGCCGCGAGGTGAAGAAGAGGTTCTACATCGTCAAGCAGAACTCCAAGAAGATGCTGAGCGAGTGGAAGAAAGGCAAGAGCATCGTGGAGCTCGCGGACAAGTACCGCTTCCCCCCGATCCTCACCGCCATGTTCCTGTTCCTGGAGAACGGCACCAGCAAGAAGGTGTTCTGGAACGTCATCAACAACCCTGACATCCTGGAATCGCCGGAAGCGGCCGCAGAGGTCAAGGAAGCGATCGCCAGGGACATCGTCTACTCCCCCGAGGCCAACGACAGGCAGAAGGCCCGCGGGCTCTGGGGAGAGGACCTTCTCCATCAGTGGCTGGACGGCCAGGGCATCACGTACAGGACCGAAAGCGACCTCCGCGGCACCGTGTACACCAAGACCCCGGACAGCCTTCTGGACTGCCCCATGGAGTACGAGGGCCACACGATCTACTGGGTCGAGAGCAAGGCCTCGTTCGGGGACAACACCGAGTTCAGGTTCAACTCCAGGAAGCAGCTGATCCCCTACACGAAGATCTTCGGTCCGGGGCTCGTGGTCTACTGGGTGGGATGCCTGGACGACCTGGAGTGCCCCGAGGGTGTGGATGTCTGCGACATATCCGTCCTCCAGAAGAAGCTGAGAAGGTACACCGAGGAGGAGCTGAAAGACATCCCTCCCGCGGTGGACTGAGAAACTCTTTCGAAGAAGCTTATTGCCCCGGGATCCCCCGGGGCGCTATCCCCTGCGATCGTCACAAGTTCTCTGCACGGAGCTCGCCGAGGGTCCCGACCCTCTCGGCGTAGGCGTCGTGCTTGTGGATCGACTCCTCGGAGTCGCTCTGCACGGAGACGAACACGTCGTCGGGCAGGTCGGCATACCTGTGGACGATCCTGACCAGGACCTCTCTGACGACGTCCTCGACGAAGCGCGTGTTCCTGTGGGCGTTGATGACCACCTGCCCCTCATCGGGCCTCTTCAGGAGCTCGAACGTGGGAGACGAGAATGACTCCTGGGCGATGTCGATGAGGTCGTCGGCCTCCAGGGAGATGTCCTCGGAAGTGGTCATCTCGATGGTCACGACGTTCCTCTGGTTGTGGGACATGACGGGCATGTCGCCGGTGTACTCCAGCATCTCGGTGACGGTCTGCTGGGCGCAGGGGCATGCGGTCATCCCGACGACCCTGACGCCGATGGTCTTGGTCAGGGGCCCGTCGCGGACGATGTGGCCTCCGGCCATGATGTTGAACATCTCGAAAGTGTCCTTGCCGAGAGGGGTCTTGCTGCTCCTGAAGTACTCGGAGGATATCGAAACGTCGGCAGTGGTGGCATATTCATGGTGAACGAGAAGCTTCTTGCATATGTCGGCGGCCATATCCTCGATTCCTGTGATCGGGTTCCTGACGCTCGCCTCGACGACCTCGTTCAGGACCTCCACGTTCCTCGACATGTGGGATCCCTTCTGCTCTGCGGGAAGGTCCACGAAGATGTCGATGGAGCAGTTCAGGGCGTTGTTGAGCGTCCCGTCCATTCCGCTCCTCTTGACGAGGACGGGCTTGCGCACGCCCTTGACACCGACACGGGAGAGCTTGTAACTGGCGTTCCCCCTGCCGTATTGCAAGTCGCATTTCAATGCCATGGTAGGGCGTATACCAAAATCAACTTAAAGAAGATACATGTACAACGAATTAGGTAGCAATCATGTTCTGCGGTGTCGATGAAGCAGGCAGAGGGTCCGTCATGGGGCCGCTTGTGGTCGGCGCGGTGTTCGTCGAAGACGACGAGGCCCTGCGCGGGATCGGCGTGAAGGACTCCAAGAAGCTGACGCCGAAGCAGAGGGAGTCGATGTACGACGAGATCGACGACTCCGCGAAATGGACCGTGGTCATCGCTTCCGCGGCCGACATAGACCTCCGCAGGAAGGAGATGTCCCTCAACGATGTGGAGCTCCATATGTTCGCCGAGGCCGCGAACACTTACGAGAGGGATGCGGTCTACGCCGACTGCCCGGACGTCAACGAGCATAAGTTCTCCGCCAGGCTGGGATTCCTCTGTCCGGACGCAGAGATCATAGCAAAGCATAAAGCGGATGATTCGTACCCAGTTGTATCGGCTGCCTCTATAATGGCGAAGGTCACGAGGGACAGGATGCTGGACGATATCCGTGCCGAGTTCGGGACGAACATCGGGAGCGGCTATCCGAGCGACCATTACACGATGGACTTCATCAGGGAATGGATCGATGCCAACGGGAAGGCCCCGCAGCATGTGAGATGCTCGTGGGAGCCCGTCAGGCAGATGCTGTCCGTGAAAGCGACCAAGAAACTGACCGATTGGTGATTAAAGTGAGCATGCAGGGCGAGATTCAGGAAGTCATCGACAAGTTCCACCGCAAGATGGAGAAGGACGAGAACCTCAAGCACGAGATTGAGCATCTGGTCAAGACGTTCAACCTCGACCTCGGAGAGGAGAAGTACTGCATAAAGCTCAAAGACGCCAAGATCTACTACTTCGAGCCTGTTCTCGACCCTAACCCGGACGTCACCCTCACCACCACTCCGGAGAACCTCCAGGGACTCATCGACGGGACCCTCAGGCCCATGCGCGCTTACGTCCTGAAGAAGATCACCGTGAAAGGGAAGATCGACGACCTGATGTTCCTGAAGAAGCTCTTCTGAACATGGCCAGAGCCCCCGCCGACATGTCCGGCGAGACTCGGCGTTTCACATAATTATTTATATTGCCCCCCGTTTAGGCGGAATCATAGCGAGGTGGGGTAGCCAGGATATCCCGTCGGGCTCATAACCCGGAGACCGGTCGTTCAAATCGACCCCTCGCTACCATCTCTTATAACACACCTGTCAACTGCCTGTTCCGTCAGCTTTTATTATACATCACCCATAGGGTGGGCTATGGAAATGATCGAGATAGACGGGTCCCGTGGTGAGGGAGGCGGTCAGATGGTGCGCACAACCGTCGCGATGTCCACTGTCACGGGGATGCCTGTCCATCTCACGCGCATCAGGGAGAACAGGCCCACCAACGGGCTCTCTCGCCAGCATGTGGCCGCCGTCAACGCCGTGGCCCAGATGACCGGGTCCCAAGTGGAAGGCTGCAAGATCGGCTCGGGGGACCTCTACTTCGTCCCCGGAGACGACCAGGTCTACAACCTGGACATCAACATCAGCTCCGCAGGCAGCATCAGCCTGGTCCTTCAGGCCATGCTCCTCGCCGCGCGCAACCACACCCAGAAGCTCTCCGTGGACATCTGCGGAGGCACTAACGTCATGTGGGCCCCGCCGATCGACTACTATCAGACCCTCCTGTTCCCGATGATGAGGCGCATGAAGATAGAAGCAGACGCGAAGATCGTCGAGAGGGGGTTCTATCCCCAGGGCGGGGGACGCGTCATCGCATCCCTGGACCCCATCGGGCGCATCGCTCCCATAGTCCAGGAGTCCCTCGGGGAGCTCATAGGCGTCAGAGGCGTCTGCTTCTGCCAGCGCCTGTCGGACTGGGTCCCGCAGGAGATGATCAAGAGCTGCAAAGAGGCCCTGAAGCCCCGTTTCGATGTGGAGATAGACCTCCAGAGGACCGAGGGGAGCTCCCAGGGAGCCGGCCTGGTCCTTGTGGCCGAATACGAGAACGGGATGATCGGGAGCAACGCGCTCTCTTCCAGGGGGCACCCTCCGGACAAATGCGGGAAGGACGCCGCCAACGACCTCCTGATGGAGATCGAGAGCGGGGCCACCATGGACGTCCACACCGCCGACCAGCTCCTCCCGTACATGGCTATGTCCGAGGACGTCAGCAGCTTCTCCGTCTCCAGGATAAGCAAGCACCTCCTCAGCCAGATGGACACGCTCGAATCCTTCCTGGACGTGAAGTTCGGCGTCGAGAGGAAGAACGACCTCTACAAGTTCACGGTGTCTCCGGGGGCGAAGCTATGAGGCCCATGGTTCACGTCAACTGCGCCATGTCCGCGGACGGGAAGATCGCCGGATGCGACCGCACGCAGGTGTCCATATCCTCCGATGAGGACAAGAGGCGCGCCAAAGAGCTCCGCAGGGACTACGATGCCATACTCGTCGGAGTCGGGACCGTTCTCGCAGACGATCCCCACCTCACGCTCAAGGACCTCGACTACGACACCAATCCGATACGCATCGTGCTGGACCCCCATGGGAAGACCCCCGACGAGGCGAAGATCCTCGACGAGAGGGCCCCCACTATCATGGTCACTCTGGAAGGATGCGACCGTGAATGGGACTGCGAGGAGACCGTCAGGATCGGGAAGGACTCCATAGACCTGGAAAAGCTCCTTGAGCTCCTGGCGGAGGACATGGGAATCGAGAACATCCTCGTCGAGGGCGGCGGAAAGACCATATCGTCGTTCTTCAGGGCGGGCCTTGTGGACCGTTACACGG
>CAVKKO010000085.1:2148-8236 GCA_963656905.1 Bacteroidaceae bacterium | reverse complement strand
CTTTATCGATGACCTCTGTCAAATTCTTTACCAAGCGTTCTAAACGAGACATGCGCGATGCTAGAACCTTCTGTTGATCGGACAGATTATCATTAGTCTTTATCCTATTACGGACTTTCTGCGTCGCATCTTTCGCATCCTGTAGTTCTATTCTCTTCTTAGAAATCGCTTTTTTTAGATTGGCCTGTTGATCGTATAATCCAATCAATGTCTTGGAGATTTCCTTCACGGCATCTACTTCTGAATCGTCAACAATTGTGTTCAATTCATATATTCTTTTTTCAATATCATCGATTTGCTCTGATATTTGAAACAGTTCGTTACATTTTTTATTCATATCCTTCGGTATCCTGGACAGCTGCGATTTCAAAAGATCGAGATACTGACGACATCTGCTGATTTGTTCCCTCCGCCTCCTGGATTCCTCGCCCCTGTCATCCAATGAACTAATGATTTCCATGAGATGATTCAAAGTATCAGATGTTACTATGGAATTACATACTGGACAATGTCCCATATGCTCCTTGACCATATCCCTCTGAATCTGTATGTACTCATTACCCGCCTTAGTGTCAGATATTGATTCTGCTCTCAATCTCGACAATTCGTCGTCGTATTTCTGAACGAGCTGACGAATATCTGGTTCCATGAATATCATGAAAGCGTCCTTGGAATACTCTGAAATATAGCTCTTAACAAAATCGCGTGTCCTTTCAGCATCACCCAATTCACGTTTTTTCACGTCAAGACTATCGACAGTGGATTGAATATTGGAATACGATTGCCTCTTTATCTCTAAATCGGATATTTCTGTAGCGATTGTTGCTGCACTCTGTTCCATTTCTTGAAGTTCACGAGCGATGCTGTCCTCTTGATCCTGACATTTAGACAATTGCTTCGTAAGATTGCTGATTACTTCGTCCAAAGCCTCTCCACGGGATAGGCCGCCTGATGTTGACTTATGGATAGACCGAAGGTAGCCCAGCAGCTCTCTAAGTTGACTGAGTCCCAGAAGCTTCATCACGTTGTCAGTTCTGATCCTATCCCCCTGCTGACTTGCTATCTTCTGCAGAGTCTCTCCATCGAACATGAAGAAATCCCCGTAATCTGGAGGCAAAATCTGTAAAATATATTCCTTTGCCTCGTCACCACGGGTTGCCATCCTGTCTATGGTTATTGTCAGCTCCGTCTTTTGATTGAGGTAGTTCGGACAAGCCCTACGAAGCAGAACGCGTCTCCCATCATAATCAAACTCAATCGCCACATAAAACTTCCCCTCGTTCCGCTCATCCTGATTCATGAAGTCCTTCGCACCCAATGCAACTCCATCTTTGACATAGGATACGTTCGAATCGAAACCGTAAAAACCCCATTTGAAAGAGAGAAATAGAGATGTTTTGCCGCCGCCGTTCTTAACATCGAATAAGAATATGTTCCCTGGACGGCCTCCTGTAAAATCTATCTTGTGCCTTCCACGATAATTGAACACGTTGTAGAGTGTAATGCTCCGGAGGAAGAATCCTTTGGTCGTTTCACTCCTCCTCCATCATCTTAGTTATCTTACTCTTGGCACTCCGCGGATACTTATCCATGATTTCGAGCATCTTGAGAATGATCTCGTAATCCTCAGCTTGCATCGTTTCTTTCATGATACGGTCTATCTTCGAATCCATTGCAATCATCCGTCGTAATAGTATGCAGGCCTATGATCAGTAGATCTCGATCCACGTGGAGTAAATCCGAACCTGTATCCGAGATCCTCCAATTCATGTATCGACGCCCGCGTCTTCGGTCCATCGATAATCCACAATGTCCCATTCTTCTCTCTTCTATCGACGAATTCTACCCCTGCTTCAACCAACATCTTCAGTAAATCATCCTGGTAGTTCCCCTCACACACACCACCTGTATCAGCATGGACCACTGTATGAATCGAATCGAGGGTTTGCGCCTCCGTCTGAACCTTAAATGGTGTATAGTGGATCTGATCATCTGAAACAACTGTGTGTGACTCATTAATAAGTTTATAATGAGCGGGATTGAATTCGTTTATGAAACGAGATGGCTTTTGTGAATAAGTAAGAATGATATTCGCCCTAGCACGAGTTATCCCGACGTATATCAGTCTCCTAGCCCCAGATATCTCCTCTTCAATCGCGTCGTCGAAGTCGATTCCTTCCGAGCGTTCATCTGGGTTCTCCACCAGGGAAGATATGATATTCTCCACGGATTTAGGATAAACCCCCTCCGTGAAATATGGTATGATGACGTTGATGAACCCAAGACCTTTGGCGCTATATGTGGTAATAAGCTTGACCCCTCCAGTTAAAGGCCTAAAATCATCATCGCGGAAAAATTGTGTCGGAACCCCTTTTTTCCTCAGCGCATCACGAAACTGATATAGGTGCTTATAATCCAAACACAGTATCGCTACGTTAGAATTCGGATTCTTCGTCAGGACCTCCGCCTCGTTAACGATGAAATCCATCTCAGATGCTGCATCGAAACATTTGACAATCTTGGGAAGAATATTGGTGACACGATCTGACGTTTCATTAAGATAGATGTCCTCCTCATCCAGTAACGTATCGTCCACCTTCTTGAGATCGGCAGAGAACTCATCAATCTCCTTCGTTCCTCTGAACATCACCGAAAGTTTCTTCACATGAACAGTTAAATCCAAATCCTTCTTGAATGACCATCTGTGACCATAGATGCTCTGGTTCTTGTCCATGGCTATGTTTAATTCTTCCTTACAAAGCTGTTTCAGAATCTTCATCTTAACCAATGATAAATCTTGAGCTTCATCTATCAGAAGATAATCAAACTTGTACTCGCGGGGTATCTTCCCATCCATCCTACGGAGAAAAATCGCGTATTCCCTATCCCATTCCGTATGATTGTTCTTGACCAGTAATCTGTTGTAATTGACGAATATCTTAAAAGCCACTTTACGTCCGGCACGGCTCATATGCACATTGTAACGCTTACACCGGCCTTCACGGTTTATGTTTAGATATTCCTCCTCATCGTCGTCATCGACTATTCCATTCTGATACATCCACGATATCTCATCCGCCCAAAATTCGGGATTGCGATGATAATATGGGTGATCTTCCCGCTTCGACAAATCGAGCAACACCCGACGAACGGTTTCAACCCTCTGCTCATCGGTGATTTGATCATCCTTAACCACAGATTTGGCTTCATGGTTGTATTTGTAGTTGTATCCGTGGCTGAAATCCCCTGAGAACCCTCCCTTCTTCGAGCGGGTACCCAATTGCCTACACAAAGATACCAGGTATGAATCCACATTAGTGACGAAAAGATATTGGTCAGACACCATGTCCTCATCGCCTAAACACTGGGTCGAGGTCCATGGACTCCTGATTGATATACCGTTCTTCTCCAAAACATCACGTATACCCTGTGCCAATGTCTTGGTATAAGTCATGACACAGACTGTCTTCTCCTGACCAGATTGGATGATCTCTTCACGGTAATCTTTCGCCCGCTTTATGACCATTAGACTCTTTCCCGAACCTGCGGTACCTTTTATGACGAGGGCCGTATCCGAATCATAATCTATGCATTTCTTCTGCTCATCCGTGAAGTGAATCTCCTTTTCATAAGAATCCACCATCGCGTATCTATCCTCACTGACCATCTCGACCCCTCACAACGTATAATCATCCAACTCATCGATTAGCTCATCCGGTGGGGAATCGCTGATTATCACCGATTCATCGCCTAATTGGACATTACATCTTTTTGACCACGCCACCTTAACCTGCATCCAGAACACCCGATCAATCATCGAGATCACCACTGAATAACGAATGCGGACATCTACCGGTATGTGGGCAATAGATACAGGGGAATCCAGCATTTCCCCACCCCAGCATATCAATTGGGACATTCAACCGCAACCCGCTCATATCATCATCAATTGTATCTCTAAGAGGCCTGGGAAAATGGATTTCAAGACGCATGTCCGTGAATCTAAAGTCATGATATCTTGTATCCCCCTTGTACTTTGGTTGCGGTATACGGTCCAGAATGTTGCGCTTCTCTATCTCGGTAAGAAATGGAAACAGTTCGAAAACCGCAGACTCTATCATCTGCCTAGAAAAACCGTTGCCTTTTTGGACTTCCCTCAAAGCAGATATAAGTCCTCCAATAGCAAAATTATAATGGAATTCTGAATTGAACGAAGGCCGATCGCCTAAAATGTATCCATAGAGGTATCTCCTGCAACAAAGGGCCACATCATAGTTGACTTCAGGAATACGATGGCCCTGTGGGATAATGAATGGCTCCAACAGAGGCTTTCCGTCGGATATGTCCTTGATTTGGATAGAAGTAGCCCCTAGGGACTTAGGCGTGACTATACTTACATTGCAAATTTTCGAGATAAGGCTAACATAGGGCGATGGGGCGAGCTTCTTGCCGTTATCCTCGCTTATCCACGAGATGGTGACCGGGCCGCTGTTGAACGCTGCATAAACGAGGTAACGGTTGGCCACGGGACTGCTCTTAATGATGAATATCGTGTTGTCTATGAGGGGGCATGCATCCCCCTTGGATTGTTCGGATCTTATCGCTTCCATCACTTCATCCGTCAACGGCCATACGTACCCTTTGGATCTACCTGGAAGGCTCTGATGGTCGCATAGACACAAATGAATCGAACCTTCGTTTCCCTCCAAGTCATACAATGGTCTGACCCAGTCCGTTGGATTGTCTTCCTCGTCGACAGGTACCTCGTTGTCCAGAAACGCCAAGAGGGCGTTGATGATGTCCGAAGGATTGTATTCATCCGAACGGCTACGGTTGCTGAGGTCCAGAATATATCCTGCAGCCATCGACAATTCCTCCTTCTGCTCATCCGATGCCCCGTTGTCCTGAAGGATCTTCAGCAACCTGCCAAAATGATCCTCCATGGACCTCTCCTTCCCATCACCAAACAGGGACCTAGCATATTCGATCAGATTGTCGATAAGCCCTATGATTAATTCGACCCTGCGCCGGTCCACATCAAATACACTGAAATTGCCTAAAGGGTCATCCAGTATGCGGAGCCATCTCCTCTCGTCCGAATCATCTGAATCTGGCTGGAAAAGACTCATAACATCGTTATGAATGGTGTACAGAAGATGCGAACGATTGCGCCAGGCGTCCACGGTGGTGCACCCTTTGAAGAACGGCATCACCTTCTCCAAATCACTGATCACCATATCCGAGCTAATACCATCTAACGATACCCAACCCGAAACAAAAGAATCCATAAGAAGACCCTCATCCAAAATCAAAGATTGGCTCTCCTCGTCCCACATACGATGCAATGTACGTATGAATGCCCCTATCGGATACGATGAGAGCTTTCTGAGACCATAACGTTCCGGAAAGAAATCCTGAAGGATCGAGTTCGCGGCCTTAACATTGGGGGAATAGAGATTCATCCTACCCTCATGACCCCTAAGATCGTCCACCATCCCCATGACGTTGTGGTACTCCTTGAGATGGACATCACCGATGTCACAATCTCTTCCCTCGAGTAATTCACCGAATTCGTTCCTGGAACGGGACTGGATTAAATCCCATTCATCTTTCGATTCATATCCATGACCTGTATCGTATAGTTTGGTCCAAATCTCATTGGCCAGCGGATGCTCCTCACGATACGGTATGATGAAAACGGGCTCATATCCGGCCTGGATGATCAATCTGATTATCCTCTCCTGGATTGGCGAAAAGAAATAGAAACCGTCGATAATGACCCTCCGGGATTCTTGGTCGACCTTGTTCGATATCAACCATCTTTCTATCACGGAGACTGAATTGATGGGATCCATATTCTTGCGGAACTCTATGAAACTTGCATCCTTCTTGACCAGATGTGTCCAAACGTCCCTCAATAGAGCGATGTTCCGATCCGTAATGGGCAAAACCTCGGGGGTCACACCTGCCTCTTCCAAGAGTGTGATGGAGCTCCAAAGAGAGAACGATTCGTGCTGGCAACCAGCCAACCACTCCAGAACGTCCTTGTCATTCTCTTGTGAGATCTATATCCTCAGACACTCCGATA
>CAVKKO010000085.1:0-2115 GCA_963656905.1 Bacteroidaceae bacterium | reverse complement strand
CCGTATGCGTTGCTCCTCCCGGGACCAATTATGATCTATCTCCTTGAGGAGATCCCCGAACAAATGGACATTGTCGAAGAGCTTTTTGCTCCTCAACATCCTCATCATGTTGGCGGATTCTGCAATGTGTATATCGCCCTTAATCACCCTATAAAGATCCGAGGATGTCAGAGACTCCATATCCCCATATGCCACGACTCTCCTCATGATTCAACCCTCCAAAAGATTGGACCAACTGTACTCATCCCCATGCCAGTAGATATATGCAATCAAATTCCTTTTCGCACGCGTCATGGCCACATACAGTATACGAGTCTCCTCCTGCTCCGTGCGGACCAAATCCTCCTTCATGATACATCCATACAACGAATTGCGCAAATCGATAGTACCTTGCTTGTAATACAACCACCCCACGGAACCCCGGTCGGAGGATAGGAGGATCTCGGTCCGTGGCTCCGAAACTAGGACTCTGTTGAAGGGTATGATGACCGTATCGAACTCCAATCCTTTCGCCTTGTGAACCGTCATACAATATGCCACGTTCAAATCGCTGAAATCCAGCTCTTCCTCCAGTTCATCACGGTTCGTGGCAATAGAAACAGAAAGAAATTGTTGCATATGGTGCAGATCGAGTCCGTCCTCTGCGAATCTCGAATGAAGTATGGCCAGGACCTTGTCGAGATTGGCCTTATATTCCCTCACTTTAATCTCGAGGATATCGTCATCATTAACGCCCCGCAATTTGAGTCTCGATACATGATTGTCCAACACTGGGATATCGTCTAACATATCGCGTATCACTGATAATGCGGGTTCGTTCTTGAACCTCGACCGATACATACCCCATTCGGTTGAGGCGAGTGCCCTATTGATTTGATCGAGGATTGAAGAGCGGTCCCCATTGGAGTGCAACAACTCAGAGGCGCTCAGGACGATATCCTTCGGGGAATACGCCGTCTCCAGGTATCCGAACAGGGAGATGGGATCATCAGGATACAGGTACGAGGACAACATGGAATAGAGGTCACGCACTGCCTCCGATGTGTAGAGGGGCCTGTCACGACGGGTCACCATAGGTATCTTGTTTGCATCACAAATGTCTGCGACCTCGTCAAGCTGCTTGTTGGAACGAACGAGGACCACCACTTTCCCACCATCGGTCTTTCCCCTCTTGCGACGACAGGCCGAATCGTTCAATGCCACACGGAGATCACGGCACAGATTGTATGCGCGATTATCCTTTTTTACATGCCTAACAACCAATTGTCCACCGATGTTCCCCTTACATGGAACCAGGGGATCAAATTTCGGTAACAGCTCCCTCCGAGACCATGAATTGAACCTTTGATTCATATCCCTCAGAACGGAAGCATCAGTACGATAATTGTTGACGAGCGAATACCAGGCAATCTCGCGTATGCCTTTGTCCTCCAGATTCCTTTGCAACGTTTCGAACGCCGAATCATCGGCACCCCTGAAACGATAGATGCTCTGCTTCGGGTCCCCTACAACGAACAAAGATGCACCTGTCCTGGTAGCCAAATCTGATACCAGTCCTATCTGATCATCACTCGTATCCTGAAACTCGTCAACAAAGAGATATCTTATGCCCAAATCTGGAACGATTTCGTACGAATTCAACGCACGTGAGAGTTCCAAGACCAGATCAGAGAGGGCAACCGTGTCGTCTTCCAACCTGCGGGTTCTCATATACCCCTCCAATCCCGAGATGCCGTTGATGAGCATCTTCTGGAGTTTCTCGGAATCCTCATCCAACGGCTTTCCCCAATCCAGGGTTTTCACATCATCCCCGACTATCCCTAACGAGGCCAAACTCGAGCGGAAGTCCCTAATCAAGGCCCATGCATCATACATGTTAACCCCCAGACATTCCCTGACTCCGCGACCTGGGACATAAGACCCATCCAGAATCTGTAAGAGGGCATCGTTCACGGCCAACGCATCAGAGGTTATCGAAAGATTCGAACTGTACCCTATGTTCTGACCGATGGTCCTTAAAAGTCTGTATGAAAAACTGTCTATGGTGGAGATATTGATGCGCGAAGATCTCTCGAGCAGCTCCATGTATCTGACGGAATGGGTGAGGTTGAAACG
>CAVKKO010000084.1:0-8253 GCA_963656905.1 Bacteroidaceae bacterium | reverse complement strand
AAGACCTCCCGGTTATCAGCCGGGCGCTCCAACCAGGCTAAGCTAGGGGACCGCTATGACCCGTGAAATCTATTTATGATATAAAGGTTTTGACAGTTTTTCAAGTAGAGGCCAGATTCCCGAGCTTGCTGGATGGAGATGCCGGTAAGAGGGCCGTGAGGCCCGTCCCGCCGGGCATCATCTGATGGGAGGGATCAGCTCAGCTTGGGCACGATGGCGTAGAACCCGAGGTCCTCGTCGCCGTCGTTGATGAGGGTGTGCTCGCTTCCTTCGGCGCAGTAGTGGCAGTCGCCGGGAACGAGGATCTCCTCCATGCCGTCACACACGGCCCTGCCTTTGCCGGACGTGATCATGATGAGCTCGAAGCTCCCTTGGTGCCTGTGGAGGCCCACGGTGCTCCCGGGCGTCAGCTTGCCTTTGATGAACCTGTGCCCGTCCGTGACCAGCATCCTGTCGACGAGGCAGCCCTCGCCTCCGTGGAGGTGTTCCGTAACGCTCTCTCCGATGTCGTCGAATCTGAACTTCACAATACCACTGGGCCGACTATGCACATCGCATTATAAAGGGGAATGGCGATGGGCCGGAGCATGAAACCTGCCTTCTCGGAGACCCGTCCGATAATGCCCAAGAACCTCACGCTCATCACGGCCGTCATCCTTCTGGCGACAGCCGCGTTCATGGCGGTCTGGTACGTCTTCACGGACTCCGGGATGCCCGCATGGGCCGTCGCCGTCGTTGCGGCGGTGTTCATTCTTGTGATTGCAGTCATGCTGGTCCTGAGGATGTCTGTGACCATCTCTTCGGAAGGCGTCGGCATAGTCTTCGCATTCAGGAAGGTCGAGATCCCTGCCAAGGAGATCATAGATGTCCGCAAAGGGGATCTGGGGGACATAAGGAACTACGCGGGCTGGAACCTGAAGGGCGTTAAGCACAGGTCGTACCTGTGCATCGGAGACGATACGGGCGTCGCGTTGAAGCTCACCGGGAAGAGGGTCGTGGTCTTCTCCACGCCCGGGTTCGAGGAGGCCGCCGGCGCAGTGTCCGGCCTGATCCCGGAGGAGGAGTGACATGCCCGCCACCACGTTCCATTGGATAAGGGTGCAGACCTTCTGCTACGCCACGGAGAGGAAGGAGCTTTTGGAGGAAGTGATGGAGGAGCTGCTCGGCGATGCCGAGTACTCGGAGGAGCCCACAGAGAGCGAGCACGGGAACACCATGACCATACTCGAGGCCAGGCTCACCAGGCAGAAGCAGTTCGTCCAGCTGTTCGAGCGCCTGGGCCCGGAGATACGCGCATGGATAATCGATGACATGGACAACCGCGTCGACGAGGACTGCGTCTTCTACATGAGGCTGGACAAGCAGGCCGCCGTTCAGGAGAGGTACGAGGTCGCCCATCACGGCGACGTCATATCGATAACCGGCAAGGTGCAGTCGCACCCTGCCAGGAAGGAGATCGCGGCCAGGACCCTCACGGAGTTCCTGACCGGGATCGCGGATCAATCCTCTTCGGAAGGGTCTTCCTGAGGCTGCTTGATCTCGAAGAGGCATTCCAAGGCTCTGCGGCCCTTCGCCGACCTGACGGTGATGTCGTAGCGCGGCGTGCTTATGAAGTCGCCCTTCACCGGATACCTGCCGAGCTTGTACATCACGTAGCCCGACACAGAGTAATCGTCGTACTCCTCCGGGTCGAATTCGACGTTCATGGTCTCCATGGCATCGAAGATGTTGGCGTTGCCCTTGACGATAAACATGGTGCTGCCCACGGGCGACACGTCCTGCTGGATGGTGTCGCTCTCGTCCCATATGTCACCGACCAGCTCCTCCAGGATGTCCTCCAGGGTGACTATCCCCATGGTGCCTCCGTAGGCATCGAGTACCACCGCGATGTGGATCTTGGACTTCTGGAAGTCGTTCAGGACGGTGGCTATGCTCATCGTCTCCGGGACGTACTTCACCGGGTGGACGATGTCCTCCAGCTTGATGTCCTTGCCGCAGAACCTGTTGCTGTAGTACTCCTTGGCGTAGACCACCCCTATGATGTCGTCGATGCTGTTCTTGTAGACCGGGATCCTGGAGAACCCGCTGGAGCTGAACACAGCGCCGACCTCGTCGGGAGTGGCGTCGCTGGGAATCGCGATGACGTCGACCCTGGGCACGAAGACCTCTCCGACCTGGGTGTCGTCGAACCTTATGGCGGACTTGATCAGCTGCCCCTCGCTCTTCTCGATGACCCCGTCGTCCTCGATCTCGTCGATCATGACCTCGAGCTCGTCCTCGGTCATCGTAGGAGATTCCCCGCTGTTGCGGCCGATGGCGTTGGTGAACTTGGTGAAGATCCAGGAGAACGGCGTGAACACCACTTCGATGTAATGGATCGTGGTGCACATCCTGATGGCGTACTTCTCGGGGTTCTTCTTCGCCATGGTCTTGGGGGTGATCTCACCGAATATCAGGACCACGATGGTCATGACGACCGTGGAGGTCAGCGATACCGTAGATGACGCGTATCCGACGAGGATCACTCCGAACATGACGGTGGCCAGGGAACTGGCCCCGATGTTGACCAGGTTGTTCCCGATCAGGATCGTGGTGAGGAACTTGTCGTAGTTCTCCAGTATCTTCAGGGTACGGGCGGCCTTCTTGTCCCCGTCCTTCGCCATCTTCTTGAGGCGGACCTGATTGACGCTCGTGAAGGCGGTCTCGGACATCGAGAAGAAGGCCGAGAACGCGAGAAGCACAACGATAACAGCGATGTAGGCAATGACCATCGTGTCCATTGCTCACACGCATCCATGAAAAATCACTTTTCGTGACAAATGCATCCAACCGTTGAAACTCGATTGACGCCACCATGATAAAAGCATTACGGGAGCTATGTCCTCGATGCTCGAACGATGGCCATACTTCCGCAGCCGCACCGTCGCACTTGTCGAGCTGTTATGCGCGCGTGCGTGATAACCATTAAAAGGACAGCGGTCATTCGCGCAAGAGGTCACCATGGCAGAGATCAAGCGCGAAATCATCGAGCAGATTGCAGTACTTTCCGAGTCCCCCAGCGGCTGGACCAAAGAGCTCAACCTGGTCAGCTGGAACGACAAGGACCCCAAATACGACATCAGGGACTGGTCTCCCGACCACAGCAAGACCAGCAAGGGGATAACCCTGTCCGACGAAGAGGTCGCCGTCCTCAAGAAGGCCCTCGATTCCAGGGACATCTGACCGTAGCATATTCTTAAATCGGAAGGCGCGGGAATTGGCAGTCACCAACGTGGTCTATCTGGAGCGTTTCCTGGAGGATGTCGACAAGCTCGCATCCGGGCGCCCGGGATCCATCTCCGAGGACCGTTGGCTGATAAACAACTACGATTCCGGGAAGGTAGACCTGCTGAAAGGCTACCTGTCATGCGACGACGAGCGGATCCGCGCCGAAGTGGTCACACTCTTCGGCGAGGTCCGCGAGCGTGCGGTCAAAGACAAGATCGACGACATGGGCCGCAGGGAGGGCGAGAAGGTCCGCATGGCCTGCATCGGATACCAGAGCGTCCTCAGCTCCGACGACGAGCTCATCCCGCGCCTCTTCGAGATCATGGACCACTCCGAAGGGTCCGAGTTCATCAAAGCGGCTTCCCGCATGGGCTCCATCGCCACGGAGGACGACATCCCCCATCTCAGGAGGATATACGGCCAGGTCGGCGGCGAGATGCGCTCTGCCGTCAAGGTGGCGCTGGAGAGGACAATATCCCGCCATCCGGAGCTGGCCTCCAAGAAGGACCTGATCCTCTCGGTCCCGGTCTATCCGAACGAAGACGAGTTCGAGAAGTTCCTTGACAAATCCATCGAGTACCTCGACGTCCGCTACAGGGCCAACGTCTTCCCCCAGGAGAGGATAAAGCAGGCCACCTACAGCAACGTGGCCCGCGCTCTGAGCAAGATGCGCACCCGCCTGTACAACGAGGCCGACAACCTGGACGTCTACGGGGCCGACAAGACGGACCGCAGCGAGGAGCTGGCCGCCCTGATGGCATGGGCCGGCGAGGACCTGTCGAAGAAGGATGTCGTGGCTCCCGACAGCTCCCCTTCCCGCGTCTGCTCGTCCTGCGGAGGGCTCCTGGTCTGCTACAAGGGCATGTGGATCTGCCCCGACTGTGGCGGCAACCTCTGATCCACCGGCCTGCGGCAGGCGTTCCTTTCCCGAGTCGGTTCTATATACCGCCTCGTCATTGCCCGTGAAAGAGGCGTCTAGGTAACCTCCGGCCCCCGAGGGGCCATGGAGCAATTATTCGGGATACCTTGGAACGACAAGGAGTGATACACATGGCGTACGGAGGTTACGGAAACAACGGAGGCAGAGGCGGATACAGGGGAGACAGGGACAGGCCCAAGGAGTTCTTCAAGGCCACCTGCTCGGACTGCGGAAACGAGTGCGAGGTCCCCTTCAAGCCCACCCAGGGCCGCCCCGTCTACTGCAGGGACTGCTTCAGGAAGCACAAGCCCGCAGAGACCGACAGGAGCAGGTTCTGAACTGAACCAGGGCCTCCGATGCGTCGGAGGTCCGAGAAACCTCATTCTTCTCACTTTCTTCTGACGTTCCTGTGCTGGAAGTCGTAGTACGCGAACGTCTTCGTGATGCTGAAGCAGATCATGGATATAGCCACGCCGACGATCATCAGGACGACGCCCGGCATCACGGAGCCCATCAGGTAGAGGCCGATGCCGAAGAAGATCAGCATCGCGCCGAGGAAGAAGGTTGCGCGGCAGAGCCGCCTGAACTTGGCGATCTCCATCAGATCACTCTGTCGCCGGTGGTGCCCGAGACTCCCTCGTCCCAGACCTCCAGGGCCTCGAAGACCCATACCGCGACGCAGGACATGCCCATCTTGTCGAGCTGGGCGCTCATCTTCTCGAAGATCGGCCCGGTGTCGAGCCTGGCCTTCGCGACGGCTTTGATGGAGTAGGCATCCTTTCCCTTCCAAACGAGGAACTCCGCTCTGGGGTCCTTCCGGAGGTTCTCGGACGCGCGGTACATGAACACCTCCCCGACGATGATGGTGTCGGGCTCGGTGACCATGAGGCTGCCGCAGATGATGGCGTGGGGCTCCCCTTCTGGGGAGACGGTCGTCATGACCTTGTTGGTGCCGGGATGCTTGATCATCCTGACGACGGGCTCGGTCATTTGAACCATGTGAGAACCTCATTCGGCGTCTGCCCTTTTGATGTTGGCGATGGCGAGGATGGCCAGATAGGCCGCCCCGACGAAGACGAAGTACCAGAATCCATCTACGAATTCGAACATGCGACCTGCATCCGCTGACTCGATATTAATCCTTGCGACGGATTCAGGCCTGGTCGGGGCACTGGCAGACCGGCCTGAGGTGCTGGACCACGAGCTCCAGCTTGCCGTTCTTGAATAGAGGCACAACGGAGCAGTCGCAGACCTTGCCGGTGGCGGGGATGACCCTGCGCTTGACGCTGGTGTTGACGGGGCCGCCGATGGTGGTCACCGTCGCCACGCAGTCGGAGCACGGCACGGTGCTGCCGAATAGGTGGTAGCACTTCGTCCCTATTACATCGTCCACGCACTTCCCGAACGCGCGTTCTCCGGCCCTGTTCATCCACACGATGGTATGGTCCGAATCGTGGATCACTATGATGTCGTCGATCACATCCATGATGATGTTCATCAGCGTCTCAGAATAGACTTCGTCAGATCCCATTTGCAACCTCCGGGTGATGAATCCAGATGGGCGGTATATTATGGTTCATGCGGAACCAGGAAATCGTGTCCAATCTCCTGCTCTTTCACGGCCCGAGGCAGCCCAGCGGGACCACCCATACGCCGTTCTCCGTGCGGTACGCGATGCTCGTGGCTGTGAGCAGCATCAGGAACGAGGGCTTCTTCATGCCGTCTCCGATGGAGGATGCGAGCTTCAGGAGGTTTCTCTCCCCCTCATCGATGAAGTCCTGCCCTCCTAGCTTGACCTCCACAGCACCCCAGGACCCGTCGCGGAGGGTGATGATCGCGTCCGCCTCCAGTCCGTTCGAGTCCCTGAAGTGCTTCACCGTGCCCCCTAACGGCTCCGAATAGATCCTGAGGTCCCTGATGCAGAGGTTCTCGAACAGGAGCCCGAACGTCCTGAGGTCCTTGATCAGCCCTTCGGGACCGGCCCCCAGGGCCGCACAGGCTATGGACGGGTCCATGAAATAGCGCGTATTCGATGTCCTGATGGCCGCTTTGGACCTGAGATTGGGGTTCCATGCTTCCGATTCTTCGATGACGAACAGCCTGGTCATCGACTTCACATACGATGCTATGGTGTCGGTATCTATCGAACCGCCGTCGTTGGCAATCATGTCCTCTCTTATTGTAGGATAGGTTGATCCGGTAGAGCAGTTCCTCGCATAGGAGCGCAGGAACAGACGGAGCCTTTCCGGGTCGCGGGGGACCTCATCGAGGTTCGTTATGTCTCCGTTCACAATCCCGTCATAATAGTCGATTGCCTGCTGCAATGCGATGTCCCTGTCAAGTCCCACGGCTTTCGGCCAGCCTCCTCTCGCGGTCAGGAACGCATAATCTTCTAGGCTGAGGCCGTGGCGGGCAGGCTCCTGCTCGATGCCGGAGAAGAGCCCTTTCAGCGAGATGGAGCCGCTGCTCTCTCCGGATTCGAAGAGAGACATGGGGCGCATGACCAGGTCTGTGATTCTGCCCGTGCCACTGTGCTGATACGCCATGTCCTCTTTCCTAGGCATGTTGGATCCGGTCAGGATGAATTGCCCGAATTCGTCTCTCTTGTCGACTTCGAAGCGTATCTGGTTCCAGATGAACGGGATGGTCTGCCATTCATCTATCAGCAGGGGCGTGTCGCCTTTGAGGAATCCAGACGGATTCACTTTGGCGAGATTGATATTGTCCTCTCTCGTCGACTCGTCCTGCATCATGATGATTGTCTTGGATACCCTTGCGGCTGTGGTAGATTTGCCGCACCATTTGGGTCCGCGGATCTATACTGCGCCTTTGCTCCTGAGCTTGAAATCCAGGATCCCATCGACGATTCTGGGCATGTATTCTTTCATGATTCTGGCCATTTGTGAATCCTGTTTACAGTATCTAAATGGTTCGGTTGTTTGAGGACAAACTGTTCGGTTGTTTGAGGACAAACTGTTCGGTTGTTTGAGGATTTCTTCCAGCCGTTCATCATGGGTCTGCCCTGTGCGGGCCTTCTCGAACAGTGCTGGGACGAATCTAACGGAGCATTCTGCCCGAGTTGACGGAATCTTGCAGTACTGTTACGATATTCGTAGCTAAAAAGCGGATTTCATACAGAACGCGCCTGGCGGTGGCCAGCAATCGCAATCTCAGTATGTCACATTTTTATACACAGATATGATTGCGTGGTCTCAATGTGCTATGACGTGGTCATCGTAGGGGCCGGATGTGCTGGGCTGACGGCCGGAATTTACGCCAGATCGAAGATGATGAAGACGCTCATCCTCGACTCGGCCCGTGTCGGAGGGCAGCTCGTGTCCCTGTATCCGGAGAAAGGTATCCACAACTACCCCGGATTCGAGACCATCCAGGCGAGGAAGCTCTCGGACAGGCTCTATGCCCAGGCCGAATCGGTGGAATGCGACATACACGAGAACGAGAAGGTCGAGAGGATCGACAACGGGGACGAGAAGCTAATCGTCGTCACCAACAAAGGCTCCTACGAGGCCAAGTCGGTGATCGTCGCCATCGGAATGGGAAGCTTCAAGCCCAAGAAGATGGGCTGCCCCGGAGAAGAGGAGCTCACCGGGAAGGGAGTGACGTACATCCTCCCAGCCAAGGAGGAGCTCGTCGGCAAGAAGGTCACGATGTTCGGAGGCGGCAACAGCGCCATCGACATGGCCCTCATCGCCGACTCCGTCACGGACACGACCATCGTCCACAGGAGGCCCGACTTCAGGGCCGACGAGTCTACGGTCGAGCGCCTGGATGCGAGCGCCATCAGGAAGGTCATGAACGCAAACCTCGTCTCCATAAACGGTACCGACAAGGTGGAGTCCGTGACCGTATCCCAGGACGGCACCGAGACGGTAATCCCCACCGACCTCGCGGTCATCAACATCGGGATCTCCGCGGACCTGGACGACCTGAAGGCATGGGGCATGGAGCTCACCGACGACGGCCTGGTGAAGGTCGGGTTCGACATGAGCACGAGCCGCCCCGGGATCTTCGCCTGCGGGGACGTCGTGAGCTACCCCGGCAAGTTC